>CAZVQJ010000001.1:0-51473 GCA_964629165.1 uncultured Puniceicoccaceae bacterium
GGGCCTGATCGCGGCTGGCGTGATTGCCGCGCGCAAGGGATGGCTGACGCCTCAACACGTGCTGAACACGCGCACAAAGGAAGAGATCGAATCATTCTTTCGCGGTTGATGGGCAAACGTTTCCGTCTGTTTCTGTCTTGTCGGCGGATCGCCTGCAGCTTCAGATGCATTCCCATGCAGATCGATCCGCCCGCAGATCGGCGATGATGCCGCCCCGCAAAGCACTTGTCCCCGTCGCAGGGCTCGGGACCCGCTTCTTTCCGGCATCCCACGCGATGAGGAAGGAACTGTTTCCCGTCGTGGGACCTGACCATTCCGTCCGACCGCTGCTCCACTGGCAGCTGCGGGATCTCGTGCGCGCCGGGTTCGATGTGATCGGTCTGGTCGTCTGCCCGGGAGCCGAACGGACTATCCGCACGTATTTTGAGGGGCCGCGGGGAGCGTTTCTCGATGCCATCCGGACCGGACCCGCGAACGAGGACGAACTCGCAGAAATGCGGCAGATCCTCGCCGCCCTGCATTTCATTGAGCAGCCGGAGCCAGAGGGTTTCGGGCATGCGGTGTATCAGGCGCGGTCATTCGCCTCGGGCGAACCGGTTCTCCTCTGCACGGGCGACCATCTTTTCCGCGGATCGTGCCACCGGGAGGTCGTGGAGGCGTATGCAAAAGGGGGCGGGCGTTCCGTTTCTGCCGTCACGCCCGTGCATGCGTCTCGGCTTTATGGATACGGAACGATTGGTGGTGAGCGTTGGGAATCGGACTCGCGGATGATCGAGGTGGCCGCGATCCTTGAAAAACCCTCCGTGGAGTCCGCCCGGGCGAGGCTGCACGTCAGCGGTCTTCCCCCGGATACCTGGCTCGGCTGGTTTGGGCTGCATGCGCTCGCGCCTTCGATTTTCGACATTCTGGAGGAGCTGATCCGGGACGGAATTCGCGACAACGGCGAGATTCAGCTGACCCGCGCCAAGCAGATTCAGCGGGAACGCTTCGGTTATCTCGCATGTGAGATCACCGCGAGCCAACGCTTTGACTTCGGCCTGCCCGAAACATTTGTCTCAACCCTCGCGGCTTTTGCTGAAGCGAAATAAGGTGAGAGCGTGCTTCAGTGGGAGTAGGTGCACGCGATCTTCTCGTTCTTTCGGGGACCGGTGATGCGCCATTCGGCGTGGATGGCCGCGTCCGCCAAGTGGAGGTCGAGGCGGTAGCGGTCTTCGCCGCAAACATGGGGTTCCCAGCTGCGGAAATGTGCGGGAGAGTCCATTCTCAGCTCGACGATGAAAACGGGAGGGCCCTGCCTGCAATGGAAGACCTTCAAGCGCCGGTCTTCCTGTTGCCAGCGGTAATGGTTGTGGATACGAATCGTTCGGGCGCTTCGTGCGGCCGGTTGAAAAACCCCTCGCTCCAGAAAATCAAGGGTATCGCCCGATTCCGTGATTTCGACCGTTCCCCGGGCGTCACCGGTCCACCCGGTTTGAGAACCGTGCCTCGATGTGATCACAGAGGTGAACCCGAACACGCGCCGGAGGCTGTCCCAGAGTGGCAGGATTGAATCGTTGTGATCTTTCGTCTCCATGGAAAGTTCCTGTTGTGGATCTCTTTGGACGGAAGGCCAATCTCGATCCTTTCGGTCCGCAGGGCTCCCGGTGGATTTCACTCGACGGCTCAGGGCGATTGGCCCGCGATATTGCGCGGAAATGAGCTACCTCTGGTTCACCACCGCCTTGTGGGCGTTCTCGTTCAGCCTGATTGGGGTATATCTTTCCGGCCAGGTGGACCCATGGTTCATGGTCATGACGCGTGTGGGGCTGGCGGCCCTCGTTTTTCTGCCATTTCTGAGGCGGGCCGCTCTGAGCACAGTCGCTTTACCGCTGATGGGGATTGGCGGCGTACAGCTTGGGCTGATGTACGTTTTCTACTATCAGTCGTTCCTCCTCCTGACGGTGCCCGAGGTGCTGATTTTCACGATTTTCACGCCCCTCTACGTGACGTTGCTCTACGATCTTCTGGAACGGAGATTCAAGCCGGTCTACCTCGTTACGGCAGCGCTTGCGGTGGGAGGTGCGGCGGTCATGCGCTACGGTGCACTCTCGGACGAATACTGGCTCGGTTTCCTCGTTGTCCAGGGGTCGAACCTTTGTTTCGCCCTGGGGCAGGTGGGCTACAAGGCGTGGCAACGACGATGGGCGGCGCCGGTGCCCCAGTACTCGGTTTTTGGATACTTTTATCTCGGTGCGTTTGTTGTGGCGGCGGGCGGATGGCTCCTTTTCGGGACTGCGAAATACCCCTCGAGCGGCCTCCAGTGGGGGATTCTGGGATGGCTCGGGGTGGGCGCGAGCGGGCTCGGCTACTTCCTCTGGAATTTCGGCGCGACGCGCGTCAATGCAGGTGCACTTGCGATCATGAACAACGCGCTCATCCCGGCCGGATTGATCGTCAACGTCGTGATCTGGAACCGGGAAGCGGATCTGGTGCGCCTCGGCATTGGAGGATCTGTGCTCGTGGGAGCGCTCCTTCTCAACGAGTGGGTAGTACGACGGAGGCCGCTTGCGCCAGTTGCGAGCTAAGCCAGTATCTTGGCGATGGCGGACTGCAGGCGCCCGAAGTCGACGGGTTTGGTGAGGTGCTCGCCGAACCCGGCTTCGTGACAGGCGTCGATGTCGTCTTCCATGCCGTATCCACTCAGGCAGATTCCCCGGATATCTGCCTGCAGGGAGCGCATCCGCTTCATGAGTTCGATGCCGCTTTCGTCGGGCAGTCCTACATCGGAAACGACGAGATCGAAATTCATTTCCTGGAAAAGTCGGTAACCTTCGGCGGCGGTTTCGGCATGTTCCACCGTGTATCCCGCACTTTGCAGGAGGCGTTTGAGAATCTTACCGGTGTCGCCATGATCCTCGACGAGGAGGATGTGTGGGGGCGCGTCTCCGTTGACTGGGGAGTGGACGGGAGAGGCGCACGGAGAGGAGGCCGGAGCATCGGGAAGCTCGGATGCGGGAAGGGTGACGACAAAGGTGGAGCCGTGTGAGTGACCCCGCGATTGCACTTCGATTGTGCCGTCATGGATCTCGATAATTGCCTTGGCGATGGCGAGGCCGAGACCGAGGCCACCCTCCGTTCCCTGCCTCGGTTTGCTATGGGTTTGCTCGAAGGGGAGGAAGATCCGTTCGAGGTCTTCGGAAGCGATTCCGAGGCCCTCATCGTGCACTTTCACGACGAGGCGTTGGTCCTGGATCTGTGCATGGAGGCGGATGGTGGCTCCGGGAGGGCTGAATTTTGCCGCGTTCTTGAGGAGGTTCCAGAAAACCTGTTGCAGGCGGGGCCCGTCTCCGACCACTCCGCAGCCTTCGATCTCGTCGATTTCAAGCTGCAGGTGCTGGGACTTTGCATCGATATCACCGTCGATAATCTGAACCGCATCGCGAAGCAGATCATCTGCCGCATGCAACTGACGATCGAGCTCGATCTTGCCGCGACTGACGCGAGTGAGATCGAGCAGGTCATCGATGAGCCGGCTCTGGATGCCCGCGTTGCGTCGGATCATGGCGATGTCTTCGCGCACATCCGCCGGGATGCGAGGATCTTTCTCGAGAACTCCCGCCGCTGCGAGGACGGGTGTCAGGGGTGTGCGCAGTTCATGGGAAAGCATCGCAAGGAAGCGATCCTTGGCCTGGTTGGCCGCCTCCAATGCGGCCGCGTGCTCCTCCAGTGACTGCTGGCTGCGCAAGGTTTCGATCATGAGTGCACCTTGGGCGGCTATCCACTCGATCACCCGGAATTGCTCCTCTGTCCAGTGGGCGACTTCAGGGCTGCAGGCAACGAGCAAGCCAGCGGGTCCACGCTTGTGCGAGAGTGGCGTTGCCAGCATTGAGTGCACCGTGCGGTCGTTCCCGAAGGGCTCCGAAAGATCCGGTCGTTGCGACAGGTCGGAGACATAGGCAGTCCGGTTCTCGCGCAGGACGACGCTGGCGATCGAGTTGGATAGCGGCCATGCCCGTGGGAGTGAAGGTTCACCGGCCGCGAGAGCCTGCGACGCGAGCTCCATCTGGCCGCCATTTTGTTCGAGGATACCCACGCTTGTGGCGGGTGCCCCGATGATGGAGAGGGCGCGCTTGCACAGCTCCGCCAACATTTCTGCGGTCGAATGATTTTGGCGGAACGATTTGATCAGCCCTTCAAGGATCTCCTCACGCCCTGAAAGCCGGGTATTGAGGTCAACGAGATCTTCGTTCTGCCGCGTAACCTCTTCACTTTGTGCCTCGATTTCCTCATTCTGTTCGGCGAGTTCCTCGGCCTGCGCCTTGATTTCCTCGTTCTGCTGCAGGACCTCTTCGGTCTGCGCATCGAGTTCTGCGTTCTGGGCGGAGATCATCGCATTCCGCTGTTCCAGATGGGTCCTCAGGACTACGATTGCGTGGACGACAACCGCACCGACCAGAATGTTGATGAGCGTGCTTCCGAGATAGAGCAGCGCGCCACGCGTCGAAACCACGTCTTCCGGCATGACCCAGAACACCTTTGCGAGCGCCATGAGGACAAAGGAAACCGCCATCAACCAGACGTGCCAGAGGCGTCGGGTCCAGACGCATAACAGGATCGGAAGAACGAAGGTCAGGGGCAAAATGGTATCGTCGAACAGAAAGACGCGGACGTAGCCCCATCCCGCGATAAGCAGGACGACAACCGCAGTTGCGAGAAAAAGAGACGGTCGCGAAGTTTTCATGGGCTCAGGCAGGTTTTCGAAAGATGCAGGGACCAAGTTTTTCGAGGGCGACGCCCCCGGGCGGGTGTTCGGCTTTTCCGCTGACGAGAAACCCTCCGGGAGCGAGTTCACGGATGAGGGAATGCCAGATGGTCTCTGCGGCGTTGACTTCGAGGTAGATCGCCATGTTGCGCCAGAGGATGAGGTCCCATGGGCCCGGCTCTGCCTGTTGGAGAAGGTTGGCCTGCTTCCAGCGCAAGCTCTGGTGCAGGCGTGCGGTCGGCCGCACATTCCCCCGATAATGGGAAAAATGTTGTTTCCAGAACGACCCGAGGTTGTTGATCGACTCGGTCGGGAATTCGCCTGCCTGCGCCTGCCGGATGGCATCTTCGCGACAGTCGGTACCGAGCAGATCGGACTCGTCGAGGAGGCCCGCCTCGTTCAGGAGGATCGCCACCGAGCAGAGTTCGCGTCCATCAGAACACGCTGCGCTCCAGACGCGAAGTGGCCGACCGAGGCAGGCAAGCCCGGGCACGACCAGGCTCCGGAGGTGCGCGAAGACGGTTTCGTCACGACAGAAGTCGGTGACTCCGAGGAGGACGACGCTGACCGTCGCAGGCGCGAGTTCAGGCCGTGCTTTCAGTTTTGCTCGGGCATCCCGCAAATCGTTGACCCGCAGGAATCGCAGGCAGGCGGGCACCCGACGGTTGAGCGCACGACTGCGGTAGGAATCCGGTGACAATCCGACCAGATGGAACAATTCATGGAAGAATGTATCGACGCCTTCGATAGCGGAGGATGAATCCGTTTCACGCCCGCCCGTGGGGTGGGAAGGAAGCACCCTCCGGGGTTCCTTGACGCCGTGGAAGTAGAGACATTCAGACACCATTTCTGGTAATGGTGGAAACGTGATATCCCTCGTGAGTCAAAGGCATTACGAATCGGGACCGATTGAAGAGCCTGACCGGAGGCCGAAGAAGGGCGCGTGCGGCCCGAAACCCAAGCGTGGATGAGGGACAAACGGCAATCTCTTTTCGGACGGAGCGTCCGGATGGACGTCAGGGAAGGCGCTCAGCCGGACTCGGCCGTTTCCTCCCAATCCCGTAGTTGAAGGAGGAGGCTCTCCCGCCTCGGTGCGAGGTCTTTTTTCACTACCCACGTATTCAGTTTCCAGATACCGGCAAAGGCGATCAAGGTACATCCGCCCAATAGCACCGCCGGAACGGGCCATGGCATCGGACTTTCGACACCGACGGCGACGGCGAAGAGGAAAACAGGCACCGCGAGCGGCAGAAGATACCACCAGATTACCCGCCGGAGTAGAAGAATCTGGTGTTCCACCTGAGCGAGGGCGCGGTGGATTTCGGCGAGGGGCGTGTCGGGAAGAGCCGCCAGCTTCCGGCGTTGCGTCGTGCGGTCAATCACGAGGAAAAGGGCGACGCCGAGGGAAGCGATCGCGATCAGGTAGGCGGAGGCCGTCGTGAGGGCGGGCGCTGATTGGCCGATCCAAACAAAGATCGTGGCCACGAGAACGGCGGCGGCGATCTCACGGGCGTCGCGCCAGACGATCGTACGGTTGAATGTGCGGGCGTCGAGGCGCACCCGTTCGAGTTGTCGGGCAAATGGCATGGTGTCGGGGGGTTGGTTGTGGCTGGCTTTCCAGTGTTCCTTGCTCTCTTCAAAGTTCATCGCGGTTCCTCCTGAAGGATGTTGTTGAGGCGTTGCCGGGCCCGGTGCAGGCGCACTTGGGCGGCGTTTTCGGAGATCCCGAGGATCTCCGCCATCTTCCGTCGGGGCGTCTCTTCGAGCGCGAGGAGGAGGATCGCCCGATCCAGTTCGGTTACCTGACGCAACGCTGCGTAGACGGCGGCGAGCCGGGCGGAGGACTCCGCATGATCATCAGCAGCGAGTTCTTCGGCCCGCGCCTGCAGTGGTTCCGGGGTGGGATGGCGTCGCTCCGTCCGGGCGCTTCTCATCGCCGTGTTGAGCCCTACCCGGTAGGCCCAGGTCGAAAGCATCGACTGTCCGTTGAACCGTGGCAGCCCCAGCCAGATCTGGAGGAGCATCTCCTGGAGGAGATCCTCTCGTTCGGCCGGCGCCACAAAAGCGCCCGTGATCCTCCAGAGCATCGGGCGGAGGTCTTCGGCGCATTCGCGGAACATGGACTGTTTCTTTTCGTCATTCACGCTCATGGAAATCAGTATCCGCCTTCACGGAAACCTTACACGAAAAGAGCCCATCAATGAATTTAGAGCGCGCGGATGGCCCCGCAGAGGACGTCAGCCGTCTGGTCGATGTCTGCGTCGGTGTGTGCGGTGGAGAGAAAACACGTCTCATAGGCGCTCGGCGGAAGGTAGACTCCATTGTCGAGCGCATGGTGAAAGAGTTTCTTGAAATGAGAGGTCGTGCTCTTGACGGCGTCGTCGTAATTGCGCACGGGCTCGTCCGCGAAAAAGAGGGCAAACATGGAGCCCGTCTGCGGAACCTGGAGAGGCAGCCCCTTGTCGGAAGCAGCCGTGCGCAGGGCGGCTGCGAGGCGCGCGGCTTTCCGGTCGAGATCTGCGAAGGGCTGGATAGTCTCCAGTTCCGTCAGGGCGGCCAGTCCGGCGGCCATCGCGAGCGGGTTACCGGAGAGGGTTCCGGCCTGATAGACGGGACCGAGAGGAGCAATATGCTCCATGAGGTCACGGCGACCTCCGAAAGCGCCCACGGGCAGCCCGCCGCCGATCACCTTGCCCATCGCGGTCAGGTCTGGTCGCAGGCCTTCGATCGATTGCACGCCGCCAAGCGCGAGCCGGAACCCCGTCATGACCTCGTCGAAAATGAGGATGGCGCCGGATTGATCGCAGAGGGCCCGCAATGTCTGCAAGAATCCCGCTAGGGGCAGGATCAGTCCGCAGTTGGCGGGGTAGCTTTCTACAATGACTCCGGCGATATCGTCGCCGTGTTCCTGAAAAGCGGCTTCCAGGGCAACGGGATCATTGTAGGGCAGGACAATCGTGAGCGCGGCAAGCTCGGCCGGGATGCCTGCGCTGTCAGGATTGCCGAGGGTGAGCGCACCGGAGCCGGCTTTGACGAGGAGGGAATCTGCGTGCCCATGGTAGCAGCCTGCAAACTTGACGATCTTTTTTCGGCCGGTGGCACCCCGAGCGAGTCGGATGCAGCTCATGCAGGCCTCTGTCCCGCTGTTGACGAACCGCACCATTTCCACGCTGTCGACGAGATCGACGACCCTCTGGGCGATGGCCACTTCTGTCGCGTTCGGCGTGCCGAAGCTGGTCCCGCGCTGTGCGGCATCGACGACCGCTTCGCGAATACCTGCGTGATTGTGCCCGAGAATGGCGGGACCCCATGTGCAGACGTAGTCAATGAGTTCGCGTCCATCGACGGTATGGAGCCGCGCACCGTCGGCGCGTTCCGTGAAAAAAGGAGCGCCGCCGACAGAGCGGAATGCCCGCACAGGACTATTGACGCCTCCGGGAAGGATCCGCTGCGCGTGTTCGAAAAGGGCGGAAGACGATGCCATCCTTCCATGCAAACATCGGGAGCGAAGCAGGGGAAGCGAAAGTGGCGCCGGTTACGGCACGCGGGGGAGGCGGGGGAGGAGCGCGGAGCCGAGTTCGCGCGCTCTTTCCCGATCGAATTGCGGACCGATCGGCAACTCGGCCTGCGTGTTCAAGCGTTCGAGCAGCACCCCGCGCTCGGGCTCCACCATCAGTCCCATCAGGCGCCCGGTTTTCGCAAAGACATAATCGCCACGGCTCGGCTGAAACTCACCCCGCAGTTGACTGAAAAGGCTGCGGTTCACCGAGAGGTATCGTTGGCCACCCGGGACCAGTCGAAAGTCGGTTTCACCATAGAGGCCGAGCTGGTTCGAGATCAGCACGGCCTGGGGGAAGCGAAAGGGTTCTTCCGCAAGTTCGAAGGGTGTGAGGGCGGTTCCCTCGAGGAAGCGCGCGGGAATCTCGACGCCGATGAGGCGTGGGTCGGCGGCGAGAAAGCTGATTTCAACGATTTCGAGGTTTCTTCCTCCGAGCGTGAAGTTCCCGTGGACCGATCGAAGGCGATTGAGAGAAGACGGCTGGAAAGGCCCCTGGGATGCCTCGAAGACTGCCAGAACCCGTCCGCCTTCGCGCACAAGAACCGCATCGAGAGAATGTGTCTCCGTCCGGGATCCGATGAAGGCGTCGAGGGTCGCTTCGAAGGTGAGCGGCAGCCGGTTATTCTCATAGCGGGAGAAAATGAGATTTGAGGACACCGGCTGGGCCCGGCGCATCTCCTCCTCGATCGCTCCGGAACGTTCGGCAAGCTCTGTTACGCCGATGGCCAGTTGCTCGGACCGAACTTCAGCCCGCTGTCGTTCGAGGCGGGCGAGTTCGACTTCGGTGCGGGCCGTTGCGAGATTTTCCTGGAGAATCGCACGCTCGGTCTGGGCAACTTGCAGTTGTCCTTCCAGTTGCTGTCTCTGGCGCGTCAGTTCCTGTGCTTCCTGCGTGGTCTGGTCGAGGAGGGACTCGGCTTCAGCCAAGGCTGCGAGGCGCTCCTGCAACTCCTCCTGCAGGGCTCGAGCCCGCGAGGCTTCTGTTTCCAGGTTTTCCGCGAGGGAAGCCCGCGACTGGAGCGTTTCCTCGAGAGCGGCTTCCGTCGCTGCCTTTTCCTCTGCGAGGATGGCGCTCTGTTCGCTGAGTTGGCGGGCTTCTTCTTCGAGACGCGCCCGTTCTGCCGCGAGTTCATCGCGTTCCGCCTGGGTCAGGTTCAGGTCCTCCGAGAGCGCCGAGCGCTCTTCTTCGAGGGCCACTTGGGCGGCTTCGAGGGCTTCTTTTTCAGCTGCGAGGGCCTCCCGTTGAGCGGCTTCACTTTCGAGGGATAGCTGGAGCAGTTCCAACATGTCGTCCTGCATGCCTTCATCGACAGCAGGCGCCGTATCCAGCTCGGGTGCTGGTTCCCGTGTGGCGTCAAAATCAACCAGCGCAAGCATGCTCAGCAGGAGAAAATCGCAAATGATGAGCAGGATCGACTTGTTCATGCGGGAGCGGAGGGGGGCGGGAAGCGGCGACGGGCGATCAGTCCGATAATCCTGGGGCGAGGGAGGTGGCGGGGCGGCTGTCGGTGGCTTCGAGAATCAGGCGACGTCGAAACGGGCGCAGAAAAAAGATCTTCAGGATCGCGACGAAAACGATCCCGAAGAGGGAGGACGTATAGGCCGCCATGAGGCTCGCATCGACAAATTCGAGGACGATAAAGACGAGCGAAGAAACGGTGCCGCCGAGGCCGACGTAAAGCCCGAGATCGAAGAGGTTTTCCTCGTTGTCGAGCAGACGCAGCTTCAGGGGCGCGGATCCTGGGTAGTGTCGGATCTCGTTGATCTTGAGCATACTGAATGTGAAAATCAACACCTGCAGCACAAAGAACAGGATCAGGACAAGGATGGTCGCTTGGTCGATCATGGTGGATTCTGAGTCGGTTTCATTGAACGGAGCAGAGGGTACAATCTGGGCAAATTGAAGGCGAAGGCTGCCCGCTTCGTTCGGATCAAATTGCAGGAGTTTTGGTTCGGTGGCGATCCAGAGGAAGCCGGCGAGGGTCATCGCGCTGACGAGGTGGAAGGCGTGCACCGCTTTGCCCCGATTGATCGGAAGAGGGCGTGTGAAGAGCCGGATGAACGTCTCGACGGCGAGGGCACAGGCAAAACCCCCGATGATGAGGAGCAGCGCCTTGAGGCCCAGAGCAAACTGCGGCTGGCTCTCGCTGAACCCCCGCATGAAGGCCTGCCCGGGTTCGAGGGGAAGTGCATGCATGAAGGCGGGGGCTTCGTAGAGCGGACGATCGAAGGCTGACATGGAAGCGAGCGCCCCCTGTCCCATCCCGGTCGCCAGTTGCACAACCGGCCATCCTTCTTCCGGCCGGGCGAGAATATAACGGGCGACAGAGGCAGGGTTCCCGCTCAGGAGGGCGGCTGCGTAGAGTGTCGGAAAGCGCTCCTCCGCCAGCTGGGTGGCGGCGTTGAGATCGTTCAGCTCCTCCGGAGAGCGGACGTGCTGGAGAAGCGCAGAGAGCTGTTTCCAGTTGGTGCGTTTGCCGATCGTGAGGAGGGCGAGATAGACGTTTTCAAGGCGGGCGAGAGACGCCGGATTCTGCGAGGATTGTGCCGCTTGATCGCGTATGTAGCGCGACATGTCGGGACTCCATGCCCCGCTTTGTTCGAGCAGTGCGGTTGTCAGGATGGTCGCGTCGAGCGGGTGACCGGCGGCGGAGTAAACAGGCAGGAATCTCTGGTAGCCTGACAACTCCCGGGTTGCGAGGAGGGTCTGAACGGTCTGGTTGCTTGAATGGCGCAGGTACCCGAACAGGTGTTCGCGGTGACTGCCAGGCAGGAGCATGGCGAGGACGGTACGGGAACCGGCTTCCACCGTGTCGGGAGTGAGACCAGCCCGTTCCAGCCATTGCTCGTAGTAGGGTGCCGGGCCCCCGCTGAGCTGATAGTCGGGATGTTCTGCAAGGATCTGCTGCAGCTGCGCTTGCAGATTGGCATCCCGTGCCGAGCCGCCGGCAAGGATGAGTTCGGCGGGTCCCGTGTCCCCCGCGTAAAGGAAATCCATTGCGAGGTCTTCGAGGGTGGGCGTGCCCTTGGCGGCCTCCGCGAGGACGAGGGGTGAGACCGCGCGAAAGTGAAGCGGGATGCTCAATGCGAGCCAGGCAAAGGCGGCGGCCAACAAACCATAAAAAACCGGCTGCAATCCACGAGGAAGTCGCATCTCGTTGAAAGGCTGTCGAACTGCGTGCGTAATTGCAACCGCTGGAGATTGCCCTTTACAGTTGTTGGGCAGGCGGCTGATTTGAAGAACGATGATCCTGCGTGTGACGGAATACGGGGAGGACGTGCTCCGACAGAAGGGGGAGGCGGTCAAGGTCTTCGACGACGGCCTCCGGCAGCTCGCTGCCGATATGTTGGAAACGATGTACGCGGCGGAAGGGATCGGTCTCGCCGCCCAGCAGGTGGGGTATCCCGTTCAACTCTGTGTAATCGACATCAAGGACATCGATGACGAGCTCCTTGCCTATGAGCTCGATGGCAAGCGTCCCCCGATCGAGATCATCATGCCGATGGTCCTCGTGAATCCGGTGGTGCGGGTGCTTCCCGGGCCGTCCCAGACGGAGGAGGAAGGCTGTCTTTCATTTCCTGGACTTCGCGGTGAAGTTCCGCGGGGTGATGCGATCGAAGTCCAGTATCAGGATCTTGACGGTGCTTCGCATCGCCTGCTGGCGCAGGGTTGGTTTGCGCGCGTCGTCCAGCACGAGGTCGATCACCTCAACGGCGTGCTTTTCATCGACCACATGGAAGCGCGTCAGATCCGCTTGCTGGAGAGTAAGATCAAGAGAATCCGTCGAGCGAGCCGGGAACGCCTGCGGGGCGTCTGAACCGGAATGTTGGCTGCATGATCCGTCAAACACGGCAGCGTCAAGCGATCATGACCGCCCTGGAATCTGCCGGTGGGCCACTCACGCCGCGCGAACTTTTCGAGGTGGCCCGCGAGCACTTCCCTGAGCTGGGCCTGCGGACCGTATATCGGCAGATTCGGGAAATGGTGGCGGCGGGACAGTTGGTCGGGACCGACTATCCGGGACAGCCGGTGCGCTACGAACCCGTCACGGGCGAGCACCGTGCGCATTTCATCTGCCGGACTTGCGATCGTGTCTTCACCTTTCCGAGAGCCGTCCCGGATGTGGAGGTCGAAGCGCCCCCATCCTTCGAGATCACGGGGCAGGAAACCGTTTTTTACGGCAAGGGGCGCGGCTTGTGCGAACGCTGCGACGGGCAACCGGGCTGATATCCGCACAGCACGACCTGGCTCCCGCTCCGTCAGCCCCGCCGGGTCTTTCTCAGAAATGCGCAGTGAGAGCGAGTGTAGCGCGGAAACGATCATAGTCGCCCGTCCCGTAATCGGAGTGGTAGTCGGACCAGGAGATGGACGCGCGGGCGGTGCCCCAGGTTCCGACCGTGCGGCTGAGGCCTGCCGTTGCCGTGATTCGACTGGTTTTGCGGTCCCGGTCGATGAACTCGATGTCGTCCTCGTCACTGGAATCGCTCCGTACCGTCTCATAGTCGGTGTAGGTCCAGTCGAGGCCCGTGAAGAAGGACATCCGCTGGGAGAGGCGGCGGTTGGCGGAAATGGAGATCGAGGTGCGGTCGGAATCGGAACCGTCGAGCAAGGCTTCGAAACGTTTGGTGGCGGAAATACGGGCGGAGGTTCGCTCGTTCATAGCCCAGTTCAGGCCCGCCGTGAAGGTGGGCGTGGTGGAAGTGCTTTCGCCATCACGTTCTCGCCGCTGGAGTCCGGCGGACAGGTTGCCGGTAATTTTGGCGGTGAGCTGTCCGTTGACGCCGAGGTTGGCCCCGTAGGTGTCGGTGTCGGCGCGGAAATCGCTGTCAAATTCGGTTTTGCTGTAGGTTCCGGTCAAACGATAGCTGAGGCGCCGACTCTGTTCCCAGTCGATATAGGTCGAATACCCGAAGCGCTCCGAACCGACCGCTGGATTTCCTTCGACAAAATCGTCGATCGCCGGTTCATAGCGAAGTACTTCCCCGCGCGGATCCCGCTTGTTGTAGGTAAAACCGGCGCCGATGCTGGTTTGGCGGCTGAGGAGATAGCTGACCCGGGCGTTCCCGCGGTAGTCCCGTTCCCGGACACGCCCCTGGAGCGCATCATTGGTTCCGGTATCCTCCTGAATATCGAAGCCCACCGTATAGCGGAGCCTGCGTGTGCCTGCGGATTCAGACGTGTCGATAATCCACCCGAGATAGATGTCTTCGTAGTCGAGGGTACCGTAATCGAGGAACTTTGCGGCGACGGCCGTGATTTCGACCCCGAGGCGAACGTGGCGATAAGGCTGAACCAGTCCCACGTTGGCCTGCCCCATGATCATGAAATCCTCCGCTTCGTACCGCTGGCCGGTCACGTTGGTGTCATAGGTCAGCGACGCCGTGACCGACGGGGTGACCTCAATTCGGTCGAAAAAGGAATCCTCGTACTGTGCAGTGGCGGCAGCGGCGAGTGCGAGGGATGTTCCGGAGGCGAGCACGTTCAGGAGCTTCCGCTTCCGTCCGCGCTGGCGGCGGGTGAAACAGCAGTTGGGAGCCATAAGAGCAAGAATAACGAATTTCATTCTTCCGCAACGTCAAACCAATGATTCCGAAGTCCCCATGCGGTCGAGGAGGCGAGCCCAGCGCCCCAATGCGAGCGATTGCTCGTAGTGGCCATGGAAGAGGGCATGCGCTCGCTGTCCCATCGTCGCGCGCAGCTCCGGCTTCTCTGCGAGAACCTTCACGGCATCGGCCAGGGCGGAGCCGTTTCCCTGCGCGACAGAGATGCCAACTCCTTCGTGTTCAAGGACTCGTGAAAGGCTCGCGGAGGGTTCGCCCACGAAAATGGCCGGGCGTCCCGCCGCCATGACCCCATAGAACTTGCTTGGGAAAACGAGGGGCGTGCAATCCGGCTGGAGGGAGATCCAGTGCACATCGGGCACGGACAGGCTCTGGCTCAGCAAGGAGCGGTCTTGGTAGGGCTGAAAAATCGTATAATCCTTCAGCTCATCCGGGAGGTTTGTCCTCATTTTGTCGTGCAAAGCGCCGGAACCGATGAACAGGAAGCGGATCTTCGGAAGGCGGTCGACGAGCAGTTTTGCGGCCGACAAAAAGGTATCGTAGTCATGGACGCGCCCGAGATTGCCCGAGTATCCAAGGACAAACGCATGATCCAGCCCCCAAGCCTTCCGGAGCGGATTATCTTCGGGATCGACGGGAAAAACGGTGTCGCCGCTCGACCAGTTCGGGAGGACGGAGATGGCCTCCGGTGCCAGGCCCTGGCAGATAAAGTGAGCCCGCATGTCTTCGCTGATCGCCACGACATGCATTCGTGGGCGGAGGCTGAGGTTGCGCAGGACCTGGAGGAAACGGAGAGCGATCCGCGCAACGCGGGCAGGGCGCTGCACCGCGCTGACTATTTCCGGAAAAACATCCTGACTCCAATGAACCTGACGGACTCCTTTCAGAAACGAAGGCAGCCACGTCACCACGGTCATCAGAGGCGGATCGGTCAGCGTCACGAGGACCGCCCGCCATGGCAGTTGAAAGGTGAGATAGAAGGCGAGGCTGAGATAGAAGGTCAGGTAGTCGATGGCGCGACCGACGAGTTCTTGACGACCAAAGTTGGTCGACCACAACCGCCGGATCTCGACGCCATCGCGTGTTTCCCGCGCTTCGAGATCGGCGTTCGGCTTCCGGTAGAGCTGACGGCTCGCAATCACAGTGACCCGGTGTCCCCGTTGAACGAGATCGGAGGAGAGATCGGAGAGGAGCTGGGCGGTTGCCGAGTCATCCGGCGCGGCGAATCGATTGACAAAAACAAGCGGGCGCATGGGCGATCGTTTAGAAGCGTCGTTGGAGGGTGCGCACGACGCGGGCGGGATTTCCGGCGACAAGGGTGTTCCGGGGGACGTCTTTGACCGCGACGGCGCGGGCTGCGACAACAGCACCGTCGCCCACCGTCACCCCGGGGCCGACAAAAGCGTCCGCACACACCCAGACACCGGAACCGATCGTGATCGGAGGGCGCAGGAGGGGAAGTTGCGGCTGCGTATAATCATGGGAGCCAGCGCAGAGATGGGCGCGTTGGGAAACGATTGTATGGTCGCCGATCGTGATCCGGCCAAGGCTATAGATCTCCGCATCCCAGCCGATCGTCACCGCGTTCCCCACCTCGAGGCACCACGGGTAAAAAATCCTAGCACTTGGATACACGCGCACACCGCGCCCGATCCGTGCGCCCATCAGCCGAAGCAGACTATTGCGCCATCCATAGAGGTGTCGGGGGCTGAAGCGGAAGAACAGTTGCAGGCATGCCCAGACAACGCGCGCGAGAAGGACCCGGCGCGAATAATTGGCATTCCGGCGGTGCGCCGAGGTGTCGATCGTGGGCGGCGGGCTTGTCATGAGCGGGGGGAACTTCGGGTGTGGAGGATTTCTTCGTAGAGGGCCGTGTAACGCAGGGCAAGCCGGTCCCAGTCGTAGTGAGTCCGTGCCCACTTCGCGGCAGCGGCGCGATCCTCTGTGCAGGGCCGTGGTTTCCCGGCGAAATCCTGAAGCGCTTCAACAAAGGCTTTGCGGCCGACGGATGTCACCCAGCCGAACCCCGCCTCGGCAACCGGTTGCCAGGGGGTTTCGATTGTCGTGAGGACGGGCGTGCCGACCTCGAGGGCTTCAAGGACGATGAGGCCGAAGTTCTCCGAGTAGGTTGGCAGGCACATGAGGTCGGCACCCTTCAGATAGCGCCACTTGTCTTCGCCCCAGATGGCGCCATGCCAGTCGATCTGGATTTTGTTTTCCAGCCCGCGAGCTTCCCGGTGACAGGCATCCACGTAGGCCTTGGGTCCGTCGCCGACCACGACCAGGCGCCACTTCTGATCCGGCGGGAGGGTGACATCGTGAAGGGACTGGAGGAGTTCCTGCAGGCCCTTTTTCGGATGGACCCGGGAGAGGTAGAGGAGGATCCGTTCATCGGGAGGCCAGCCGAGCTGGCTGCGTGCTGCTTCGAACCCGGGCTCCTGATTGAAAAAGCTGCCCAGCGGAAGCACCTCGACCCGCGCTCCCGGGACCCGCACCCGGATCCGTTGCCCTTCTTGATCGGCCGTTGCGAGGACGGCCGCACTTTTGCGCAACCGGTGCTGTTCCACGATACGAAAGTAGAGCAACTTCTTGAGTCGTTTGGCTTCCATCGCCCACGGTTCGAGCATTCCATGGGGCGAGGTCACGATGGGAATGCCTCGTGCGCGTGCGCGCCGGGCGAGGCGGGCATGAGCGGGCGACCAGAGGCCGTGAAAATGCACCAGGTCGACATCGGTTGCCGGCATCGAACCCTCCGTCAGACGGATCGCATGGCCCGCCTTGAGCAGCGCATGTTCGAGTTCCCGGCAGGCTTTTTCAAGCCCGCCGACACGCAGGGGTGCAGGGAGTTCAGCGAAGAGTATCTTCACGCTGCCTCTGATATACATTGAGGTAATCCCGCACCATCCGCTCGACCGAATAATGTTCCCGGGCGGTTTCGACCGCGTGTCGCGAGATCCTCTTCCGGTATTCTGAATCGGTGAGCGGGCGGATCCAGTCATCATTTTCGGGCCCGACCACGACGCAGGCATCGCGGCATGCGGTGGGAAGCTCGGCCGCGAGATCGTCGCAGATGACTGCCGGCAATCCCCATGCCAGCGCCTCGAGCAGACCAAAGGGGAGTCCTTCGAAGGCAGCCGAATGCACGAACAGGTCGGCCGCTGCGAGGTACGGCTGGACGGCATCCTTCCAGCCGAGCCGCTCGGGTCTTGTCTTGAAGTCCATCTGTTCGACGGCGGTGTCCCACTCGGCTTCCAGTCGCCCGGCCCCGACCCACCAAATCTTCGGATTCGGAAATGCCCGATGGGCCGCCTCGACCATGCGGAGGAATCGTGTTGGCCGTTTCTGCGCCTCCAGTCGCCCGAGTCCGAGAATGAGAAAATCGTCAGGGCAAAGTCCGAGAGATTCCCGCGCCTGCTTCCTCGCCTCCGCTCTTTCCTCTGGTCCCGGCACGACCACGCCATTGTCGATTCCGACGACCGTCTGCGGATTCCCCACAAAACGAACAAGCTCGGCCGCGCGATTGGTTGTGGTGATGAATCGACCGCGGAACCGCCGGAGGAAAAACCGGGCCGTGAGGTCCCGCAGAAGGGCGTTTCGCGCTTTCAGGTAGCGGGCCGATTGCGTGATATGGATCATGCTCACGGCAGGCAGACCCGCACGGTTGGCGGCGAGCAGGAGATCGAGCCCGTCTTCGAGGTTCTGCTTGTTGATATGAATCACATCCGGCGCGACCGCCTTCCATGAGCGCTCGATGTTGCCGGTCCCCCCCGTGTAGCTGCGCCAATGGCCGAGGGCGCGGGCCGGGTAGTCATAGGTATTGCGGTAGGAGAACCGCACGACCTCGCCGATCGGACCAAAGGCTTTCACGAGCCCATCCATCCGCGGATGCGTGGAAGTCCAGAGAACGACTTCATGAGCCGCCTCGCGGAGACCCTTTCCGATGAGCGGCAGGCAGAGTTCACCTCCGCCCTGGGAGCCACTCGAAGTACTGACCAAGAGGATCTTCATGATTTCCGGCTGACAATGGATTGCAGAATGTCGACCCAATGCTGCGCGCCGACCTTCGGGAGTAACGTTTGCGAGCGCGCACGGGCGGCGATCCCGGCCTCGCGGAGCCACTCGGGATGGTCGATCGCCTGAAGGAGGCCGTCGCGCAAGGCAGCGACGTTCCCCGGTTCGACAAGCTGCCCGCTGCGCCCGTCCTCGAGGAGGTCACGAGCCGCGCCAACGGCGGTTGTCGAAAGGACGGGAAGACCGGCCGCGAGCGCTTGGTTCACGACGACACCCCATCCGTCATAGCGACTGGGGAGGACAAAGAGGTGCGCCTGGGCAAAGAGTTCGGGCAACGCTTCGGGAGCTTTGAAACCGAGGAAATGCACCCGTTGGCGCACTCGCTCTGGGAGGGCTTGCAAACGGGCGGACAGGTCGGCCTCTCTCCCGACGAGGATCAACTCGACAGCGCGCCCATCGGTAACGATCTCGGTGAAGGCGGCAAGGAGCACGTCGATTCCCTTGCGCTCGATCATCTGGCCGCAGAAGAGGATTTTGAGCGGACCTTTGCCGAGTGCAAGTGGCTCGATCCGGTGGAACGCATCGAGGTCGCAGAGATAGGGAATATTGTCGACCGGCTTGTCCGGCCAGCGGGTCCGGTAGGCTTCCTGCGCAAGCTTTCCGATGGCGACGACATGGTCGACCCGGTTGAGAGGTGCCGACATGACGCGCTGGAATCGGCCCCTCAGTCCGCCCGAGGGCGGGTGCATGCGTTCCGCCCAGAAGACGATCGGGCAGCGGTGTCTCGATTTTGTTCGCAGGATCCACTGAGCGGTCGTGTTCATGTAGCCGTTGAGCACGACCACATCCGCATTTCCGAGGCGGGGAAAGTATCGGTTGAGATGAAAGCGCGACGTTCCGAGCGAAACCGGGCGGCCTGGCATCACTTGCTCGTACCGCTGGAGTGGCTTCTGCGGCCAAGGTGAGTCCGGGGTCGAGGCTTCCCAGTAGAAGACGGAGAGCGCCAGTTCCTCGCGCTTCGCCAGCTCCGCGAAGAGGTCCCGCTGATAGGGCGAGGGCGTGATGGTGAAAATGGATACACGTAGCTTCTCCATGGTCATTCCTGGGCCGGCGGCACGCTCAGGCTCCGGCCTCGTCTTCTGCACCGGCGAAAGCGCGCGGCAGCACAATGAGCCCGAACGCAACAAGCGCAAGCGCGGGCAGCAGGGCGGTGGTGAACATCGTCATGCTGCGCATCGTGATGAGCGCGGCGAAAAATCCCGCTGCGTAGACGAGAACGGGAAAGGTGGAGTCTGTCCGGGAGCCGAGTCGGTTCCAGTACATGAAGAACATCCCGAAGCAGATTCCCGTGAGGACGACGCCGACGTTGCCCCACATCATATAGGCTTCTCCCACAAAGGTGCAGGAAAGGGTAAGGCCCTGCACTTCGAGCGCATCTTCGATGCTTACTTTGAAATCGGTCGGTTTATCGGGCCAGAAGGCGCGGGGAATTGGCTTGGTCAGCGCGACAAACGGCATATTGAATCCCAGGTAGGGATACTGCGAAGGGAAAACCCGGTGGATGCCTGCGATGTTCCGCAGGTTCAGGTCGACAAAATAGGCATCGGCGGACTCCTCCCCACCGGCGAACTCATCGCTGCCTTCGAAGATGTCACCGACGCCCAACAGGTTGTCCTGCCAAAGATTGTGCTCCACGTAGGTCCAGAGTCCCATGTTGCGGAACCTCAACTGATGGGAGCTCAGGACGAAGAAGATGACGATGACGGCGAGACCCGCCATCACGACGCGTGAGATCCTCAGGTTCTTCTGGAAGATGAAGTATCCGCCGGTGAGGCCCGCGAGGTTGACCGCGAGGATATTCCTCGTTCCTCCCACAAACCCGACGAACAGGGTGGCGAGGAGGATCACCGTGACGATGAGGAGTTGGAGAAGACTGTATTTCTGGCGGCGGGCGTAGATCAGGCCCGCGAGGGGAGGGATGAGCTGGTTGAGCAGTTCCCCCTCATGGAGGATCGTCGTCAGGTTGCCCAATTGACCGCGCTGCCAAGGCTGGGAAAATCGCGGGCCACCAAGATGCCGCAGCCAATCGACAAAGTTGAAGTCCACGGCGATCCACTTGTAGAGATTGGCGAGGATAAAGGCACCGACGATGATCGAGAGGTAGACTGCGGGAGAGATGTGAGGGGTTTTGTCGAACGGAAGATTGCCGCGCCCTGCGCGGATGAGATGCCGCCCGACGACCAACCCGAAGAAGCCGAGAAGGGTCGAGAAAACCGCACTCCGGGTGTCGATGCTGAAGACCGTCTCGTCGAAAATCGGTTGGTCGGATATGACAAACTCGGCCAAAGTCAGGTAGTACAACGCAATGATTGCGAAGAGATCGATGCGGATGAGATTGCGGAGCGAAACCCGCCAGTCGCAGAGAATCGAAACGACAATTCCGACGAAGACAATGAGACCCGCCCGCCGGGCAATTTCAGAGGGCAAGCCATCGCCCATGAAAATGGCGGCGGCCAGAAGGCTGATGAGAATCGCTACTGTCCCGGCTGGCGTGGGATGCAGATAGGGCTCCTCTCGGAGCTGATACCATGGACGCGCGGAGGCTTCGGAGATGGCTTCGGTCGTGGTCATCAAGAGGTCGTGGGCGCTTGCCCGGACCGGGCATCGGTGAGGTGAAGAAGCGCCTCCGCAGGGCGCTCCCAATCGTGATTGTCGGGCACCGTTGTGGGATGATCCCGCCAGAAGGTCAATGCGGTCGCCAGCGCGTCGGCATCAGCGAAGGGAACGATCGATCCGTTCACGCCTTCCTCGATGAGGTCTCCTGCGCCCACCCGATCGCTGACGACGCAGGGCAGACCGACCTGGAGCGCCTGGCTGACGACAAGTCCGAAGGCTTCTTCAGCCGAAGGAAGCACGAGGACAGACGCGCGGGCCATCTCTCCCGCCAGCCTGGACTGGCTGACAGGTCCGTGGCGCCGGACGAGAGCGGCTCCCGTGTAGTTCCCGAAATCGGCCTCCGTTTCGGGTGAAAGGGGTCCGAAGCAGTCGAGCTGCCACGCGCGCGAGTCCGCCTGTTCGAGCGCTTTGAGCAGGTAATGAACGCCCTTGCGCAAGGAGAGCTGTCCGGCGAAGACGATGCGGAACCGGTCCTCCGGGGAGGCCGTCCGCTTGGGAAAAATCTGCGGATCAGCCCCGTAGGGAACCACGATGATGGCCTCACCGTCGATGCCGTCCTGCGCCAGCTGGGAGGCGACGATCGAGGAGGCGGCGCAGTGGTAATGAGCGAGCTCCGCCTCCTGGCGCATGCGTTCGATCCACCAGGAAGGATAGATGTGCTCGCGCGTAAAAGGGAGATTCGCTCGCACATACTCGGGTTCGACGAGGTCGAGTTGTTGTTCCAGTGGGCCGCTTGCGTGATTGAGGACGGTCGTCAGATTCTTCTCCCGGGCGGCCTGAAACAGTTCGAGGCATTGGCCGGGAATGCCGTGCACGACACCTGAATCGGGGAGCGCCCGGACCGCCCGGCGCGCGAAGCCGACATCCTGCCACCGGAAGAGCCGACCCTGGTCCGGTTGCCAGCGGCGGGGCAATCGCAAGAGGCCATAGGTCGCCAGCGTGCGCCAGCCGATCTGCCGATACGGGAAGCCAGCCGGTGGGTGCAGCTTCCACTCCGGATACCCGCAGAGAAACCGGCTCAACCGGTTACGCCGATGCAATGCCAGCGCCATCTCGTAGACGTGGCAGGGATTCGTGGCAGCAAAGCAGAAGCGGAGAGACATGAAAGCGTGAGAGAAAGACTTCCAATTTGGGAAGCCGAGCGAATTGTGGGAACAACTGGCCGCACGTCCAGAGCGATGGGCGGATTGTTGGAATCGAAAGGGCCTGCTGACGATTCCGCGCGCGGTGTGGGGGCCTGCATGGTGACGGGCGAGGCCTTTCCTTTGCCCTTGCTTCGGAATGAAGCCTTATGCAAAAAGCCGCATCGGAGGTGGAAGATCTGGCGCAATGGCCGATAATCCGCCGGGTCGAACCTGTGGGAAGAGGCGACGGCGTCACCGCGACGTCAGCTTCTCCGGGTCCTCATCCAACGGTTATGGCATTCTTTCGCTTTCAGCTTCTGCGTGATGTATATTCGCTGGTGCGGCCTTTCGGTCGGCGCCGGTTGGCGGGCATCGTCGGCTTCAATATCGTGCAGGCCGGTTTCCAGGCGCTGTCGGTCATCGCGATCATGCTCTTTACGATGGCGGCGACCAATACGTCGGAGAACGCGCGTGTGCCGGGGCTTTCGGCGGTGCTCGATCAGGTCTACCCGGAGGCAACCGCCCGGGATCTGATCGTCATCATGAGCGGCCTCACCGTTTTCGTGATCGTTGTTTCAAACCTCTTGAATATCGTCGGCGAGTACCTGCGTTCCCGCTACACGACCAAGACCGGATACCTGCTGACGACCGGGATTCTGCGAACCATCGCGGTGCGGCCCTATTCCTTCCATTTGAGGAATAATTCATCGCTCCTCACGAAGAAAGCGAACGGCGACGTCGCGGCCTTCGTTTCCGGGGTGCTCGCGCCTCTCCTCGACCTGATGGCTCGCGTTCTTGTGGCGTCCTTCACGTTCGGAGCGATGGTTCTTGCGGAACCAGTCCTCGCGCTTGTCCTGAGCGCGCTCTTCCTGGTCTTTTACTACCTCGTTTATCTGGGGGCGCGCCGGTTCTGGAAGCTTCTCAACCAGCAGTTCAACGTCCTCGCGCAGATCGCTTTCAAGAGCATTTATCAGTTTCTCACGGGCATCAAACCGATCATTGTTCATGATGTGCGGCGCCATTTTCTGGAGACCTACGAGACGGCCGCGGCCAAGCACGTGCGTTACAAAGCGCTCTCTCCGGTCGTCGCGAACGGACCCCGGTATATTGTCGAAATCCTCGTTTTTGGCGGGGGCATCGCCATTTTTGCGAGCCTCATCCTCGGAGGGGCGCAGATCGAGGATCTCGCTCCGGTTGCGGTGACCTTCATGTATGGTGGCTACAAGCTGCTGCCGAACTTCCAATTGATGTTTGGCACGCTTGGGTCGATCCGGACCCATGAGTACACCATTTACGAGATCCTCGCCGACTTTTCCCCGAAGGATCTGCATCGTGTGCACGGTCCCCTACCGGAACCGCAGCGGGAAGCCCTGGACTTTCGTGACCGGATTTCCGTCGAGAACGTCTCGTTTCGCTACACCGACGATTCCCGGCTCGTTCTCAAAGACCTGACCCTCGAAATCAGGCGCGGCCAGAAGGTCGCTTTTGTCGGACAGACGGGTTCGGGCAAAAGCACCCTTGTCGACATGATCCTGGGTCTGCACATCCCGGTGTCGGGACGGATTGCGGTCGATGGCACGACATTGGACCCGACCACGATTGCGGCCTGGCGCCGCCGGATCGGCTACGTGCCGCAGGATATCTTTCTCGTCGACGAAAGCGTGCGCAAGAACATCGCGTTCGGGATCAAGGACAGTGAAATCGATGAGGAGGCGGTGAAGGAGGCGATCCGGATGGCTCAGGCCGAAGAATTCGTCTACCACCGGTTGCCCGAAGGCCTGGATACGGTCGTGGGGGAGCGCGGAGTTCGCTTGAGTGGTGGGCAGCGCCAGCGCATCGGGCTCGCTCGCGCGCTTTACCATCGCCCCGATGTCCTCATCCTCGACGAGGCGACGAGCGCGCTGGATAACGCCACCGAGGCCGCGATCATGCGGGTCATTGACGACCTTTCCAGCCACCTGACGATTCTCATGATCGCCCACCGGCTCACCACTGTCGTGCACGCAGACCGGATTTTCATGCTCACACAGGGCGAGATTTCCGCCGTGGGCAGCTACGATGAACTGATCCGGCAGTCGGATGAATTTCGCTCGCTGGCGGAAGTGGCTCGGTAGAAACCGCCATCCCTTGTCCACCGGCATCGCCCAATGAAGGATCCTCGTGTTTCAGTGATTATGCCCGTCTATAACGACGCGGCCTATCTGCGGAAGGCGATCGAGAGTGTCCTGAACCAGTCATTCCGCGATTTTGAACTGCTCGTTCTGAATGACGGATCTACCGATGAGACGGCGGAGGTCGTTGCGGCGTTTTCAGACAAGCGCCTCCGTTTCATCGACGACGCTGCCAACCGGGGTCCTGCATACCGGCGGAATGTTGGCCTGCGGGAGGCGCGGGGAGAATTCATCGCATTGATGGATGGCGACGACATCGCCGTCTCCGATCGCCTTGCGAAGTCCGTTGCGGCGATGGAGGCGCACCGGGAGGTCGGCATCCTGGGGGGCTTTGCGCAGCTCTTCAGCGGGAAGGGGGATCATGCCTGCTGGACGTTTCCGCTCCATCACGAGGAGATCTGCGCCCGGCTGTTTTTCCGCGGGGCTTTTTCCAACCCCACCCTCATGCTGCGGGGGTCGGTTATGCGAAGTCACGGGATCCGCTTCGACGAATCGCTGCCCCTCTCCGAAGACTACAATCTCTGGTATGACGTGCTGCGGGTGAGTCGTGGTAAAAACCTGCCTGAGGTGCTCGTGCGTTACCGTGTTTCGGACAGCCAATTGACGCGTTCGCGCGTCGATGAGAAATGGCAAACGCTGGCCTTCGTGCGCGGCCGAATGCTCTCCGATCTCGGGTTTGACCGCCCGGATGACGAGTTTCACGCCAAGGTCGTTCATCCTCAATGGGCTGAGGATCGCGCATTCCATGATGCTGCCCTTGACTCGTTGCTCGAGATTGTCCGGGCGAACCGCGTGCGGGGAATCTTTCCTGCGGAGGCTTTCGAGAGGGAGGTCGTCCGTTTTGTCTATTTCCGGTTCCGGGTCTCCGGAATGTATCCGGCGAGCGAGGCTTTTCGAAAATATCGCAGCTTTACGAAGGCGTTGGGCATCGGTTGGCCCCGGAACGGGTTGCGACTATTTTGCGCAAGCCTCATCAAACGCTCGCGTGCTCGCGCAACTTCTGGTCACAGTTGAGTTCGATGCGAATTTCTGGTCTCGCAGGGGTCCCCCAGGTGGCTCCGTCCACCGAATCCGACAGCGGACAGACGGCATCCCCTGTCGCTGCCGATAGGTCGAACAGGGCGGGGGCCGATCCGCGGCGTTTACGTGCTGCGATGTTTCCGGACTATCGTGCCTCGAACCCCTATCAGCGTCTCCTCGTGGAAAGTCTCGGCCAGGAGGGCGTCCAGTGTGATTTCCCGAGCGGTTACAAGCGGGGCCTGCATTTTTCCCGTCGACTCGGGATAGGCGGGGGATCGGGGGCGGGATACGATCTGATCCACCTGCACTGGCCAGACAGTTACCTCCGTGGAAAAAGCCTCTGGAGCCGCCGGCTCTACGCGGAGAAACTCTGGTGGGATCTGCGAATGGCCACCCGCCGCCGACCGCTCGTATGGACGGTCCACAACCTCAACCGGCACGATCTGAACGAAGATCCGGTGGAAAAGCGCTTTTACCGCCGCTTGGCCCGTCTCGCCCGCCGGCTCTTTGTGCACGATGACAGCCTCATTGCGCCGGTCGTGGAGCGTCTTCGGGTCGAGCGTGAAAAGATCGTGGTCATTCCCCATGGGCACTATGGAGACTTCTACGGTCCTGTGCCACCGCGCAAGGAGGCGCGCGCCCGACTGCGCATTCCCGACGACGCCCGGGTGGTCCTTTTTCTGGGCATGATCCGTCCATACAAGGGTTTGGAGGATCTCATCGAGGTCTGGCCAGCGGTGCGCGCAGCGGTTCCAGAGGCGCTTCTCCTCATCGTGGGCGGCGGACGTTTGGAGGGTTATATCGAAGAAATCCGGCAACGCGTGAACGCGGTCGAAGGCGTGCGTCTTGACGCCCGGTACGTAGCGGACGCGGAGATCCCGTGCTATTATGGCGCGGTCGACGCCGCAGTCTTTCCCTTTCGCTCGATCACGACATCGGGCAGCCTCATTCTCGCTCTCAGTTATGGTAAACCGGTTGTCACTCCCGATGTTCCCAGTATTGCCCGAAAGCTGGATTTCCTCGGTCCGCTCCTGTATCCTCCCGGCTCTCAAGCGGGTTTGCGGAACTCTCTTATCACCTCTCTTGATGAACCACTTGGAGATTGGGAAAAGGAGTTTGCGGCGGTCCGTGAAGATTATTCATGGGAGCACACGGCGGCTCTCACGGCAGCGTCCTACCGAGCCGTCCTCAACGAAATCTGACCGGGCGAACCTTGCCGGCCCGCTTCTTCGTCGTAAGCTGGCAGGGGCGGTTGCGTCTCCAAGCGTTCGATGAAGCCGCTTGTGAGCATCCTGGTGCCTTGTCACAATGCTGCGCAGTGGGTGGAGGAAGCCGTCCGCAGCGCATTGACGCAGACCTGGCCGCACACGGAAGTGATCGTGATCGACGATGGTTCCAGCGATGAATCGGTGGCGGTCCTCAAGCGATTTGGAGACGCCATCCAGCTCATTGCGCGGGAGAACCGGGGAGGCAACCCGACCCGCAACGAGCTTGCCGGACACGCTCGGGGAGAGTGGCTTCAGTTTCTCGACGCCGATGACGCTCTCTTGCCGGACAAGATCGAGAAGCAGATGGAACGGGTGGAAGCGGTACCCGCGGCCGACGTCATCTACGGGCCCTTGGTCATCGAGGACCACACGGTGGGCGACGTCGTCAGGCGGGAGTGGCGGCCGCATCGGACGGACGGTCGGCACGATGCCTGGACCTACCACCTGAGCTGGCGGTTGACGCAGACCGGCGGCGCGCTCTTTCGGCGTTCAGCTTTGCTCTCGGTCGGCGGGTGGAACAACGACCAGGCATGTTGCCAGGACAATGAACTGTTTTTCCGGCTCCTCCAGGAGGGGCGTACATTTGTCCATTGTGATCACGCCGGCGCGATGTATCGTCGTTTTTCCGGAACCTCGGTCAGCACCCGGAAGGACGGTGGCGTCCGCGACGAAATTCTCCGGCTCCTGCAGGCGGCGGAATCCTGGCTGCGAAGCGCTGGTGAATGGACGCCCGAGCGACGTGAAGCCGCCAACAACTACCGGTTCGGGCTCGCGCGTCAGGTCTGGCCGGAGGATCGTGCGAAAGCGGCCGCCATTATGCGGCAGGTGCGCACCGGTTCCGGGCGCTTCTTACCCGCTCCGGGGCCTCACGCGCCCGGTCTCTACCGGTTCTGTTTTCAATTGTTTGGATTTGAGGGGGCCGAACGCATCTCGTTGTGGCGCCGCAAATTGAGACCTGCTTCCGCATGAAACGCATTCCGATTACCGCGATGATCCCGGCCTATCGGCGTGTGGCACAAACGATTTCAACGATCGGAAAGCTACAGGCCTGCAACCCCGCGCCGGACGAAATACTCGTCCATATCGATTCCCGGGTGGAGGAGATGCGGTCAGCTTTGCGTGAGCCCCCTTTGGGGGTTCGGGTGCTTGAGAGTGAGGAAAACCTCGGGCCCGGCGGTGGGCGCAACCGGATGCTGGAGGAGGCCACTCACGAAATCGTGGTCAGCTTTGATGATGATTCGTACCCGCCGGACGCCGACTTTTTCGCCCGGGTGGCGGCGTGGGTGGAACAGGTTCCGGAGGCTGCCATCCTCGCCACCAATATCTTCGAGCCCGGCGATCCTGTGCCGTCCGCGGACGGAGAAGCCCGGTGGGTTGCTGATTTTGTCGGTTGCGGATGCGTCTATCGTCGCAGTGTCTTCCTCAAAGCACCGGGGTATGTGCCCATCCCGATTGCCTACAGCATGGAGGAGGCGGATCTTGCCCTCCGCTACACGGCCCGCGGTGAACGGATCCTTTTTGTGCCGGACCTGCGGGTTTATCACGATACACACCTCACGCATCATGCGAGTGCAGAAGTAGCCGCCGCCCAAGTCGCGAACGTCGGCCTGTTTGTCATCTTGCGTTATCCATGGCAACGCTGGCCACTGGGCATGGTTCAATTCGCGCACAAATGGTGGGATGCCCTTCGCCGCAAGCGGTTTCGCGGAGCGCTGCGAACGCCGCTCGCGCTTAGGCGGCAGATCGCAGGCTATCACACCTATCGGGCTCCCGTCACAAAGGAGGCTTTCGATCGCCATCGCTTGCTCCGCAAGCGGGGGGGATTTCCCCTGTAGTCTTGATTCAGGCTGGAGATTCCGCATGGTGAGCACCCGCGGTCTCCATCGATTCTATTCACGGTTCCGTCCCTGTCATGAGTGCGAGCAACAAACTATTTAATGTCATCCTCATCGGTGCGCTTGGGCTGGTCGGTGTCTTCGCCAGCCTTTTCCTGCTTCTGGGCTCGGATCGCGCGGTCTCCGCACTCTACGAAACCGGGATGGAACGCCTTGAGGCAGGTGATCACGTGCAGGCGAAGCGCGCCTTCGAGCGCGCTCTCGACCGCAGTGACAACAAGGCACCGGCCGCGTTCCAGCTCGCCCTCCTGACCGCGCGCGAGGATCCCCCGGCGGCCATGCGCTATGTGCGTCTGGCAATGGACGAAGGTCGCCCGACAGGAACGATGTATGCGCAGATGGTCCGCCTCGCGGTGCGTGGCGATGAGCTGGATCTGGCGACGGCGCTCCTCGACAGGCTTCAGCACACCGACCCTTCACACGATGAGCTGCTCACATTGCGGGGATTGCTGGCGGTCAAGCGGAACCAGTTCCCCGAAGCGATCAGCATATTCGAGGAAATCTACAGCACCGGGGGTGCCTCTTCCGAAGTGACGCTGATCCTCGGGCAACTTCTTTCGAGAAGTTCGACCACGATCGACCGGACCCGGGCAAAAGTCATTCTCATGGAGACGGCAAGAGACGACAACGATCACGCGAAGAACGCACTCCTCTACATCGTTGGTTCCGGGACCGTGCAGATGGAAGCGCGGGATTGGACGACTCTGATGCAAATTGGCGCGGAACGGGATTTTCTCACCTGGGCCCCGGTTCGGGACAACCTGCCGTTGCTCCGGCGTCTGATGCTCATCGCGGGCATGCACTACCGGGAACTCGCGGGTGAGATTGCGGAAGTGCGGGCGGCCCATCCGGATGCGGATGCGGTGGATTTTCTCGATGCCGCAGCGATGGCTCAGAAGAACCGCGCGCTGCGTCGTGCGGAGGCCTATCTGGAAATGGTTCCGGAGGCGGAGCAGGATTCTCTTCGGGCCCGCATTGTGCGCGCCCACCAGATTATCCTTGAAGGCCGACCAGGGGTCGGCGTTCCGATCCTCGAGGAGGCCAACGAAGAGGCGCCGGAGGATCTTTCCATTCTGGCGATGTTGCGCGACCTCGCGAAGATGCCCGAGGGAATCCTCACGGTACGGGAACAGATAACGATCCTCGAGATGATCACCCATCATCCTTATGCGACCCTCCATGATCAGCTGTCCAGTTACCGGCTCCTCATCGGGGTGCGCCCACTGCAATCCCGGCGAATTCTCGAGGAAGTGCGGGATCGGCTCGGTGAGGCCGCGCCCGGTCCGGTTGGACAATGGTTCCTCGACCAGGAAGAGCCGGAGTTCACGCTGGAAGTGGTGCCTCCCGAAAAGGCGCGTACAAACGGTAACTTCTTCGAGCTTCGCCTTCTGGCCCTCCTCAGTGCCGGTCGAATTGAGGAGGCCGAGGAGATGGTCGCGAACCGGCCTGCCGCGATTCCGTCCTCGCTCGTTGTGGTCGCGCGCCTGCGCGTGGCGATGGCGCGGGAAGACGATGTACTGGCCCGGGAACTCTGGGCTGAAGCGGTTGAACTTTCAGACCGCGCCGGATCCCAGCAAGGTCTCCCGATCCTTGCCCGGATGGCCCTGCGATTCGATGCGGAAGACCTCGCCCTCGAAGGATTTGATCGCGCCTATGCCCGCGGGGCGCAGATGTCCGAGCAGGACTGGTCTGACTACACCCGCCTGGCGGGGGCGAACCGCTCCCTTGAGCGACAGTTACGGGTGGCACAGGCTGCCCGATTGGCGTATCCGGAGAATGCGGACTTTATCAACAATGCCGCTTACCTCGAGCTGCTCGCAGGCCTGAATGTCCGGGAAAATCTTCAGCGCATGGAGCGCATCGTCGAGGGC
Source organism: uncultured Puniceicoccaceae bacterium (assembly GCA_964629165.1). Lineage (GTDB taxonomy): Bacteria > Verrucomicrobiota > Verrucomicrobiia > Opitutales > Oceanipulchritudinaceae > CAWVVV01. The sequence continues at coordinate 29,899 of CAZVQJ010000001.1, forward strand.
CACCCCGAGGAAGATGGCTACCGGGTGACACTCGCCCTCGCCTATCTGCGCAGTAACCGGCCATCGCTGGCCGTGCGTACGGTGGAGCGGGTGGATCTGGACTGGTCTCCGGCGGGTGCCTCGGCGCAGGCCATCTACATCGCTTCGCTGGCCGAAGGCAATCAGCGCCCCATGGCAGAAAACTTCGTGAAGAATGTAGACACCTCGTCGCTCCTGAACGAGGAGTACCAACTCATTCAATCGCTGCTGAATCGTCAATGAGTGACCGCCCGACATGAGCCGAAAATCGAACCCTTTCATACCGTGGAAGTCTTCCGTGGTGGCGGATGAGTCGCTCGGGCGCGACATGCCAATGGCCGCGGCTGCAGGGCGAGCCGGAGGAGGCGGGGGACATGCTGTGGAATGGTGGTGGATTCCTGCGCTGGCGATGCTCGCGGGAGCCTTTCTCTGGCAGGCGCATTTCTTCTGGGGTGCGGAAAGTTACTACAATTACGGTTTTGCGGTCCCGCTGCTCGCCGGGATCTTGATCTACTGGAGGTTTCGCGACGCCCCGCCGGCGTCGCCCGATCCCGCTCGCCAGAGGGTAGGCGTGATCTGGATCATCGCGCTCATCGTCTGTGCCATCCCTTTTCGGATGCTGGCGGAGATCAATCCCTTCTGGCGGGTTCCGATCCTCGCCCACGGGCTCATTCTCGTGGGGATCGGTTGCCTCGTCTTCTGGATCCGCGGGGGTGTCAGCGTGATGCGCCACTTCGCCTTCCCCGTGCTTTTTCTGCTGACGATGCTGCCGTGGCCCTACCGGATCGAAGTGGTCGTGATCCAGGAGTTCTCGGATCAGGTCATGAAGCTGACCGAGTCGCTTCTGCTTTTTCTCGGCCATCCCGCGCGCCAGAGTGGCAGTTCGCTGCTCATCGGAGGAGACCGCATCGACGTGAACGACGCCTGCAGTGGCATCCGTTCGATTCAGACGCTGACGATGTCCGCTCTCTTTCTGGGGGAACTGTTCCGTCTCCCCGTCTTTCGTCGGGGACTTCTGCTCGTCATCACCGTGCTGCTCGTGCTCGTTTTCAACTCCGGGCGCGCGCTCGCGCTCGCGCTGATTTTCCTGCAGGACGGTCGCGACGCCTTCGAGCACTGGCACGATCAGGTGGGCCTGATTTCCTTTCTCCTCAGTCTTGGGGCTCTCTATGGTATCAGTCTCTGGCTCAAACGGGGCCATGACACCGTGGTGCCGCGCAAAACCCTGCGCTGGGGGACGGGATTGCTCAGCCCGCGCGGGGGCGTCTTCCTGTTTATTGCTGCCGTGGCGTCGCTGACGGTGTCCGAAGGCTGGTTCCGGATCAATGAGATGGGAGCGGATACGCGCCCGGGCTGGACGCTGCAATGGGAGAGGGCACCGGTTCCGGCGCACCCGCAGGAGTTTTCCCAGAGCGTTCTCGATATTCTCAACTTTGACTTCGGCGAGCAGATGTATTTGCAGCTCGATAACCGGCGCGAGGCGGATGTATTTTTTTACGGATACACCGGTGAGGACCGAGTGAAAAGCGTCTCCACATTCGGTCATTCTCCCATCATCTGCATGGCGGCGGCAGGCATCCCCATCGCGGCCGAACGCGCTCCGCTGAACGTGCGCAAGGGCGATCTTTCCCTGAATCTGAACCACTATGTTTTTGCGCCCTCCCACCTCTACGAGAAAGGCGACCTCCATGCTTTCTGGCTCGTCTGGGAATCCCGCTTTTCGGGCGTTCCGGCGGAGGATCTGCTTTCCCTCAACTACGGGGTGCAGCTTCGGTTGTTGCTTGAAGGGAGGAGAGATTTCGGCCGGCAGGTCCTCCTCATCGCGATCAAAGGCACCCGCACAGCGGAGGAAGCACGCGATGAGGCGCGGCGACTCGTGACGAGCATTCTTCAACCGGAAACGGTTGCGGCCGAGCCATCACCCTCGATTGCCCGGATAAACGCGGAGCGATCGGGAGCGCGGAAAAAGGCGGTGCCGGCAACGAAGGTATCGACGCCTGCGGTCGCGCAGAGAGGCGCGGTATCGAGATCGATTCCGCCATCCACCTCGAGCCGGTAGGTGAGCGCGCGTTCCGCCCGCCAGCGGGAAAGCTCCTGCATTTTTTCGACCGTCTCCCGGATGAACGACTGTCCGCCAAATCCGGGCCAGACAGTCATGACGAGAACGAGGTCAACCTCTCCGAGAAACGGTTCGACGGCGCCTGCCTCTGTCGCCGGATTGAGGGCGATCCCCGTCCGGAGACCGTGCTTCCGAATGGCGGCGAGTGTCCTCTTGATATCGTAGTCCGGCTCGACATGAAGGGTGATGCCATTGGCTCCGGCATCGGCAAAGGCTTCAATATAGCGATCCGGTTGATCCAGCATCAGGTGGACATCGAAAAAGAGATCCCGATTCCGTTCGCGCAGCGCCTTCACGGTGGCCGGACCGAAGCTCAGATTTGGCACAAAGTGCCCGTCCATGATGTCAAGGTGCAGCCAGCATGCGTTGGTTTCCTCGACGATGCGGAGGGCGCTCGAGAGGTCGGCGTGATCACCCGCAAGGATGGAAGGGGCGAGGATGGAGGCGTTTGGTGAAGTCGGAGGGACCATGAATCAGTGCGATCAGAGAAGGAGCCAGCTTCCGAGGCCGAGAAAGATGAAAAATCCACCGGTGTCGGTGACGGCGGTCAGGAGGATGCTCGAACTCGCCGCAGGATCCCGGTTGATATGCCGGAGAAAGAGGGGGACAAAGGCTCCCGCAAGCCCTGCCACGAGCATGTTCAGGATCATGGCCGCGAAAACAACCGTGGCGAGTCGGAATCGAGTCTCCATGCCCCCACTGATGGCATAGACGAAAGCCGCCGCGATGAGACCGACGGCCACCCCGTTGACCAACCCGATCATGGTTTGTCGAACGACGACCATGCGCCCTTCTCCGGGTTGGAGTTGCCCGAGGGCGAGGCTGCGAATGGCGACGGCCAGTGCCTGTTGGCCGCTGTTCCCGCCAACCCCCGCGATGATCGGCATGAGGACCGCCAGAATGGGTAGCGCACTGATCTGATCCTGGAACTGTGAAACGACAAAGGCCGCGAGAAAGGCGGTGACGAGATTGATCAACAGCCACGGATTCCGTCTCCGGACACTGAAAAGGATCTGATCGTGGACGGACTCGTCGCTCCCGGCACCGGCCATCATGAGGATGTCCTCCGTCGCTTCCTCCTGCACGACATCCAGAATGTCGTCGTGCGTGATGATCCCGAGGAGGCGCTGCTCCCCGTCGACGACCGCGATATCGGGCAGGTTCAGCTCCGCCATCAGCTGGGCGACTTCTTCCTGGTCCATTTCGGGAGGAACGACTCCGCGGATGTCGCTTTGCATGATATCGCGGATCCGGTAGTGAGGTTTCGCCTGGATCAGCTTGCGCAGGGAGACAGTCCCTCGGAGGCGGCTTTCCTCGTCCACCACATAGACGTAATGGAGATCGTGATGATCGTCCGCAAATTCCCGGATGAGCGAGATCGCCTCGTCGATCGTCATGTCCTCGCGGGCGAGATCGACGCTGGTGGTCATGATGCCTCCGGCGCTTTCGGGATCGTAGGCGAGGAGACTCTGGAGGTTTGCCCGGTCGGAGACGGAGAGCTTTTGCAGCAAGCGGTCGCGATCCGCCGCTGCCATCTCCGCGATGATGTCGGCCGCGTCATCCGGCTCGAATGAGTCGAGAATCCGGCCCGCTCGCTGGTGGCGGATCGCGACGAGAATCTCGGCCGCCATCTCTTCGTTCATCTCCGCGAGGATCCGCGCCACCTTATCGACCGGAACCTGACGGAGGACATCGCGCGCCTGATCTACCTCGAGACGTTCGAGGAATTGCCCCAAGGCGTAGTCGGAGGTTTCCTGAAGCCGCAGGATGTCCAGTGTCTCAAGCGTGTCCTTTGGCCAATCGAGCAACTCCTCGGGACGATAGGCATCCGATTCCGAAGGAGGTGTCTCGGCGGGCGGTTGAGCATTTTCCTCGGCCATGTCGGGGACGTGTTGCGGGATTTTTTGCGGTCAGCGGCAGCGATCCATCCGTTTCCTACTGCGTCTCACAACCGCCCCCTGCGCAACTCCGAAAAGGGATTCAAGACCGGCGTGGGTGGTTTCGTCTGACGCCGAACGGGGGGAGCCGGTCGAGGCATGCCGGTCAGAGGTCGGCGTAGTGTCGTGCGGCCTTCACCTGACAGAGCGTGGCTTCGGGATAGATGAAGGCGGTCAGGGTGCCTCCGAAGACGCAGGCGGTATCAATACCGATCGAAAATGGCCGTCGGAAGACCGTGCGGCGGGGAGTGTGGCCGTAGATGACCGTTTCCGGGCCTTTCCAGAATTCGGCCCAGGGGCGGCCCTTGGCATGGTCGCTCCGTTTGCGCGGTCGGCCGTAGCGATCGATCACCTGGATATGGGCAACCACTTCCTCTGGTTGTTGGCTCCAATGCGGGTGGGGGAGGAACCCGCCATGGACGGCGATCGCGTTGTATTCCGGGAGCGGGATTGTCAGGGGAAACGTGCGGAAAAAGTCCACCTCGTCCGGCCCGAGCGATTTGAAGGTTTTCCAGTCTGGCTTCTTCAGGCGATAGGCACCGCCGGAGTCGACATGCCGAAGAATGCGGGCTTCGTGGTTGCCGAGCAGCGAACGGGCGCCCATTTTCCGGACGCACCGGACAACACCGGCCGAGTCGGGCCCCTTGTTGATGAGATCTCCGAGGAAGATGATCTCATCGTCGGTGCCGGGTTCCAGACGCTCGAGGAGGCGTTCGAGCTCGCGCAGACAACCATGCACGTCTCCGATAATGATCGTTCGTCCAGCCATCAGTTTCCTGTTGCGCTCCGGCGCAGCGAGCAGGGTATGGTTGAACCGCTGATCCACGAATCAATCTCAAAATGGAACTGTCGATCCGACGTGTTGCGAAACAATCCTCTGTCACGGGCGAGAGCTTTGAGCCCGGCGACATCGTCGAATCCTTCCTCTTTCGCAATACGGAGGGGGACCTGGAACGGTCGGACCTGAGGCCGGAGGAATCCGCCACCTTTACGGTGCCCGAAAATCTGCTCTGTCGCTGGCGTCATCGGGTCCGGGAACTGGATGAAAGCGATGCCGCCGCCCGGCGGCAATCGCTTGCGAGTGCAGAGGAAATGTTCAACTCGCTGCTGGAAGGGATGCCCAAAGACACGGGTGTGGAGGGCGCCGTCGCCGCCCGGTCCCGCGAGCAGCTCGTGCTCCTCAATCTGCTGGTCCTCGTCCTCGAACGGAGGCGGGTGCTCAAAGCGGTGGGAGGAGGTGCCGGCAACTTCTGGCATGTGCGCGAGAAGCGCCCTGTGCGGGTTCCACGGGTGGAACTCGATCCTGCGGAAATTGCACCATTGCTGGTCGAACTCGACGGCCTTCTCTGATCACCCGTAACGGGGCGTGCCTCTATGAGGGGCGGGTGCCGGCTTCTTCCGGCTTCTTTTCGGCAGGGGGGCGGGGGCTGGCGGGCTTGTCCGGCTTGTTGGGATCAACGGAGTCCATCGCCTCGCGGAAATCATCCTGTACTTCCTGGGTCGCCTTCTTGAATTCCTTCATCGACTTGCCGAGGCCGCGTGCGAGTTCGGGCAACCGCTTCGCTCCGAAGAAAAGCAGAACGATGAGAAAGATGACGAGGAGTTCGGGACCTCCGACGCCTTGGATGAATCCGAGAACTGGGCTGGCGCTCATGGGGAAGAAGGCTAGCCTACGCCTCTCCCCTGTAAATAGCAAATACCTGATGACCGATGCGCCGTTTGTTCCTGCAGGCTCTCTTCATTTTCATCCTCGCCCTGCTGCCGATGCTGGCGCTCTGGTGGAAGTTGCGCTCCGATGAACCTGTCGCCGCGCGTGCGGAGGCCGATCGGCACATCCTGACCACCGAGGTGGTGGCTCCGCCGGTGGTGGCTCCGCCGGAACATGCCGAGGATGCCGCGTTCCCGGCGCACGGGCATGGCTGGGAAACGCTTGTCCGGGAAGCCACCGCCGTCGATGCCGCACAGACGGCTCTCGAATCGATCGGCAGGGAACTGGAGCGACTCCCGCAAGAGGTGGCGGTTTCCCGTATCCTTGCCTATCTCGAGAGTATGCGAAACCGGGATACCGGGCTCCGGTGGCGGATGGGCGCGGGAGGTCGGCTGGAAAGCGCGCCCACACTGCGGGTCTGGCTGATCGATTGGCTGGGAAGGCTGGATCCGGCCGCCGCGGCGGGCTTTGCCCGGGGCGCGATCACAGAACCGAAGCGATCGGCCGATGAATGGGCGCTCCATCTGCGCAATTTTGCGTGGGGTGAGGAGGCCGGAGAGCCCCCTGCCCGCCTTGCCGAGTTGACGGTTGAGTTGCTGGAACATGAGCCGTGGCGAGCCGCTCCAACCCCGGGATTTCAACACGCCTTTGATGTGCTTGTTTACGCCGAAGCGGTAGGAGAACTTCCGCGGCTGCTGGCCATGTTGCCCGGTTCCCAGCCAGGAGCCCTGCAGCATCCGGCCAATCTTGCGATCGAGAACCTCATTGTGCGGACGCCGGCGTCAGCGCTCCAGGCGTTGTCGGGATCGATCGCGACGCTGGATGAGCGTCCCCGCACCCGCGCCGGATTCTTCGCCCGGGCGCAATTGGCAGACCGGGAGCAGCGGGCTGTCGTGGAGAACTACTTTCTCGATGAACACATCACCGCCGCCGAACGTGATTACTTTCTGCAACTTGTGCCGAACCTGAATGTGAGCATCTCGAGGAACTTGTTGACGGAGACCACCGTTCCCACCCGGGAGAGCTATCAGGCTCAGCGTCGGGAGACCGCGTCCGTCCTGCGTGCGTGGTCAAGGGACCCCCGTTTTCGTCCATGGCGAGGAGAGATCGATGGAGCGCTCGAGCGGCTCGATCCACCGCCTGTGCGGGGAAACCAATAGTTGCTTTTGGTTTCGCGGACGTCTCCCGACTCGTCTCCTCGTCCTGATCCGGAACCGACCATGCCGGCGTCATTTCCGGCAAATGGGGATTTTATCGGTTTGGCGCTCAAGTCCGACTACTTCCGGTCCGATTTAACCCCCACGGGTGGCCACGTTAATTCCCATTGAAACTCCGACATTCACTGAAGTGCGAGTCCTTGTCATAGACGCAGATCCTCAGCTTCTGCGCAGCCTTCAGCGGGCGCGCCCGGAGCTGCTCGGGGAATGGGACTGCCGGATGGCAGAGAACACCACAGCGGCGGATGAGATCCTTGAAACGTTTCGGGCGGACGTGATCATTGCGGATTACCACGTGTCCTCGGAACCAAATGGTCTTGAGGTCCTGGAGGAACTCGCGACTCGCTTTCCCGCCTCCATCCGGATCCTGACGGCCGATTATGCTGACCGGCGCATGGCCGTGCAGGCCGCCTCTGCGATTCACCAGTTCATCCCGAAATCGGATCCGCCATCGGGATTTGTCGAAGCAGTCGAGCGGGCGATCGATCTGCGCAATCTCATTTCGAATCCCGGGCTGCGTGCGCTTCTGAACGGAATCAGGAGCTTGCCGAGTCTACCGTCGCTCTATCTCGATATCACGCGGGAACTGCGATCGGCGGACCCGGATATGGATGCGCTGGTCCGCAAGATTTCGACCGATCCGGCGATTACGGCCAAAGTCCTTCAGCTGGTGAACTCGGGCTTTTTTGCCCTCCCGGATCGCATTGTCGATGTAGGCGAGGCCAGCCGGTTGCTCGGGATCGAGATGCTACAATCGCTTGTCCTCGTCTCCGGCGTGTTCACCCAGTTTGAGCAGCAGGGAGGCATCTTCTTGTCGGTAAACAGCTTCTGGAAGCATTCTCTTGCCGTCGCACGCTTGGCGCAGGCCGTTGTGCGCTACCTCCCAGGGGGCGATTCGTTGCGCCAGGAAGCCTTTACGGCCGGTCTCCTGCACGACATCGGCGAACTGGTTCTGAGCGTGCATCGTCACCGCGAGTACATTCAGGCCAGCCAGTTGGCGATGAGCGAAAAGTTGCCTCTCTACCGAGTCGAACGGCAGTTTCTGGGGGCATCACATGCCGAGGTAGGCGCTTACCTTGTCAATCTTTGGGGGCTCCCGAACACGACCGTCGAGGCGGTTGGCTACCACCACGAACCGAGTGCCAGTCCTGTGCGCACGCCCAGCGTCCTGACTGCCGTGCACTTGGCCAATGCCCTCGAGCACCATCGAAAATCGGGATCCCGACTTGGGCCAGGAAGTGATTTCGATCGGCCTTACCTCGCCGGCCTCGGCCTCGAGGACAAGATCGACGAGATGCTCAACCTGCACCGGAAGATCCGGCTTCCCTGATGGGGCTGGGGCTCAGCGCTTTTCCAGGCGCGTCCGAAGGAGAGCGACCGAGCGTTTCGGGTTCAGGAGAAAACGGCGCCCGTCCTCCGTCCTGTCGATTCCCAGCTCGATAAGCGCGATGACTTCGGCCGGTCTCAGGGTGGGGTCGATGGCGAGCAGCTTGCCCGCAAGATTGGCGGTGTTCGGGGCGGCCATCGAAGTGCCGGAGAATTTCAAGCGTCGCCCGCCGGGAACAAAACTTTCGATCTCGAAGCCGCTTGCGTGCGCGCGGATATTCTCCCCGTAGCTGGTGAATCCGGTTTCCTCCCCCGCCTGATCGACCGCGCCGACGACGAGCACGTTCGGCAGATCGATCGAACTCGGAATCACCTTGTTGAAGGCCACATCGCTGTCTGAATTTCCCGCCGCCGGAATGAAAAGGATGTCAGGGGCGGACTCCATCGCGGCAACGAGAGCGTCGTACCCGATGCCGAAAAGGACACGCGCCATCTCCGCGCGGTGTTCCGGGGAGTCACCCACTCCATTGGCTTCGAGGGCGCCTTCGATTCCCGCCTGGGTACCGCCCCAGCTCATATTCACGACACGCACGCCTGCTTCCTTGAAGTATTCGACGGCATCCCGCATCGCCCGTGCGTTGCGGACCGCTTCCTCGAGAGTGGGTGCCTCCGGGATCAGGGTGTGTCCGAACGTGATCCGCGCGTTGAGAATGCGTGCCGCCGGATTCCCGGCGGATGCGATGCCTGCAACATGCGTGCCGTGGGTGTAATTACCGATCAGGCTGAGACCTTCCACAAAGCTCTGGAACTCGTCGCGTTCCAGTTGGGTCATGCGCTGCCGGGTCGCCGCCGCTTCCTCTGAATCGACCGCCGATTGTAGATCGATGAGACCTTTTGTGAAGTCGAGGTCGGTGTCGTACGTGGCTAGTTTGTCGTTGCTGAGTGGGTACAAATTGCCCGTCGTCCGATGGCTCCACAGGTCCCATGCGGGCCCGTGGATGTCGTCGACGAAGCCGTTGTCGTCGTTGTCGGTTCCATCGGGTTGCTCGGCGGGATTAATCCACATCTGGCCGGTTGCGAGAAAAATGTCTGCATCGACGCCACTGTCCCACACCGCGATAACGACCGGGGAGAGCCCTTCCTCGGCGGTGAGGTCCACGTCGCGCGTCTCCCAGATGTCGGCCTTTTCGATCCGATTCTCGGCAATGTACTGTGAGGTGACGGCGACGATTTCATCGCGCAGGGGAAGAATGTGATCGAAAGTCAGTCGGGTGGAAGCCAGTCCCGCAACATCGTCGAGGCTGAGGGCACCGTTCTCATCGACCGACTTCTGCACGACACTGTCGATCCGGCCGAGGTAGAGATTGCGGGAAACGTACTGGAAGACGCCGTTCGTCTGCTCGATCGAATCCTGCACCAGCTCCCAGGGCAAAGCGTTCACCTTCTCGGCGTAACGTGACTGGAAAATCTCTGCGAGTTCGGTCCCGGAAAGCTGATCATTTTCTTGATATATCTCCGCGATGGTTTCGAGAACCAGCCCGGAGGTGAGGCGGTCGGCGGGCTTGCTGTGGATCGCCCGGATCTGCTCGATTTTTTCGATAGCCGCGTCGTATTCGCCTTCGAGAAAGTCCAGCGTGCGCAGGATGTCGAGATACTCCCGAACGGTTGCCGGATCCTCGATCTGGTACCGCTCGAGGTGGGAGGTCACCTCGGAACGCACCTGTGTGAGGTAGGACTGCAGGCGAGGTTCGTCGTCAAGCAGCTCGGAGACACTTCCGGTGAATGGATAGGAAACCCGCGGAAGCTGATCAGCCTCGGTGATGACCGTTTTCTCTGCCTCCTGTCCGGCGAGGAACGATGGGGCGAGGAGCGAGGGGAGAAGGGCGAGGAGGAGGAAGGATCGTTTCATGGTTCGGGAAAAGTTGGGTGGCCGAGGCTGACAACCGCGGGGCAGGGTGCAAGCCAGTGATCAAGCAGGGAAATATTCTCAGCCAGGCCCGCGACGCATTCAGGTTTGCTCCGGAGACGGTTCGCTGGAAGTTGGATAATGATGAAACTTGTCCCTTCCCGTCCTTGCCGCACACCTCGCTTCATGAGCCGCACGGGTGCCGTCGGCGTTGTCCTGAGCATGCTCCTGGTGGCGTTTCTGGGAGGGTGCGGGAGCGGGGCGAGTCTCGTCGATGAGGCGACGGAAGAGGGCGTGTTCCTTTTTGACAACGGGGCCGAGCCACAGGGCCTCGATCCGCATCTCGTCACCGGACTCGTCGAGCACCGCGTCATCAAAGCGCTCCTCGAAGGGCTTGTCGTCGAACATCCGACGGATAGCACAAAAGTCGTTCCGGGGGTGGCGGAGAGATGGGAATCCAGTGACGAGGCGGATGTATGGACGTTTTACCTGCGAAAGGACGCCCGCTGGTCCAATGGGGATGCGCTCACCGCACATGATTTTATCTATGCCTATCAGCGGATCCTGAACCCCGAGCTGGGGGCGCCATACGTCGAGATGCTTCACATCATCGAGGGAGCGGAAGCCTACGGCCGGGGTGAAACCGATGACTGGAATGAAGTGGGTGTTACGGCCGTCGATGATCATATCCTGCGCTTCGACCTGATCGGGTCGGCGAATTATTTCCCTCTCTTGCTGCCGCACTATACCTATTTCCCACTCCATCGAGGCACGATCGAAGCCAGAAACGCCTTTGCCCGCCGGACGAGCGATTGGACCCGCCCTCAACACTACGTCGGGAACGGCCCTTTTGTCCTGGCTGAATGGTTGCCAAACCAGCGCATTACGGTGGAGAAGAGCCTCACCTACTGGGATGCGGAGAATGTCGCCTTGAACGGTATTCAGTTTTTCCCCTATCAGGATCGGGTCACTGCGGTGAACAATTTCCGGGCCGGGCGACTGCACAAGGTGGATCGGGTTCCGTATAACCTGCTCGACGAATTCCGCCGCACGGGAGCCCCTTACCTGGCCGAGGATCCGATGTTTGCGACCGGTTATATCGGGATCAACACGCGTCATGCGGGGCTCGACGATTCGCGGGTTCGGCGGGCGTTGCATGAGGCGATTGATGTGCAGCAGATCATCGACCGCGTGACCCGGAACGGGCAGCCGGCCCGGGGTTTCGTGCCCCCGGGCATTGCGGGGTACGACTACATCGATGCGTATGAATACAATCCCGACAACGCCCGCAGGTTGCTTGCGGCAGCGGGATACCCGGGAGGCGAGGGTTTTCCCGCACTCACCCTCATTATCGCGAACACGGCGAATAACCGCAGTCTCGGTGAGATTCTCCAGAATACCTGGCGCCGGGAGCTTGGCATTGAAGTCCGTCTCGAGAACAAGGAATGGCAGGTCCTCATCTCAGACATGGATCAGGGCAACTTCGACCTCTTCCTCATCTCCTGGATTGGAGACTATGTCGATCCCGCCACCTTTCTGAAGATCATGCTCACGGGCGGGGGCAACAACCGCACCGGATTCAGTGATGATCGCTATGACCGGCTTGTGCAGGAGGCGAGTGGGGAACCGGACCACGACCGACGTCTTGGTCTCCTTGCCGAAGCGGAAGCGATCCTGATGGAGGAACGGCCGATCATTCCACTGACCTGGTCATCGAATATCTATCTTCTGCATCCCGACGTGCAGGGCTGGTCGCACGAGAAGCGGATTATGGACCAGCCGTGGAAGTTCGTGGAACTTGTCCCGAGCGGCTTTGCGTTCTGATCTTTCGTGCCGGGAGTTCTTCGCCGTTGCGCAACCCACGTCGGGCGGGCAACGATTTGGCATGCAGGCAATCGCGCGCATCTTCTTCCGTTTCGCATGCGTCTGCGGCGGGCTGTTCCTCGCGGCCGGATGTGGCTCCGGCCTGCCGGATGCCGACGAAGCGGTGGAACAACAGGTCCTCTTGTACGGCAATGGAGCGGAACCGAAGAGCCTCGACCCTCATCTTGTGACCGGGGTGACCGAGAATCACATCATATCGGCGCTTTTTGAAGGGTTGATCAATTACCATCCCACCGATGATTCCCTGCCACTCCCCGGGCTGGCCGCGCGGTGGGAGTCGAATGAGGCCGCCTCGGTCTGGACCTTCCACCTGCGTCCGGAGGCCCGCTGGTCAGATGGGGAAGCCGTCACGGCGGGTGACTTCATCTACTCCTACGAACGGATCCTCACCGCCGCCCTCGGCGCCGAATACGCACCGATGCTCTATGTCATCAGAAACGCGCAGGCTTTTCATGAGGGCTCGGTCACGGACTTCCGCGAAGTGGGCGTTGAGGCGCTCGACAGGCACACGCTGCGCATCTCGCTCGTCGGTTCCACGCCGCACTTCCTCAACATGCTCAAACATTACAGCTGGTTTCCGGTCCGGGAGGGCGTGATCGAGGCGTTTGGTGGGAGGCTCGACCGGAGCGGTCTCTGGACGAGGCCGGAGAACTTCGTGGGAAACGGTCCGTTTGTCCTCGATGCATGGAAACCAAACCAGTTCCTCCGCGTAACCAGAAGCGAGACCTATTGGGATGCTGAGACGGTCCGCCTGAACGCGATTGTCTATTTTCCCGTCGAGGACGACGCGACGGAATTGCGCATGTTCAACTCTGGCCGGTTGCACTACACGAGCACCGTCCCGACGAACGCCATTCCGGATCTGCGGGTGAATCGGCCGGATGAATTTCGCATCGATCCCTACATGGGCACGTATTTCTACCGGCTGAATGTCAGTCGTCCGCCGTTTGACGATGCCCGGGTGCGTGCTGCGCTGAACTGGGCGCTCGACCGCAGGCAGATCGTGGATCAGGTGACATTGGGCGATCAGCTGCCGGCAACCGCGATGGTTCCCCCGATGCTCGCAGGCTGGGCGAGCCGGGAGTATGTCGGATTCGATGTCGGGAAGGCTCGGGCGTTGCTCGCGGAGGCTGGTTATCCGGAAGGGCGAGGCTTTCCGCCTGTCGATCTGCTCTACAACACCTCCGAAGGACACAAGAAGATCGCCGAGGCCGCCGCCGCCATGTGGCAGCGTCACCTCGGCATTCGCGTCCGTCTCCAGAACAAGGAATGGAAAACCTACCTCGATGACCAGTCGGCCCTGAATTTCGACATCGCCCGCGCCGGCTGGATCGCGGACTACCCGGACCCGATCACGTTCCTCGATCTCTGGACGACCGGCAACGGAAACAACAACACCGGGTGGAGCGATGTCCCCTTTGATCAACTCATTCAGAAAGCGTTCCGGAGTGCCACCGAAGAGGAGCATTTCGAGGTCCTGCGCAAGGCGGAGGACCGGCTCTTCGAGGAGCTGCCGATTGTCCCCGTCTATTGGTACACCCGGGTTTACCTGATCGACAAGCGCGTGCGCAACTGGCACCCCAAGGCACTCGACAACCGCCCCTGGAAACATGTCTACCTTGCCGACGATGATTAGGATGCCGTTCCGTTTGCCTGTCCCGGGCGCTCCTGCACTCTGCTCATAGCCGATGTTCAAGTTCATCCTTTACCGCCTCCTGCAGTCGGTGGTCGTGCTCTTCGCCATTCTCACCGTGACGTTTTTCATGGTGCGGCTGGCACCCGGCGGACCCTTTTCATCCGAACGGAGAATGCCGGAGTATATTCTCGAGCGGGTGAACGAATACTACGGGTTGAACGACCCCTGGCTCGTCCAGTATGGGAACTACCTCGGCAATCTGTTCCGGGGCGATCTGGGTCCAAGCTTCAGCGAAACACGCACCGTGAACGAGATCATCGCGGCGACGTTTCCGGTTTCGTTGGAGTTGGGTGCCTGGGCGCTTCTTGTCTCGGTCATCCTTGGAATCCCGGTCGGGATCCTCGCCGCGGTGAAGCGGAACACGCCGCTCGACTACGGGCCGATGGCGGTGGCGATGGTCGGTATCTGCCTGCCGACATTTGTGATGGGTCCGGTCCTTGCCCTCATCTTCGGCGTCTGGCTGGGCCAGGTCGGGCCAATCAGGTTCAGTGTTTCGGGTTGGTTCACGCCAACCGACCGGATTCTTCCGGTCTTCACCCTCGGGCTGGTCTACGCCGCCTATCTCGCCCGCATCACCCGGGGCGGTCTGCTCGAAATCCTCACCCAGGACTTCATCCGCACAGCTCGCTCCAAAGGGGTGCCCTTCTTCACCATTATCTGGAAGCACACCCTCAAAGGAGGCCTCCTCCCGGTGATTTCCTTCATGGGACCCGCTCTCGCTGGTATCATCAGTGGCTCCTTTGTGGTCGAGACGATTTTCCAGATCCCGGGCATGGGCAGGCAGTTCGTGATGTCGGCGTTCAACCGGGACTATTTTCTCGTGCAGGGAACAGTGCTTGTTTACGCCACGCTCATCACGCTCGCCAACCTCGGCGTGGACGTGCTCCAGGTCATTTTGAATCCACGTCTGCGCTTCGAAGAGAAATGAGCCTGCGTCACCATCTTTCTCCTACTGAGGAACGGCTTCCCGCCGGGGCTATCGACCCGGAATCCCTCGAGTCCGGAAGTTCCCTCTGGCAGGACGCGTGGGCGCGGCTGAAGAAAAACCGCCTCGCCCTGATCAGCTTCTGGATCATCGTATTGGTGGCGGCTTTCTGTTTCCTTGGCCCCTTCCTGACGTCCGCCCATTACACGCAGCAGGACCTCTCGCGCACACTGCAATCCCCCAGTTTCGCGCATCCCTTCGGCACCGACGACCTCGGGCGCGACCAGCTCGAACGCGTCATGGTGGGAGGACGGGTCTCCCTCGGCGTGGGCATCATCGCCACCACGGTTTCCCTTGTCATCGGCGTCGCCTACGGAGCGACTGCCGCCTACGTAGGTGGCAAGACAGACGGCGTCATGATGCGGTTTGTCGATCTACTCTATGCACTCCCGTTCACGATTTTCGTCATTCTCCTGATGACGATCTTCGAGCGCAGCATCCTGATCCTCTTTGCCGTCATCGGCGCGGTCGAGTGGCTCACGATGGCGCGGATCGTCCGGGGGCAGGTACGCAGCTTGCGGAAACAGGAGTTCATCGAGGCGGCGCAGTCACTGGGGCTCTCGGGCACCCGGATTGTCTTTCGGCATATTATCCCGAACGTGCTGGGGGTCGTTGCGGTGTATGCCACCCTGACGGTTCCGGCGGTCATGCTCCTCGAGAGTTTTCTCAGCTTTCTCGGGCTCGGCGTGCAGCCGCCTTTGCCGTCGTGGGGATATCTGATCAAGCTCGGCGCGGACAACATGCAACTCTTTCCACACCTCCTCCTCATTCCCGCATTTTTCTTTTCCCTCACGCTCTTCTGCCTGAATTTTCTCGGCGATGGTTTGCGCGATGCGCTGGATCCACAATCGAGCAAGGACTAACGCCTCATGCCCATTCTGGATATCAAGGATCTCACGACCCGGTTTCACACCCGCAACGGGGTCGTGCGTGCGGTCGAAGAACTTTCCTTTCAGCTGAAGAAGGGAGAAACGCTGGGCATCGTCGGTGAATCGGGTTCCGGAAAATCGGTGACCTGCTATTCGCTCCTTGGCCTGATTCCCCAACCGCCCGGACGCATCGAGAAGGGGACCGCCCTCTTTGATGGTAAAACGGACCTCCTTCACTGTGAGCGCAGAGAACTCGAGAGCATCCGTGGCCGGCGCATCGCGATGATCTTTCAGGATCCGATGACTTCGCTGAATCCCTACCTGAAGATTTCCACGCAACTGATCGAGCCGCTCCTTGTGCACGAAAAGGCGACTCGCCGGGAGGCTCTGAAAAGGGGCATCGCGGCGCTCGAGGAGGTCGGCTTGCCCGAGGCCGCGAAGCGCATTCATTTCTACCCACACGAGTTTTCGGGCGGCATGCGTCAGCGTGTGATGATTGCGATGGCCATGATCACCCAGCCGGATGTGCTCATCGCCGATGAACCGACGACGGCCCTCGACGTGACTGTTCAGGCACAGATTCTCGAGCTGATACGGGCCCGCCAGGCGGCGAACAACAGTGCGGTCATTCTTGTGACGCATGATCTTGGGGTGGTCGCCGGGATGTGTGACCGAATCATCGTGATGTACGCCGGCCAGGCAGTCGAAGTGGGCACCGCCGACGATATTTTCGCCGGCCCCCGCCATCCCTATACGATCGCCTTGCAACGCTCGATACCGTCGCTCGGTTCAAAGGGAAAACCGCTCTACACGATCCCCGGCCTGCCCCCGGATCTGAGCCAGCCAATTCCAGGAGATGCGTTTGCGATGCGGAAAGGCATCCGCAGCGGGGGGCGCTGGGCGAGCGAGCGTCCGCCTCTCGTGCAGGTTTCCGATTCGCATTGGGTCCGTGAGAGCGATGTTGAGCTTCCCCCGCTGGAGGAGGTGCTCGATGGCTGAAGTTCCTTTCCTCGTTCTCGATCAGGTGAAGACATATTTTCCTGTCACGGCGGGTCTGATACGGAAGAAAACGGTCGGGGAAGTGCGCGCGGTGGATGGCGTTTCCTTTTCATTGCAGGAAGGCGCAATCCTCGGCCTCGTGGGCGAGTCTGGCTGCGGCAAGACGACTCTGTCGCGGACGATCATGCAGCTGCAACGCGCCACCTCCGGGCGCATCCTCCTGGAGGGAACCGACCTCACGCGCCTCTCCGATGCAGCGGTGCGGCGGCAGCGGCTGGATTTTCAGATGATCTTCCAGGATCCGTACGCTTCCCTCAATCCGCGCATGACGGTTCTCGATACCCTCGCCGAGGCGGTCGCAACGCGGGGGAGGCGGGACAGACGTTCGATGCTCAGGGCGGTGGGAGAACTGATGGAAACCGTGGGGTTGCGGCCGACCCTGTTGAAAAAATATCCGCACGAGTTCAGCGGAGGGCAGCGCCAACGAATCGCGATCGCGAGAGCCCTCGCGCCGAATCCAAAACTGATCATCGCGGACGAACCGGTTTCAGCGCTCGATGTATCGATCCAGTCGCAGATTCTCAACCTCCTCGCGCGCCTCGTGGCGGAGCGCGGACTGACGATGCTGTTCATTTCGCACGATCTGTCCGTCGTAAAATACATCGCGGACCGGATCGCGGTCATGTACCTGGGGCGGCTCGTCGAGCTGGGAGAGGCGGTTGAAGTCATGGACAATCCGGCCCATCCGTACACGAAGGCGCTGATCAGTGCCATTCCGGTTCCGGATCCGAAGATTGAACGCTCCCGGCAGCGCATCGTGCTGGAGGGGGATCCGCCTTCACCGATCTTCAGCCACGGAACGCCGCCTCGGCCGCCAGTGGAACTGACGGAGATTCGGCCCGGGCATTTCCTGGCCGACCCTGCGCCGTTTCTGCGCGAACGCAGGCCGCAACGAATCGAGGATGCGAAAGGCATTGCATAATCGGAACGGAAGGAAGATGCGTGAGGTCATCCGGGAGGATCGCGCGCATGCAAGCCGTTCGCACGGGCTTGACCGGTTCTATACAATCAGGCGCACATGGTAAGAACCGCACAATCATTGGCTCTCATCGGCCTGCTTCTTTGCGTTTCGGTCCTCCGGGGAGAGGCCCTTCGCCTCGCGGTCGCACTGCCCCCATTCGGGTCGGTGGCGCAGGCGATCGGTGGCGACCGGATCGAAGTGATTCCAGTTCTCCGCCCCGGCATGGACCATGAAGTTTTTGCACCCTCACCGCAGGAACTTCAGCGGCTCCTCAGCGCCGACCTCTATTGGGCTAGCGGCCTCAGCTTTGAACGAGCGCTTTTGCCAAAGCTGCAGCGCCTCGCTCCGGGAGTCCGGATTGTCGCCACCTTTCAGGAATCAACAACGGATCACAGGGCGCATGATCACGATCACGATCACGGGCACGAAGATTTGCACCGCTGGCTCGATCCCCGTCTCATCGCGCATGACGCGCGTGCCTTGACAAACGTGCTGGTGGATCTGGATCCCGCCGGAGAAGCCTTCTATCAGGAAAATCTCGAATCGTTCGAGTCCGCCAGTGCGGCGCTCCTGGCCGATCTCAGACGGCTCCTGGAACCCTATCGCGGACGCCGTTTTTATGTCTATCACGCCGCTTTTGACCATTTCGCCGATACTTTCGGGCTCGAACAAGTCGCGCTCGAGCGGGACGGTCGGGAGGCTTCCCTGCAGACCCTGAGTCGGCTGATCCGACAGGCGCGTGAAGACGGCGTCACCGTCGTCTATGTCCAGCCCCAGCATCGCCCGGTGGCGGCGGAGACGCTTGCCCGCCAAGTGGGTGCACGACTTGAGTCTCTCGACCCGCTTGCTCCCGACTGGGAAAACAATCTTCGGCACCTCGCAGATCGCCTTGCGGCTGGCTTCGCCGAAGCGGACAAAGGACAACCGTGACAGCGGCCATCGAGTTCGAGAACGTAGCGTTCAACTATCGTCAGCAACCTGTTCTCGAGGGTGTGAGCCTGTCGATTGAACCCTGCGAGACGGTCTGTCTGGTAGGTCCCAATGGCGGGGGAAAATCGACCGTGCTCAAGCTTGCCCTCGGGCTGCTCTCACCCCGCTGTGGCCGGATCCGGGTTCTCGGGCAGAGTCCGCGTCACACGCAGACGCGGATCGGTTATATGCCCCAGCACATCCGCTTTGATCCTTCCTTTCCGGTGTCGGTCGAAGCAGTCGTTCTCGCGGGCCGTCTGCTCGGAAATCGCCCGGGATTCTATTCGCGGAAAGATCGCCTTGTCGCCGCTGGATGTCTGGCCGAAATGGAACTGACAGAGGTTTCTGACGCGCCGTTCTCCGAACTCTCCGGGGGACAGCAGCAACGGGTCCTGATCGCGCGGGCTCTTGCCACAGAGCCCGAAATCCTCCTTCTGGACGAGCCCACCGCAATGGTCGACGCCCATCTTGAGACCCGGTTGCTCGCGAAGATTCGAAGCCTTCACGACAAAATGACCCTCGTCCTCGTTTCGCACGACGTGGGCTTTGTCGCCGCCCTCGTCGAACGGGTCTTTTGCGTCAACCAGACCGTCAGTGAGCATCCCGCCGAGTCCTTGACGGCGGAAACGATGGCTGAACTGTACGGTCACGGCGTCCAGGCGGTACGGCATGAACACGGGCACGGAGCGCCCGGCCATGACTGACTTCTGGACGGGCGAGTGGGGATTTCTCTGGTTGGCAGGAGCGGTCGGATTGGCCGCAAGCGTTGTCTTCGGGACCCTCGGGACAGTCGTCGTCGCCAAACGGCTTACCTATCTCGCGGGGGCCGTGGCCCATGCTTCGGTCGGGGGAATCGGCGTCGCGCTTTACTTTCAGCAAGTCCAGGGGTGGACGTGGCTGGATCCGCTTTGGGGAGGCGCGGCGGTCGCGATCGGCGCAGGCTTTTGCATGGAAGCCGTTCGGCGCTGGGCCCCGGACAGGGAAGACACCCTCCTCAGTGCACTCTGGGCGGTGGGGATGTCGGTCGGGATCATTTTTCTCGCCTTTACGCCCGGTTATGCGAATCCAACCGATTACCTCCTCGGCAACCTCCTGCTGGTCTCCAGTGCCGATTTATGGCGTATCCTCGCGCTCGACGTCGTCATTCTGTTTCTCGTTGTCGCGTTCTTCCCGAAATGGCAGGCCGCGAGCTTCGATGAGGAATTTGCGCGCCTGCGGGGAATGCGGGTAGAAGTTTTTTCCACTCTTCTGATCGTTCTGGTGAGCCTGAGCGTGGTCTTTCTACTCGCGGTGGCCGGATTGATCCTCGTCGTGGCCCTGATCACGCTTCCAGCCGCTACCGCAGGGCGTTTCACGCGCTCGCTGGGGACGATGATGGTGGGAGGAACGGTGGTCGGTGCGGTCTGCACCCTTGGCGGGCTTGGGATCAGTTACGCGGGGGATTGGCCGACCGGGCCGGCGATTGTGCTGCTCGCCGCACTGGCCTACCTCCTGGCAACGCTTTTGCAACGCATCCTCGCTCGTGTGCGTCGTCAGAAACAGCCACAAAAAAACCTCCCGCAATAGGGGAGGTGCTGGAAAATTACAGAGGGTTGGTCCCGCAGGCTACTCTTCGAGGAGCGTCTTCTTGAGACCCAGAACGCTCGCACCAGGCTTCCATTCACCGCGCTTGCGCAGCAGCGTGATTCGCTCGAATCGCTTGAGGACGTTGCGCTTTTTCTTTTTGCCGCCGGCGGACTTGAAACTCGGGTGCTGGGACATGGTGATACTCCGTTTTCTTGAATGGAAAAACGCTGAAAACATGCATTCGCAGGAGACGGCGCAAGGAAAAAGTCCATTTTCCGGCAGGATTGCCGGATTCTGCCCATCGTATACCCGCCCGCCGGGGGGCCGTCCTTATGGCAGGAGCGAAAGCATTTCCGTGTTTGATCCGGCTCTCGGAAGTATCCGGAGAAAGAACCAGACCGCGACGCCGGTGACGGAAACGTAAATCCAGATTGGATAGGTCCAGCGGGCGACGCGTCGGTGAGTCGAGAACCTCCGCAGCGCTGCCAGGCTGACCGTGCTGACAATCAGGGGAAGCGCGACTCCGGCGAGGATGATATGGGTGATGAGTAGAAAGAAATAGAGCCCTCGGATCCAACCGGTGCCTTCAAACGAGGTATCTCCATGCACGGTGTGGTGCACGAGGTAGCCGACGAGAAATGCGCCCGAAGCGACCAGCGCACTGATCATTGCAACAGCGTGGCCGGTGACATTGCGTCGGTATACAAAGACAATCCCGGCGCAGACGGCGGTGGCACTGATCGCGTTGCAGGTGGCGTTGAAATGCGGTAGCCAAAGCAAGCCGTTCCCAGCGTAGTTGCTCAGTTCGAAAACGTAGATGAGCCAGAGAAGAAACCCGTAAATCAGCACGCTGATCACGAGACTGCCGACGGCGAGGAGACGATTGGAGGGAAAATCCGGGCGCACCGTCACCCTGCGTCCTTCACCGTGAGATCGAACGGCACAAATCGTTCCATACCGTTGAGCGAAAACTGCGCCCAGACCCGGTACTGCCCAGGTTGGTCGACTGAAAAGATGAAATCCAGCTCCGGATTGTATGGATCCTGCCCGTCGATAAACGGGTTTTGGGGATGAAAATGGGCAAAGCCGTTCCGTTCCGGCGCAAACGCGACGACGTGCGCATAGGCATCCATGACCGGATCAAAACGGGTTTCTCCGGAGCCGCCGGAATCCTCCACGGTGAGCTCGAAGGGCGTTTCCCTGCCGGCGACGAAGCCACCATCAGCGGGGACCATGCGGACGGTGTAGCCGTCGGGAAGGACCTGTTCATACCGTTCTGTGATCACGGGCGCGGACACCCATCAGATAAGTCACCTGGTGCGCGCTTTCTGGATTATTGGTCCAGAAATCCCATT
>CAZVQJ010000002.1:0-49122 GCA_964629165.1 uncultured Puniceicoccaceae bacterium
GCTCCTTCCGCACGCGGGCCCGGTGGTCTTTCCGTCCGATGCGGTGGATCGATACGTCGAGTTTGCGACCGCGCTCGTTCATGAGGGGGCGCTGAAAGGATGGAAAGTCGCGGTCGATTGCGCTCATGGGGCGATCGCCGGGACTACCCCAAACGTCCTTCGACGCCTCGGTGCGGAGGTCATTGCGATCGGCGACGCGCCGGATGGTTACAATATCAACGACGGCGTCGGAAGCGAGCATCCGGAGCGTCTCCAGGCCCTCGTGACGGGCGGTGGATGCCGGATCGGGATTGCCCATGACGGAGATGGCGATCGGCTGATTCTCGTCGATGAAAAGGGCGCGACCGTCCCGGGAGATGCGGTTCTGGGATTTGTCGGGCAGCACCTTGTGCGCTCTGGTTTACTCGCGCGGAAGACGGTCGTCGCCACGGTCATGAGCAACCTCGGGCTTGATCGAGCCCTTGCGGAAGTCGGAGGCCAGGTGCGACGCACGGCGGTGGGCGACCGCCAGGTATTTTACGCGATGCAGGCGGAAGATCTGGATTTTGGCGGTGAATCCAGTGGTCACCTGATCTTCCGGCGAGTGTTGCCCACCGGTGACGGTCTGGTGGCGGCGCTCATGGTGATCCAGGTGATGCTGGTAACCGGGCGGTCGCTCTCCGATTTGGCAGCAAGCATTCCGCTTTATCCGCAGCGCACCGCCAACCTTCGGGTTCGCGAAAAAAAACCTCTCAGGGCGTTGCCGGAACTGCAGGATGCGCTCGACCGGATCTCGGCCGATCTCGGCGACCGCGGGCGCATCCTGGTGCGTTATTCCGGGACCGAGCCGAAGGTTCGCCTCCTCGCCGAAGCGGAAAATGCCGCTCTCGCCGACAATACCCTGGGGGCGCTCACGGACGAGATCGGGCGATTTCTCGACCTCGAATAACCCTTGCCGGGAAACACCGGCAATCCCGGTGTCGCTCCTCGATAGCTTTTGATTGCCCTCTTCTCAGCGTAAAGCTAACCGTTGCGAATGATCGTTTGCACCGATGGCCGAGATTGAAGTCAAAGAGCTGGACGCCCGCTGGCAGGCGCAGGTTGCGAAAATTTCTTCGGCCGCTGAGGCGGGAGACTGTGACTACGTCGTCGCGGTGGCGGAGAGGATTCTCGAAGAGTTTCCGGGATGCCTCGAGGTTCGTCGTCACTTGCGATCGGCACAACGCGAAGCGGTGCGGAAGCATCCCGCCGGATTCACACGCTGGTTCAGAGGGGTCGGTATGCAGCTGCGTGCGGTTGGCCGCGTGCGTCGGGATCCGGAGCGGGCGATGCGCGAGGCTGAGGATGCGCTGGCGAAGAACCCCGGAAATATCGCGGCACATCGTCTTCTCGCCGCGGCCGCCCTCTCGATGGGATTTTCGCAGACCGCTGTTTTTGCTTTCGAGTGTATCCGGGAGCTGGCTCCTGCGGACGGGGACAACCTCATCGCGCTGGGGGCGGCCCTGATCAAGGCTGACCGTGCGGATGAAGCCATTCGTCTCGCCGAAGAAGTGCTCGCCGCGGATCCCGCCCATGCCGATGCCCAGAGGCTCCTCAAAGACGCGTCGGTCGCGCATTCACTGGCGCAAGGCAATTGGGCGGGGATTCCTCCGCTTCGGGAGGAACAGAATGCTTCGGTCCGGAACATCCCGAGACCGGTGGTCCCAGAAGGCGCCGCTCCCGGGGCATTGCGTGAAATGGCGCGAAGGATGGAGGCTGGAATCGGGATCGACCCGGACCGATTAGACCTCTACCGCGAGCTTGCACAAATCTGGCGCGAGCTGGGGGAGCCCATGGCCGCGCTGCATTGGATCGAGCGGGCGCTGGAGCGGGCGCGGCGGAATCCGCTCACGGGGGACGTGCCGACCTTGCTCGAGTTTGAGGCTTCGCTGCGTTCGGAGACACTCCAACAAAGGGTCAATGTCTGCCGCGCGCAGATCGAAGCCAATCCCGGTGACGCCGCCGCCCGCTCTGCCCTTGCCGAGGCGGAGGCCGAAGCTCGCGCCTTCAACCGTGATCGACTTGCCCGGCTCGTCGAGAAGCATCCCGAGGAGGCCCGCCATCGACTCGCGCTTGGCGATCTCCTGCTCGCAGAGGGCGACGCGGAAAGGGCGGCCGTCCATTTGCGAGAGGCAACCCGGGACGCGCGATTCGCCGCCCGGGCGCATCTCGGCCTCGGGCGCGCTGCACGGATGCGCGGTGCACTCCCCGGGGCACTCGAAGATGTGGACCGGTCGCTGTCGTGGCTTCTCGAAAACGATCCCATACGCACGGCGGCGTTGTATGAAAGGGCGGATGTTCTGCACCTGATGGGCCGCGATGAGGAGGCGAGGGCCGCTTTCGAGGATATTCTTCAGGTTGATGCCGGCTACCGAGATGTCGCCACGCGCCTGAAGGCGATGGCCCTGCTCGACGACAACAAGAGTAGCCCTGAATGGTGAACGGCCCGGCATCCTGCAAAGAGGTTTGATCTCCGGTCGCAGACCGACAAGGTGTGCGGCTGCCATGCCTTTATCCCGCCGGTTCCCCTTTTTCGTCCTGATTTCAATTATCTTTGTGTCCGTTCTGAGCATGCAAGCGTCTCCTTCTACCCCCATTCGGGTTCTCTATTTCACAAAATCGGCTACCTTCGAGCACAGCGTGGTGCGGTGGGATGATTCCGGCACCAGCCACTCCGAGCGCATCCTTTCCGGTCTCGCCGATGCGCATGGCTTTGTGTTCACCTTCAGCAAGGACGGCAGCCTCTTTTCGCCGGAGTACCTCGAGGGGTTCGACGTCGTGGCCTTTTACACGACCGGCGACCTTTTCACGGAAGGCCTTGATGGTCATCCCCCGATGACACCGGAGGGCAAACAGGCGCTTCTCGAGGCGATCGCAGCGGGCAAGGGGTTCGTCGGTATACACAGCGCCTCCGACACCTTTCACACTCATGAATGCGCCGGTTGTCCGGAGGAGGCCGGTGATCGGTACCGTGACTTCGGCGAGGCGGCCGATCCATACATTCGAATGGTGGGAGGGGAATTCATCCGCCACGGTGCGCAACAGAGCGCCGTCGTCGAGGTGACCGATCGCGATTTTCCCGGACAAGAAGGGCTCGGAGAACGATTCGAACTTTATGAAGAATGGTATTCGCTGAAGGAATTCGCCCCGGACCTGCACACGCTCATGGTCTTGCGGACGGACGGGATGGAAGGGGTCGATTACGATCGTCCGGATTTTCCGATCGCGTGGGCGCGCATGCACGGAAAGGGTCGCGTCTGGTTCAATGCGATGGGACATCGCGAGGACGTCTGGGAAAACCCGAAGTTTCTGGAACCGCTTGTCGGCGGCATCCTCTGGGCGGCGGGCCGCGTCGATGCGGAAGTGGTCCCGGATCTGGAGGCAGTGGCCCCGGGAGCACGAGTCTTTCCGCCTCCGCCGTCGGCCGAAGCAGACTGAACGATCTTGGCCGGGAAATTGCGGTTTCCGCCCGGTCGCGTCCCTTTCTCCGCTATGATAACGTCACCCCGAGAATGGCCGCTGGTAGGGTTGGGCCGCCGAGCCGGATTCTGCCCGCTCGTGCTCGTTGTGTCGATGTTCAGCGGGTGTGTGCTCAATCCCTTCGGTGGCAGTGACGAGGAGCCGCCTCGGGAGACGAGGGTGCGGACTGAGCGGGTGGTCCGGGCGGAGGAGATGGCCGAACGACCGGCTGATCGCGGTTCCGCACCTCTTCGCGAGGATGTCCGGTCATCCGACGATTCTGCGCCACCGCTGCGTCCGATCGGAAGTCCGGTCGTCGCACCTGTCGCCGTGACACCGGCGTCGTCAGGGGAAAGCGAGTCCTCCGCAGGCGTCTATGACGGGCTCCTCGCGACCCTTTGGGTGCAGAAGGCGGGGGAATACAAAGCGGTTTCCTACCACACTTTCCGCGCTGCCGGACCCGCGCTGGATGCCGCCCTTGCGGATTCCGGTTGGACCGCGGCCCCGGAGCAGGCTGGAGAGGATTTCAGCGGCCTCCCCCCTGCCATCATTGTCGATATCGATGAAACAATCCTCGATAATTCACCCTTCCATGCACAGCTGATCCTGCTCGAGGAGCCCTATAGTGAGGACCGCTGGAGAGCATGGGTGGATCGGGCGGAAGCACGGGCGATGCCCGGTGCGGTGGAGTTCCTGCGCACCGCAGTTGCTCGCGGAGTCACGGTCTTTTACGTCTCCAACCGGTCAGTCGAGCAGGAGGAGGCAACCCGGCGCAACCTGATCTCCGAAGAATTTCCCGTCAACGAGGACCGCGACGTCGTCCTCCTCCATGGAGAGAACCACTGGACCTCCGACAAATCCGACCGGCGAGCCACCGTGGCAGAGGATTATCGCATCCTTCTGCTCTTTGGAGACGACCTGAACGATTTCACGTCAGGCGCCCGAACGGAGGCGCCGGAACCGCGGGCCGAAATCGTGCATGAGCATGCCGGACGTTGGGGGCGACAATGGTTCATCCTTCCCAACCCGCTCTATGGTTCCTGGGAAGCAAGCCTTCACGGCCGGGATCCGATTCTCACCGAGGACGAAAAACGAACCCAGCGAATCGAGCTCCTGTCCGGTCCCTCGCAGGATTCCCCATAACCTGGAGGCAGCGCGCCGACGCCCTTTGATCGGGAGAACCCAGTAGGGCTGGCACGCCAAGCGCCCGACCAGCGTTCGTTTCGTGGATACAGATGCTGGTATACATCGGGTGCGTTCCGGGCGCCGATGACCAACGCCACGGAAACTACCAATCCGGCGTCTCGCCGATATGGACGGCGCTGTCGTGGAAGTTCACCTCGTCGCCGAGTAGTGTCAGCATCTCGAGCAGTTCCGCCCCGGCGAGAATGACGGGACCGTATCCGTGCGCGGCATGCGGACTGACCGGGCGGTAGGCGTAGAAGGCCGCGTCCCAACCGATACCGGTTCCCACACAGGTCCCCTGGACCGCGCCCGAGGGATCGATTTGTGTGGAGATCGCATGCCAGCCGAGGATCGCTCTCGGTCCGTAGGTGCTCGCGTCAATCCACCCCCGGTTGATACCGCGCGCAATGGCGAAGACAAACATGGCGGTGGCGGAGGTTTCCTCGTAGGTTTCCCGGTGATCGAGAAGTTGGTGCCAAAAACCATTCACCCCCTGATGATGGGCGATGCCCTCAATGTGTTGACGGTAGATCGAGAGGATCTTGTCGAAGAGAGGGTGGTCTTCGGGAAGGACGGACAGGAGTTCGGCGGTCGCCATGATTGTCCAACCATTGGCCCGTCCCCACAGGAAGGAGGGATGGGGTTCCATCCCTTGCACCCACCCGTGCCGGTAGAGACCCGAATCGGGCAGGTACATCCGTTCCGTCATCTGGATGATCTGGGCACAGGCATCGTCGAGGTAGCGGTTTTCCCCCGAACGTTTTCCCATCTGAGCCAAGGCTGGAACACTCATATAGAGGTCGTCCAACCAAAGACTGTCGGGCAAGGGGCGATTCCGCGCCAAGGTGCCATCAGTGAGTCTCTTTTGCCCTTTTGAAATGTATTCGATCGACGGGACAATGAACTGCCCGAGGTTCTTGCCGATGCCGGTCGCCTCGGCTTTGATCAACGCTGCGGTCATGGCACCGCAACTGTCCAGGCTGTGCGGTTCCAGGAGACCCCGTGGGATGAAGCGTCGAGGCCGCTCCTCGGGTGACATCCCGAGGTAATGGGCACCGATCTGCTCGATCGGTTCCAGCCGCGCCCGTACGTAGTCATGAAAAAACGGATCTTCGGTGACTTCGCCCGCCCTGAGCATCGCTGCGTAGGTTACTCCCCACTCGTAGCTGATGAGGGCAAAGAGCCCGTATTCCAATCCCGGGTGCCCGACGTCGAGGGTCCCGGGTTCAATCGGCCGCTCAGTCTGGAGATCCACCCAGCGCACCGGGGAACTCTGATCGATATATTGCCCAACGAGGGAAAGTTCCCGTTTGATCTGGGCAGGATCAGGTATCCCGTAGCCGGCCGGATAGGCGGGCTGCGATCGCCAGAGGCCCTGCCCCGGAGCGGCATCTTCTCCCCGGCTCTGGGCGTGAACCGACGGCGACGACAGCATCGCGAGAGAAAGGGGGAAAATGAGAAACGGTCTGCGGATTAGACGGGTGAGGGCAGAATTCATGAAGAGGATCCTGAAGGGGGGGTTGTGGATTTGGGGAGGGAAGAGTTGTCATTAGTTTTTCGTTGGCGTCCGTCGATCGCGACACAGTATTTTTTAGACTGTCTAATGGACCGCATGGAAAAACCTTCGATTCGCTTGATTGCAGAAAAAACGGGGCTTTCGAAAGCCACCGTGGCGAATGCCCTGAATGGCACACCGACGGTCGCCCGATCCACGGCCGAACGGGTACTCGAGATGGCGAGGGCCATCGGCTATCAACGCAATCCGATGGTGGGTGCGCTGATGTCGGCGGTCCGCCGCTCCGACGGCACGAGCCTGCAGGGCGTTCTCGCAGCGGTCGAAATCAATGAACCCGATCGTCCGGAGCATGGACCTTTTCATCGGCTCCTGCTCGAGGGCTGCGAGGAATGTGCGCAAGAGCTGGGGTTTGGGCTGGAATTTTTCCGCCTGCAGCCAAACGGGGTTTCCCCGGAGCGTCTTTCCCGGATTCTCCGGGCGCGGGGAATCCACGGGCTCGTCATTCTGCCCGCCTGGAAATTACCGGATTTTTCTCGGTTCGACTGGAATTGGCTGACGGGCGTGTATGCCGATTACCTCGCCGGCGCTCCGTCCCTCAATTTTGTCTCGTGCGATCACTACCGCACGGTGCTTGAGGCATTGTCGGCGCTCCATCGGATGGGATATCGCAAGCCAGCGATGATCTTCGAGAAGGGGAGAGAGGAGCGCATTCAGATGCGGACGAGCGCGGCTCTGCGCGTTTTCAATGCGAGCTTCCGAGGCCCCGATCCGATCGAACCATTGTTTCTCGAAAAGATCGCGCGGGATGAAGTGATGTGCTGGTTGGCGAAGGAAAACCCGGATGTGGTCCTGACCCACGGTCATGATGTGTTCGATTGGATGCGAGAGTCCGGCATGCGGATTCCGGAAGAGATCGGCTATGTCAGCCTCAACTGCGCAAAAACGGGCGAGAGGTGTGCCGGGCTCGACCTGCGTCCTCGTGACATCGGAAGGTGCGCGGTTGAAATGCTCGTCGCTCAGGTGCAGCGAGCCGCCTGGGGCCGCCGGTGGATCCCGACAAGCACATCGATTGTGGGAAGTCTGGTTCCCGGGCCGACGATTCGTGCGGGAAATGAGGAGCTTGCGGGGGGAGGGTGAAGAGGCGTCCTATCGATCCGCGACGGGTATGCGTGAGCACCATCGTCCGCTTTGAATCAGAACGGTTTGGTAATGTTCGTTCTGGAATACCTCGGGAACGTGGCCGGGCTGCAGGCATATGATGCGCCCTGATCCGACGGCTCGTGACCAGCCCGCAACCCACGTTCCTTCATCGTCGTGGTAATGCAACAGGACGGCTCCCGAGAAGGATTGCTCAAAGTCGTAGCGGTAAGGTTCTTCACGCAGGTCGAACGATGAAATCCCCTCAACGGCGGGATGCTGGCTGCTCGGTGTATACCGCAGGGTCTCCTGGTCGGGATGACCCGCAAACCGCGCTCCGGCAAGCGAACCTATGCGCGGATGGTTCGCCCAGCAGATTCCATTGTGAACAAGGAGGAGTCCGCCGCCGGTTTCGACGAACCGGACGATAGCCTCGGCTGATTCGTCGGACAACGCCGCATTCCAACGATCCTCATATCCGATGACAAGACGGGGCGACTCTTCCGCGAGGACGCCGGCGCTGAACTCATCGATGACTTTCAGATCAAAATCAGCGGCAAAGATGTTTCGAAACTCCCGCTCGACTCCGGTCAGGGGATGGTAGGGGGCGACCCGGTTCCCGAAGAGAAGGGCACTTGGTCGGTCGATCCGACCAGCTCCCTCGTGTTCACCAAGGTAATTCATTTCCATGCAAATCGAAGAATTCGGGCTGCGGTCGAGGCGTGCAGTCGAGGCGCCGCTCGACATCTGCGAGGAGAAGCTCGGCCGCATCGTCCGGATCGTAGGTCGCAGTATCGTTCCGGGTTCCGTGCATATAGGTTTTCAGGTAACCAGGATGCACTTGCATAACGCGTCCCCCCAGTTTCCGAAGCTGCTCATGGACGAGGGCTCCCGCCATGTTCATGGCGGACTTGGACAGGCAATAGCCGAACCAGCTGTCCCGCCAGTTCTGCCCGACACTTCCAGCTTCGGACGAAATGTTCACGATCAGTCGGCCTTTGCCGGACGCGAGGGGTGTCCAGAGTTCGTGGATGACGCGGAGCGTCCCCAAGGCGTTGATACGAAAGGTCTCGAGGATGTTTTCGAAATCGAGTTCGGGATCGCTGATCCTGTGTTCAATCTCTCCAAGAATCCCCGCATTGTTGACGAGCCAATCAATGTTTGATGTCAGGGAACGGAGGTGGGCGCCAGCTTCCACTATACTTTCGCCGGACCCCAGATCGAGCGGTATCAGCACCGTCCCGGCAGAATATCGCGCAAGGAGTGAACGAGGCCCCTCGGCTTCCGGTTCCAGGCAGGTGGCAAAGACGCGATGGCCGGCTGCGAGAAAATTGTTTGCCAGCGACAGTCCCAGTCCCCGGTCCACTCCCGTGACGACGATTTTCCTCATGGCATACCGGGAACCCGTCTCCCTAACGGGATCCTGCGAGGATCGAATCGATCCGTGCAAGTTCTTCTTCGTCAAAGCTGGGAGCATTGAGAGCCGCCACATTCTCTTTGATCTGGGAGACTCGGCTTGCTCCGATCAGCGCAGAGGTGACGACCGGATCCCGAAGGACCCAGGCCAAGGCCATCTGTGCCAGCGACTGGCCGCGTCGCTCCGCGATTTTGTTGAGTTGCCGGACCTTCCCCAGTTTGTCCTCAGCCACATCGTCAGGCTTGAAGAAACGGGACTCCCGGCCCGCCCTTGAATCGCTCGGGATTCCTTCCAGATAGCGATTCGTCAGGAGGCCTTGGGCCAAGGGGCAAAAGACAACGCTTCCGATCCCGGAAGATCTGAAAATCTCCGTCAGGCCCTCTTCAATACCGCGCTCGAACAGGTTGTAGCGCGGCTGGTGAATGAGGCAGGGCGTCCCGAGACGATCGAGTTCCGCGACCGCGCGTTCGGTCTGTTCCACACTGTAGTTGGAAAGCCCGATATACAGAGCCTTCCCGCTCCGAACGAGGTGAGCCAGGGCCCCCATCGTTTCCTCGATGGGCGTGTCGGGATCCGGCCGATGCGAATAGAAGATGTCGACATAGTCGATGCCCAAGCGCTGGAGGCTCTGTTCGAGGGAGGAAATGAGGTGCTTGCGGGAGCCCCAGTCCCCGTAGGGCCCGGCCCACATGTCGTATCCTGCCTTTGTGGTTACGACCAGCTCATCGCGGTGATTCAAGAGCTCCTCCTTGAGCACGCGACCCATGAACTTTTCAGCTGCCCCGGGAGGCGGGCCGTAGTTGTTCGCGAGATCGAAGTGGGTAATGCCCAGGTCAAAGGCAGTCAGAATGAGCGAACGAGATCTTTCGTAGGCGGTGTCGTCGCCGAAGTTTTGCCACAAGCCGAACGACAGGGCGGGAAGCAAGAGGCCGCTTTTTCCACACCGACGGTAGAAGGAAGAGCTCTCATATCGAGAATCTGCAGGTTGATAAGCCATGTTTTCGGGAGAGGGAGGGGGCTGCAAAAAAGTGATTTTCTTCGGGAATCACCTGCGTCACAAGCACGGTGTCGATGAGTAAGGCAATGGCCCGTCTCCCGCAAGGATCTCGCGATCTTCACGACCGAGAGTTGAGGGGCCAGACGGTCCCCGCTTAGACAGTCTAATCAGACAGCTTCTTGCCGCTTCGGGAGCGATTCTGGATAGTATAACTTCCTCGGAGACCGTGATCTCGCTTCTCCCGAAATCCCTCTACGCTCTCTTCTCTGCGTGAAGGGACGGGACTTGGCGAAGGCGCAGATCGAAAGACCGTCCGGCGAACTCCCATTTCTCACCCTCGCTCCGATCGCGACTCCGATCGAAACCGTTACCCAAGATGCCTTTTGGAACGATTCTCCTGCGCAGCCCCCCCGATGGATTGATGATGGAAGCAGCGCCAGCGGAGAGAATGGACGGGGACGATCCTCTCACTTCCGCGGTTCTTCACGCTCCACGTTGGCGTTGTTCCAAAAATTCTCCCTCCAATCTTTTCTCTACTCACTGACATCAACCCAAAGCCTCACGGATCCATGACCCCT
Organism: uncultured Puniceicoccaceae bacterium; assembly: GCA_964629165.1. Classification (GTDB taxonomy): domain Bacteria; phylum Verrucomicrobiota; class Verrucomicrobiia; order Opitutales; family Oceanipulchritudinaceae; genus CAWVVV01. The sequence goes on from CAZVQJ010000002.1 coordinate 10,308, forward strand.
GTAACCCTTCGAAAATTCTTCTGCGGACTGCTGGCATTCGGCATAGCCGTTTGCGGTGCGAGTGCTGCGAGCACGCCGAGCGATATTCCCCATCTTGCAAGCGGTGACGCGGCCACCCAACTCATGGTCCATGGAAAGCCGTTCCTTGTCCTCGGTGGCGAATTGCATAATTCCACCTCCAGCAACCGCGCCTATCTCGCACCCTTCTGGCCCAAGCTTGCGGCGGCCCACCTGAATACTGTGTTGGCGGTGGTGTCCTGGGATCTGGTGGAACCGGTCGAGGGCACGTATGATTTCACGATGGTGGATCATCTGATCGAGGACGCCCGAGAGCACGACCTCAAATTGGTTCTGCTTTGGTTCGGTAGCTGGAAGAACGGACTCAGCCATTATGTCCCCGACTGGGTGAAGCTCGATCGGGAACGCTTTCCTTATGCGCGGACACGTCATGGCTCTCCGGAAATTCTTTCGGTGTTCAGCGACGCGAGCCGTGAAGCCGACGCGCGGGCCTACGGCGCATTCATGCGGCATCTCCGTGAAGTCGATGGAGACGAGCACACCGTCATCATGATCCAGGTTCAGAATGAGGTAGGGTTGCATGGCGACTCCCGCGACCGCAATCGGCTGGCCGAGGAGACCTACGCTGCGCAGGTGCCCCGAGAGCTCATCACCTATCTTCGGGAACATCGCGATCACCTGGACCCTTCATTGCACGCGCTGTGGCGATCGCAGGGGTTTCCGACGGAAGGCTCCTGGCCGGACGTGTTGGGTCGGAGCGAGGCGGCCGAGGAAGCGTTCATGGCGTGGCATTATGCCCGTTACATCGACGAGATCGCCGCGGTCGGTAAGGCCGAGTATCCGTTGCCGACCTTCGTCAATGCCTGGATCGTGCAGCCCCAGGACGAGCATCCGGGGGAATATCCGGCGGGTGGACCGCAGGCACACGTGCTCGATCTATGGGAAGCCGCCGCACCCCACATCGACCTGTTTTCTCCGGATATCTACCTCCCCAACTTTCAGGAGATCTGTGAACTCTATGCCCGGCCAGGAAACCCACTGTTTGTGCCGGAGTCGCGGGCGGGGCCGCAGGGTATGGCCCAGGCGTTCCTCGCCATCGGACGCTTCGACGCCATCGGATACTCGCCCTTTGGCATTGAGAGAAGCCTGGACGGTTTTGACGCTTATGAGTCCCTCTCGCAACTCGCACCGCTGATCCTGCAACACCAAGGCACGGATCGACTCTTTGCCGTATCCCTCTCTCCCCAAAACGCCTCCGAAACGTTCACGATGGGAGGCTACCGCCTCAAGGCGGGACTGGTCAGCCACTATCGGCCGACGGACCTACCGGAGCGCGGATACGGACTGATCATCGCCACGGGCGAGGACGAATTTCTCATCGCCGGGGGCGAACTCCAAGTCACCTTTGCCTCCGACAACCCGAACGAGACCGTCGGCATCGCGACAGCAGAGGAAGGCGTCTTTCAGGACGGTCAATGGGTTCCGGGGCGCACCCTTAACGGCGATGAAATCATGCTGTCGTACGCCTTCGACGAATTGATCGCTCAACAACAGACCGGCACCGGAGTGAAGATGCGGGGAATTTCCCCACAGATCCAGAAAGTCCGTCTCTACCGCTATACGGACACCGAGTAGAGGTCGAAGAACGGGTTTCTTTCAGCGTCGCAGGCGCACAGCCTTCAAGTTCGGAGGCTGGGTTGACGAGCATGTCTTTCCTGTCGCGGAGATAGAGGGATATCCGAAACCCAATTCCAAACTGGCAACGCATGGAAGGCAACGTCCTCTGGGTGCACCGCGGAGATGGGTAGTTTCGAAGGCCGGACCCAATCGCGTTCCTCGCGGATGCGATGGCTGTCCGACGATTCCGAAGCTGTTTCTGCACACGTGTGTGGGAATGTGCTCTCGAGATGCGGCACAAGCCGGAAGACACTGATCTGGATCTTGTCTTCCAGTGCCCGAAAGCCCGAAAGGCATCGAAATTGCCCATACGAGACTCTCGTCCGAAAAATATCAGGACGAGCGGTGGCTGAAGGCTCTTTTCGAGATTTACCGAGGATTGGTGAGGGGTAGAGGCTCGCGTAAAGGTGGGGGGAGAATAGTTGTCTGAACGTTATCCGGACTGTCCATCCGAACTGTCGCTTTCCGGCTAAGGGGGATGGGCTAATGGTCTTCATTAGGCGCCATTATACGGATCCCCGTGATTATTGCCTATAGATTGTGGATCGGCTCTAACACCTGTAGGGTGCGAGGGGTCGATTGCGGCGGATCCGGATCACCAAGGACAGACTGTTTAACCAAATCACTATTATCTCCTATGCACCCTCCGCGACACCCAAACGATTCCTTATTGTCTTCGTGCGGCCTCAAGGGCCTTTTGCGACCTGAATCTCTTCCTGCTGACACCGTTCATCGCGGGCCTGTGGGCAGATCCTGCCATGGGAGGGCGGCATGGCTTACGGCGATCCTCGTATTGGCGGCACTCCCCACCGCGGCTCAGGATGCTTCGACCGGCAGTCAATCAGGTGAAGGGGATGTGATCGAACTGTCGCCCTTCCAGGTTCAGGCTTCCGAGCGGGATATCGGGTATTTTGCTGAAAACACCCTTGGGGGAACGCGCCTGAACACGCGTCTGGCGGACCTCGGTTCCTCGATTACGGTCGTAACGAAACAGCAGCTGGAGGACACCGCTGCGGTCGATCTCAATGACGTCTTTCTATACGAGGCAAACACGGAAGGCACGGGCCAGTTCACAAGCTATTCGGTGGACCGCAATGGAGGTGTGACGGATCAGGTCCAGTCCTCGCCGCAGACCTCGACTCGCGTGCGTGGTCTGGGGGCTCCGGACATTGCGCGCGACTACTTTCCGAGTATCAGCCGGATTCCGCTGGACGTTTACAATATCGATAGTGTCACGGTGAATCGTGGTCCGAACTCGATTTTATTCGGTCTTGGCAGTGCGTCCGGGATTGTCAACCAGTCGCCCGCGAAGGCGCAGCTCGACAGTTTTTTCGGGACGGTGACGGCGCGCGTCGGCAGCTACGGCTCACACCGGGGGTCTTTTTCTGTGAATGCGCCGGTCCTCGAGGATCGACTGGCGATCTATGTGGCGGCGGTGCAGAACGAAGAGCGGTTTCGTCAGGAACCTGCCCACGACAGCATGACCCGGATCTATGGTGCGGTGACCTACAAGCCGTTCGAGCGTACGACGCTCCGGTTCAGCTACGAAGACATCTACAACGATGTGCATCGACCGAACGCGGTGACTCCGCGTGATTACATCACGCCTTATCGGGCGGCGGGTTCGCCGACCTGGAACCCGGTGACGTATACCGCGACGGTGCCGGGGGGCTCCCAGATTGTCGCTGAAACCGAAGCTTTGCTGCCAGCAGGTCTCACCACCGATTCGAATAGTCCCGCCTTCTACATCGATCGGGGCGAAATATATCCGACCCGAATTCAGCGGAGACTGGGTGACGGCTATCCCGGCATGCAGAACACGAATCAACCGGAGCGCACCGTGCGGTCCCAGCATCCATATGATGCAAACCGGTCACAGTATCTGCTCTACGTCGTACCGGGCATCACCGATCCGACGCTTTTCGATTACAGCCGTATCAACGCGACCTCGACGAACAATCTTTTGAACAAGGCAAAGATTTACAGCGTCAATCTTGAGCACGAAATCATCCCCAACCTGTTCTTTGAGGCAGGTTACTACAAGGAGGAGTTCGAATCGATGCGCCTCACCGCGCTCGTTGGTGGTTCGGCTTCGGTCCATATCGATCCGAACGTCTTGATGCTCGACGGCTCACCCAATCCGTACTTCGGGCGTGCTTATGCCGAGACGGTCGAGCCGAACCCAACCAGTGAACCGGAGGACAACGAGGTCATGCGGGCCACCCTGGCCTACGAGCTGGATCTCACGACCGGAGAAGGATGGAGGAAATGGCTGGGACGCCACCGTATCATGGCGCTTGCGCAGAAGCGGGAAATCGAGAACCGGAGCATTCGCTATCGGGAGGCCACGGTGTCTGACCATGTGTGGAATACGATGGCGTCCGACAATCGGTGGTCCGGTCCCAATGCGCAGACTCGCTACACGCGACGCTACTATCTCGGCGACCAATCCGGCCGGATCCTTTATGGTCCGGGCGATGCGATGGTGGCCGCACCTGGCGAAACTTTCGACTATACCCTGCGCCATTTTCTGTGGAATGACGCGAATGGAGATCCTGTGCGGCAGTGGACAAACGAGTCGGTCACGGGAGGCATGATCGTGCATCCCTCCAGCAGCCGAACACAGCGTGACGTGGAGTCGGCGGCGCTTTCCCTGCAGAGCTACCTCTGGGACGATCGCATTGTCGCGACGGTGGGGTGGCGCCATGATACCAATCAGGCCCGGACCTCCCTGGGGCTTTCCGAGCGCGACGCGCGCGGATTTGTTGACCTCTCCCCGCTGAACGAGTTCACCGATTGGCAGAAGGATTCAGGAGAGACCCTGTCCACCGGGATCGTCTTCCACGCAACCGATTGGCTTAGCTTTCACTATAACGAAGCGGAGAGTTTCACGCCCTCTTCGAGGCAGGTAAATCTCTATGGTGAGGAACTTCCGTTGCCCACCGGAAAAGGGAAAGACTATGGGTTTTCAGTGACCCTGCTCGAGGACAAGCTCTTTGCCCGGTTCAACTGGTACGAGACGGAGGAGCAGAACTCCCGTTCCGGCGCGGATACTGGCACGATTACGATTCGTACCCGACGCGTTGATACAGACTACCTGATTCCATTCTGGGAATGGCAGATCCGCAAGCGCGACACGGGCGAGGATGGAAATCTCGTCTCCCGCGGCGAAGCCGAGGCGATCCACTCCCCCGAAGTCGCTGAGCTCACGGGCTTGCCGGACTTCTTCTTCGACAATGTGACGAACAGCTCCAGTTACAACGACACACGAACGGTGGAGTCCGAGGGGCTCGAGTTCAGCCTGATCTACAACCCTGTCCAGAACTGGAATATCAAGCTCAACGTCACCCAGCAGGAAACGATCGAGAGCGAGGCGGCACCGAATATTCCCAACTGGATCGCGGAGCGGATGGATGTCTGGATGAACACGGTGGGCTTTGACGGAACTTCGTTCTGGGACACGCCTTCCACCGTGTATCGCGGCGGCGGGACCACCGTCCCGAGCGAATGGTTTTCGAGCATCGTCTATGCGCCTTTGTCCTTTCTTCGGGCGAGCGAAGGAAAGCCACGGCCACAGGTGCGCGAATGGCGAGTGAACATGATCACCAACTATGTCTTCACGGAAGGAGCGATGGAAGGAATTGGATTTGGTGGCGCACTGCGATGGGAAGACAAGGGCGCCATTGGATTCAAGGGAATCAGCACGGGAGAAGCGGGCGAAGGCGTGCTCGACGTCCTGGATCCTGATCAGCCCGTCTGGGACTCTGCTCGCACGTCAGCTGACTTCTGGGTATCGTACACGACGAGGCTCTTTGAGGATCGGGTGCGGATGAAAATCCAGCTCAACGTGCGGGATGCCTTCGAAAGCGGAGGGCTCAGAGCGGTGGCCGTCAATCCTGACGGGCAGGCGTCCGTTCATCGGATTGTGCAGCCGCGCCAGTTCATGCTCACCAGCACCTTCTCGTTCTAGTCCATGAGTTCGATGTCGATCAAACGAGAACCTCTGCGAAGATGCGTGGGTCGTGTCGTGACCTGCCTCACGATGCCGTTGGCGCTGATAGGGTGTGGTGTATCAGCTGACCGGATCGACCGGGAGTCGCTTGTGGGGCGTCATGCGGTGGAGGTGGACGGTGTGGATCCGGAGAGCGCGGTGAGCGTGGGCAACGGTGAGTTTGCCTTCACCGCGGATGTGACGGGGCTGCAGAGTTTCGAGGAGCTGTATTACGAGGAGGGCATTCCTCTGGAGACGCTGTCGACGTGGGGATGGCATTCGTTTCCGAACCCGGCGGGTCTCCGGTTGGAGGATGCGATGGCACCGTATCCGTTTCAGGACCGGACGATCCACTACGCGAGCCTGCAGGAGAGTCCGGCGGGGAAGTATTACCGGGAGAACCCGCATCCGATCGCGCTGGGGCAGATCAGCCTGTTGTACAAAGGTGAGCGGCTGGAGGTGTCGGACCTGAGCAGGATCGATCAGCGGCTGGAGATGTGGACCGGTGTGATCCACAGCCACTACGAGATCGATGGAGAAGCGGTGTCGGTGCAGACGGTTGCGCACGGGGAGCGGAGCCAGGTTGGGTTCCGGATCGAGTCCTCGCTGATCGAGAGGGGGGACTTGGAGGTGCGCCTGCGCTTTCCCTACTCGTATGAAGTCAGCATCAAGAACAAGCCGCCTTTTGTGTGGGATCAGGGGGATCGGCACCGCTCGGAGCTGACTGAGGTGGGCGCAGGCCACGGCCGGATCGAACGGGTCCTTGATGAGAGCCGCTACTACGTAGATGTCCAGTGGGATGGTGCGGGCGAGCTGGCCGAAGCCGGTCCGCACGATTTCCGGCTGGGTTCTGGTGACGCGGTGCTGAGCTTCACGGTCGGCTTTGCCGACTCGGTGGGTGCTGATTCCTGGCCGGACTTTGCGCAGACCCGTGCCTCGAGCGTGGCGAGCTGGAAGGATTACTGGACGAAAGGAGGCGTGGTGGACCTGTCGGCGAGCACCGATCCTCGTGCGACGGAGCTGGAGCGGCGCATCGTGCTGTCGCAATACCTGATGAAGGTTAACTACTCGGGGAGCTTTCCTCCGTCGGAGACGGGTCTGACGCACGTGAGCTGGTATGGGAAGCACAACTCGGAGATGTATTTCTGGCACGGAGCGCAGTTTTACCAGTGGGGTCATACCGATCTGCTCGAGAAGGGACTTGGCTGGTATCAGAAGATTCTGCCCCTTGGGAAGGAAGATGCAGCCTCCAAAGGTCTGAAGGGGGTGCGCTGGCCGAAGATGGCAGGTCCTGACGGCCGGCCGGGTCCGGGCACGATCAACCCGTTCATTATCTGGAACCAGCCCAACCCGATCTACCTCAGCGAGCTTGTGTATCGTGCGCGGCCGCAGCGGGCGACGCTTGAGAAGTACCGTGAGCTGGTCTTCGAATCGGCGGACTTCCTCGCCTCCTACGCGTATTATGACGAGAAGACGGACCGCTACGTGCTGGGTCCTCCGATCAAGAACGTCAGTGAGAGCACGGAGGAGAACAACACGCAGAACCCGACCTTCGAGCTGGCCTACTGGCATTACGGGCTGACGCTTGCGCAGCAATGGCGGCAGCGGCTGGGACTGGATCCGGATCCGCACTGGGCGGATGTTCTGGCGAAGCTCTCGAAGCCGACCGTGCGGGACGGGTTGTATGTGGAAATCGAGACGTTTCCTGATATCTTCCGCCGCGAAGGTGGCGTGCCCACCTCAATGCTCATGTCGCTGGGATTTCTTCCGCAGACCGAGGTGATTGATCCGGAGATCATCCGGCGGACCTTTCACGAAGTCACGGACCGTAGCCCCCGTGGGCTGGAACGTTGGGTGAGCTGGTCGATGGGGCAGGCTGCGATGACTGCAGCGCGTCTCGGTGAAACGGAAAAGGCGATCGCGATCCTGACAAGTGACGCGCCCGCTGCCCACTTTATGAACAGCGGTCATATCCGCCGTCCGAAAGAGCCGGAGGCATGTCCGGCCTATCTTCCCGGCAACGCATCATTGTTGACGGCGGTGGGTCTGATGGCGGCGGGATGGGATACAGGGCCCGCCGTGAACGCACCGGGATTCCCTCAGGATGGCTCCTGGGTCGTTCGGGTGGAAGGTTTGAACCCGATGCCCTGATAATTCCATCTTTTCACCGCTTCGAATCCCATGAAACTGACTCTGTTTACCCCCTCTTCCAGACCTCTCCGGCTGCCTCGTTTGCGATCGGGGCACGGATCCCTTGGCCTGCTCTTGATGGCCGTGTCGGTTGTCGCAGGGTTTCACCTGTCCGCTGCGGATGTTCCGGAATTTGCGGGGCACACACCTTTGGAATGGTCGCAGAAACTGGCGCAGTCCCAGATGGAGGTGCGAAAAGACGCACTATTCTGGAGGGAGGGTCATCGTGCACGGTGGGGATACACGACGGGTTTGTTCGCGCTGGCACTGGACCGGCTCGCGGAGGAAACCGAGGACACCGAAGCCCGTCGATATGCGGAACGCCTGGTCGGCTCCTTCGTCACCCCGGAAGGGGATATCCGGACGTATCAGCTGGAAGACTACAACATCGACCAGATCGCACCTGGAGCGATGCTCCTCAGGCTTTACGAACGTGGCGGTGAGGAGCGCTACCTGAAGGCAATTCAGCTACTTCGTCGCCAGCTCGAAGAACAACCACGCACGTCGGAAGGTGGGTTCTGGCACAAGCAGCGTTACCCACACCAGATGTGGCTCGACGGACTCTACATGGGGAGTCCCTTTTACGCCCGTTTCGGGCAAATGTTTGGCGAGCCCGCGGCAAACGATGATGTGGTTCGTCAGATCCTTTTGATGGATCACTACAGCTATGATGACAAAGCGAAACTTCATCATCACGGGTGGGACGAAAGCAAGTCACAGGAATGGGCGGATCCCGCAACCGGACGTTCTTCGAGTTTCTGGGGACGATCCGTTGGCTGGTATGCCATGGCAATTGTGGATACACTGGACTACCTGCCTGCCGACCATCGTGACCTCGAAGCGGTGGTGGATGTATTGCGACGCCTGAGTGACGGGGTACTGGTTTACCAGGACGCGCGCAGCGGGGTCTGGTATCAGGTGCTCGACCAGGGTGAACGCGAGGGCAATTACCTGGAGGCGTCTGCATCCGCGATGTTCGTCTATGCTTTGGCGAAGGCCGTAAATCGGGGTTACCTGCCGCGGGAACGTTACGTGGGAGCGATCCGGGACGGCTATGCGGGTTTGATCCGGGAGTTCATTCGCGAGGACATCGATGGGCACATTGATCTCACCCAGATATGCTCCGTGGCCGGATTGGGGTATGGGCGCGATGGATCATTCGACTACTACGTCAACGAACGTGTGGCCGTAAATGATCTCAAAGGGGTCGGGCCATTCATTCTGGCCGGGATGGAGGTCGAGCAGTTGTTCTCCGCCGGTCGGGAGGGATCAAGTGCCCAAGGGCCTGCCTTTGGTTGGGAGGCCGTTGAAACGATCCTCGCACGTATCCAACCGCCGACGTTTCCAGACCAGGATTTTTCGATCCTCGATTACGGCGCGATCGAGGGTGGGGAACACAAGAACACAGAGGCGATTTGTGCTGCCATCGAGGCCGCCCACACGGCAGGCGGAGGACGCGTTGTTGTCCCTGCCGGGGAATTTTTGACGGGCCCGATTCATTTGAAAAGTAATGTGAACCTGCACGTGAGCGAGGGTGCGACGTTGCGCTTCACGACGGATCCTGAAGATTATCTGCCGGCGGTCCTGACGCGATGGGAAGGGGTGGAATGCATGAATTATTCGCCGCTGATCTATGCACGCGATCAGGAGAACCTTGCGATCACCGGGACGGGCGTCCTGGACGGAGGCTCTGATTGGACAAACTGGTGGTCCTGGCAGGACTCTTCCGCAGGGCGGGGAACGAAGCAGACACAGGCCCGCCGGCGGCTCTTCCGGATGGGTGAGGAAGGCGTCCCGGTGGAGGAACGGGTTTTTGGGCACGGAGACTTTCTGCGGCCCAACTTCGTCCAATTCTACAACTGCAAGAACCTTCTCATCGAGGGCGTGCATATTCACAACTCCCCGATGTGGCACGTGCATCCGGTTTTGTCCTCCAACATCACCGTTCGAGGCATCAGTATTGTCAGTCACGGTCCGAACAACGATGGTCTGAACCCGGAGTCGTCGCGCGACGTGCTCATTGAAGATTCCCTCTTCGACACGGGCGACGATTGCATTGCGATCAAGTCCGGCCGGAACGAGGACGGCCGTCGCATCGGGGTGCCTTCTTCCAATATTGTTGTGCGAAATTGCATCATGAAGGACGGCCATGGAGGCGTCGTTATCGGCAGTGAGATCTCCGGTGGCTGCTACAATGTCTTCGTTGAAAACTGCCGGATGGACAGTCCGAACCTCGACCGTGCACTCCGGTTCAAGACAAACGCGCGTCGCGGCGGCGTCATCGAGAGTATTTTCATGCGCAATGTGCAAGTCGGCACGGTGTCCGAAGCGATCCTGACCGTCGACCTGCAGTATGAAGAGGGAGCCAATGGCGATCATCCTCCCACCGTGCGCCGGATCAGACTGGATCAGATCGAGAGCATGAACAGCCCGCGGGTCATGTTTGTGGCGGGTTTCGAGGGCGCCACGATCGATGATATCGTCATCCGCAATTCCACCTTTCGAAACGTTACTTCGCCTGAACGACTGGAGGGAGCTGGCCGGGTTTCGCTCGAGAATGTGGTGATCGAACCACGCAGTGCAGCGGCCAGCCTGAACTCGCCTCGGTAAGGCATGAGCGCGTTCTCCAGGCGCGCGAACCTATTTCATTTCGTAACCAACATATTACATGAGTATCCTGAATCGCTTGTCTCTTTTAACCGTAAAGTGTCTGCCGTTGGCGCTGATAGGGTGTGGTGTATCAGCTGACCGGATCGACCGGGAGTCGCTTGTGGGGCGTCATGCGGTGGAGGTGGACGGTGTGGATCCGGAGAGCGCGGTGAGCGTGGGCAACGGTGAGTTTGCCTTCACCGCGGATGTGACGGGGCTGCAGAGTTTCGAGGAGCTGTATTACGAGGAGGGCATTCCTCTGGAGACGCTGTCGACGTGGGGATGGCATTCGTTTCCGAACCCGGCGGGTCTCCGGTTGGAGGATGCGATGGCACCGTATCCGTTTCAGGACCGGACGATCCACTACGCGAGCCTGCAGGAGAGTCCGGCGGGGAAGTATTACCGGGAGAACCCGCATCCGATCGCGCTGGGGCAGATCAGCCTGTTGTACAAAGGTGAGCGGCTGGAGGTGTCGGACCTGAGCAGGATCGATCAGCGGCTGGAGATGTGGACCGGTGTGATCCACAGCCACTACGAGATCGATGGAGAAGCGGTGTCGGTGCAGACGGTTGCGCACGGGGAGCGGAGCCAGGTTGGGTTCCGGATCGAGTCCTCGCTGATCGAGAGGGGGGACTTGGAGGTGCGCCTGCGCTTTCCCTACTCGTATGAAGTCAGCATCAAGAACAAGCCGCCTTTTGTGTGGGATCAGGGGGATCGGCACCGCTCGGAGCTGACTGAGGTGGGCGCAGGCCACGGCCGGATCGAACGGGTCCTTGATGAGAGCCGCTACTACGTAGATGTCCAGTGGGATGGTGCGGGCGAGCTGGCCGAAGCCGGTCCGCACGATTTCCGGCTGGGTTCTGGTGACGCGGTGCTGAGCTTCACGGTCGGCTTTGCCGACTCGGTGGGTGCTGATTCCTGGCCGGACTTTGCGCAGACCCGTGCCTCGAGCGTGGCGAGCTGGAAGGATTACTGGACGAAAGGAGGCGTGGTGGACCTGTCGGCGAGCACCGATCCTCGTGCGACGGAGCTGGAGCGGCGCATCGTGCTGTCGCAATACCTGATGAAGGTTAACTACTCGGGGAGCTTTCCTCCGTCGGAGACGGGTCTGACGCACGTGAGCTGGTATGGGAAGCACAACTCGGAGATGTATTTCTGGCACGGAGCGCAGTTTTACCAGTGGGGTCATACCGATCTGCTCGAGAAGGGACTTGGCTGGTATCAGAAGATTCTGCCCCTTGGGAAGGAAGATGCAGCCTCCAAAGGTCTGAAGGGGGTGCGCTGGCCGAAGATGGCAGGTCCTGACGGCCGGCCGGGTCCGGGCACGATCAACCCGTTCATTATCTGGAACCAGCCCAACCCGATCTACCTCAGCGAGCTTGTGTATCGTGCGCGGCCGCAGCGGGCGACGCTTGAGAAGTACCGTGAGCTGGTCTTCGAATCGGCGGACTTCCTCGCCTCCTACGCGTATTATGACGAGAAGACGGACCGCTACGTGCTGGGTCCTCCGATCAAGAACGTCAGTGAGAGCACGGAGGAGAACAACACGCAGAACCCGACCTTCGAGCTGGCCTACTGGCATTACGGGCTGACGCTTGCGCAGCAATGGCGGCAGCGGCTGGGACTGGATCCGGATCCGCACTGGGCGGATGTTCTGGCGAAGCTCTCGAAGCCGACCGTGCGGGACGGGTTGTATGTGGAAATCGAGACGTTTCCTGATATCTTCCGCCGCGAAGGTGGCGTGCCCACCTCAATGCTCATGTCGCTGGGATTTCTTCCGCAGACCGAGGTGATTGATCCGGAGATCATCCGGCGGACCTTTCACGAAGTCACGGACCGTAGCCCCCGTGGGCTGGAACGTTGGGTGAGCTGGTCGATGGGGCAGGCTGCGATGACTGCAGCGCGTCTCGGTGAAACGGAAAAGGCGATCGCGATCCTGACCAACCAGGACCTATCGGCGCAGCTCATGAACAGCGGCCATGTCCGGCGTCCACCGCACGAGTGCGTCGCCTACCTGCCGGTCAACGCATCGTTGTTGACGGCGGTGGGTCTGATGGCGGCAGGATGGGATGATGGACCCGACAGGCATGCCCCGGGCTTTCCCCAGGACGGCAGCTGGGTGGTCCGGGTGGAGGGCTTGAGTCCGATGCCCTGAGGCACCGGCGTCATTGGGCGAACCCATCTTGAGGCCACCGTGAGGGGAGGTCCGCCTGCCGTGTCCGGGTCACCCCGCGTTGATTACGGAGGCTGTATGAGTGCGCGGAGACACCGTTGGCCCTTCGGAAATGGATGATGGCAGCGTGACAAATGCCCGTAATTGCGGGGGGCCGTATTCGTTGCGATGAAGCTGCGCGACGGCGAGTTCCACGCTGTGCGCACCGATCAGTCTCGGGGCCAGATCGAGGCCGGCACACGGTTGTTCGGCATGGAGAACGTTGAGGCAGAAAAAACCGTGCGTGTCGGGCACCTGCGCCCCGCAGGCGCGCATCCATCCAATCGCTTCGGCAAAATGCCCCACCACGACGTCAGGCTGATGGCGCTCAAACCAATCAGTGAAAACCGTTTGGTTGATTGATTCCTCGATCAGGGGCGGCACCGGTTGATCGACCGGATTATCACGCCGAAAGGCAAGAAACGCCCCCTCCCAACGGCGGTCGAGACGACCGTCATAGTGATGCGGAAGGATGAGCCCCGGTCGTCGATAGCCGAGCTTCCAGAGATATTGAAGCGCCATCGTCATGGCCCGGAAATGGTCGGTGCAGACACAGTGCAGGGGGGGCCATTCCAAATGATAATCCATGTAGACGCTCGAGTACCGCGACCAATCTAGGTCGGTCAGCGACTGGTCCCGCCATGCGGGTAGAAGCATCATTCCCCTGGTGCCGCGCGACCGGAGAATCTGGTCCAGCCGGCGTATGCGGATCGCATTGTGGCCGACATTGTGGTACTCGATATTGAATCCCAACTCGTGCGCCCTCGCTTTTGCGCCGATGATCATTTGCTCCTGATAACGAACGAGGTAGGGCGGACGGCCCAGTTCTTCAAAGTTGATGATGGCAAGTGTTCCCCGGAAGACCGCTCCCCGCGAGCGACGCATCTCGGACATCATGGTCGCCGCAAGGGGGTTGATCCGGTAGCCCACCGCTTCCGCCTCGGCCAGCACGCGGGCGGCGGTGGCGGGGCTGACCTGGCTGGAACCTCTCAGGGCACTGGAGACGGTCGATCGAGAGAGCCCGAGGGAGGCCGCGAGGGTGCGTATCGTAGGAGTTCGTGCCACAGAAGCAAACGGGAATCAAAGGAGGGAAACAGGGCCGGGGTGGACCACAAAGACACCGTATACGTAAGCACAAGGAATGGAGTATCGGCAAGAAAACAAGAGGTTCTGATTTCCTGCCGCATTCCGTCCAGAAACCTTCTCAAAGGCGCTCTTCAAGCGGGCTTTACCCGGTTTCCAGTCGTTTCTCAGAAACCACTTTGGACTGTCCAGAAGTAATCCGGGCTGTTCTTCCGGGAAGAGCTGCTAATTTGCTGTCGAACCAAAACTAATACATCAAGGGGGGCCCCAGGTCCCCTTGTCCGAGTCGATCACCCCGGTTCTCCAGAAGACCGAAACCCCCCGCTACTGATGCCTCGAAACAAGACTCTAAAAATGCGGATGCGCCCGATGAGCGATCTTCGTTTTCTCGCCACAGCACCCTGGCTGCTGGCTGTTTCTCCTGTTTTTGCGCAAACGTCATCGGATCGCGAGCTGGACGTTATCGAACTGTCTCCCTTCGCTGTGACGGCATCCGAGGATGACATCGGGTACCACGCGACCAATACGTTGGCCGGGACTCGTGTGAACTCCGCCATCCGTGACCTCGGTGCTCCCATAACGGTCGTCACCAAGCAGCAACTGGAGGACACCGGAGCGGTCGATGTGAACGACATCTTCCTCTACGAAGCGAGCACCGAGGGGACGGGTCAGTTTACCTCCTTTGAAGTTGATCGCAGTGGTGGCGTGCTCGACCGTGTGGCTTTGTCCCCGCATTCGGCAAACCGGGTCCGCGGAATTGGCAGCGCTGATCTTGCCCGTGATTATTTTGTCACTACTTCGCTCCTGCCGATTGACTCGTATAACCTGGAGCGGGTCACCATCAACCGTGGTCCAAACTCGATCTTGTTCGGTTTGGGAAGCCCGTCGGGAATCGTCAACCAGACGATGGCGCGTGCTTCCACCGCCGAGCCATTCGGAGAATTGCAGCTGAGAGTGGGTCGTTGGGGATCCCATCGAGGGAGTTTTCATTACAACCAGCCGGTGCTCGATGACACACTGGCGGTCCGCGTCGCAGGATTGTATGACGAGCGTGGTTTTACGCGGGAACCATCCCATGACCGGACCCGCCGTCTCTATGGAGCCGTCCTCTACCAACCCTTTTCGCGGACCAATATACGGTTCAATATCGAGGATTATGACAACGATTACCGGCGGCCGAATTCGGTCACGCCCCGCGACTTTGTCACGCCCTATCGAGAAGCGGGGAGCCCTTCGTGGGACCCGACCACCTATACGGCGACGCTCGCTGACGGGACTACCATCGTGGCCCCTGCGAACGGGGATCTGCCGCCTGGACTGCAGCAGGATCCGTATGCGTCGGTTCCGGCGTTCTATATAGAAAAAGACGAGATATATCCTTTTCGCATGCAGCGCCGGTTCGGTTCCGGCTATCCCGGATTGCAGTCAGCCAACCAGGCTGAGCGGACGGTCGCTTCCCAGCACCCGTATTCGGCTGATTCGTCTCACTACCTCCTCTACGTCGTGCCGGGAGTCACGGACCGATCCATCTACGACTGGAAGAACATCAATATAACCTCGGGCAATCACGGCAAAGGTGAGGCGACGGTATACAACGCGATGATCGATCACCAGGTGACGGATGACCTCTTTGTGGAAGCCGGCTGGTATCATGAGGAGTTCGATCAGATCCAGCTCTATGCTCAGGGTGGGGGGCGTGCCGCGATCTACATTGATCCGAACGAGAGAATGCTCGATGGCACCGTAAATCCTTATTTTGGAAAGCCTTACATCGAGTCCTACGAGCCGACCTACTATTTCGAGGACGAAGACAATGACACGTATCGGGCCACCGTGGCCTACGACCTCGACTTCGCCGAGAGTGACCAGTGGCATCGCTGGTTGGGGCGCCACAATTTGATGGGCCTGCTCCAGCGTCGTGAACAGCAGAGCCAGAGGATTCGCTGGCGTGAAGCGGTCACATCGTCCCATGCATGGACCAATCCCGACGATATCTGGGCCAGCAGCACCGCACAGATCCGTTTTAATCGCCGCTTTTATGTGGGAGATGCCAACGGAAATGTGACGCACGCCCCCGGCGGCCACCATATGATGGGCAGAGGTGAAATGTGGAACCATACCCTTCGCTATTTCCAATGGGAGGATGCGAATGGTGCACCGGTTCGCGCCTGGAGAAACGAGGAAGTCGTCGGTGGGCTCGCGGTGCATCAGGGTGAAACCAATACCTTTCAGCATGAGGTGGATTCGATATCTGCCGCGGTGCAGAGCTATTTCTGGAATGACCGGATCGTCACCACCTTTGGCTGGCGCAAGGACAAGAGCCAGGCGCGGAGTTCGCTTGCGGTCAGTGAACGTCTACCCAACGGGCAGGTGGACCTGTCGAACCTCAATAATTTTCTTCCATGGGAAAAACATGAAGGCACCACCTTGAGCAAGGGCGTCGTCTATCACGCACTTCCGTGGTTGAGTTTTCACTACAATGAATCCGACAATTTCTCACCCGAACAACAGCAGGTCGACCTGTGGGGAGAGCCGCTTCCGCTGCCCCAGGGCGAGGGCAAGGATTATGGATTCACACTCTCCTTCGCCGACAACCGTTTTGTTGCCAAATTCAATTGGTACGAGGCGGCCGAAATCAACTCTCGGACGGTGGCGGACACATTGACGATCGTCTACCGGGCACGGCGGGTGGACACGAATCTGTTCATCCCGTTCATCGAGCGACAGATTCACCTCCGGGACACGGGCGAACACATCATTCCGGTCTCTCGAGGCGAGGGTGAAGCGATCTACGATGCCGAGGTTGCCGAACTGGCGGGTCTGCCCGAATCATTTTTTGATAACAGCAACATCAATTACGGTGATACGGCTACCGCGGAGGCGGAGGGCTTCGAGCTGAATCTTGTCTACAACCCGCGTAAGAACTGGAATATCAAGTTCAACATCGCTCGCCAGGAGGCGGTTCAGTCGCAGGCCGCGAACCGTGTATCGGAGTGGATTGAGCAGCGCATGGACTACTGGACGAGTGCGGTCGGGGTGGGGGATTCGATGGATTTCTGGACGACTCCCGGATCTCCTACGGGAGAGGGTGAGACGGTTCCTCAGGAGTGGTATCAGTCCGTCGTGGCGGCACCCCTTGCGTTCCTCCGCGCGAGCGAAGGCAAGCCGCGTCCGCAAATCCGGGAATGGCGGGCAAACCTCATCAGCAACTACCTCTTCACCGAAGGAGACCTGCGTGGTCTGGGAGTGGGAGGTGCTGTGCGATGGGAGAGCAAGGCCTCCATCGGCTTCCGTGGAATCGAGAACGAGAACGGCGTGATGGATTTTCTCGATCCTGATCAGCCGATATACGACGAGCCCCGGAATGCCTTCGATTTCTGGGTTTCCTACAGCAAGGATATTCTCGCCGAGCGGGTGCGCATGAAGGTCCAGCTGAACCTTCGCAACGCCTTTGAGAACGGAGGTTTGGAAGCGGTCGCAGTGAATCCGGATGGCTCCCCTTCGATCTACCGCATCGTCGATCCGCGGGAGGTCTTTCTCACCACCACGTTCAGTTTTTGAGGGGAACCAAGCAGAGTGAAGAATGGGCCGAGAGGCATGGACTGTGTGCAGTCGGGTATCGCTGATCATGCGGTTCTGCCAGGAGGCCCATTCTTTACTCCCAATTTCAACCACGCAGCTCGCCGCACAAAGGAACCTTCACCCGATGCGCCGAGATGATCCAAATCTTTCATCTTTTCAATATCTGCATCCATGAGAATTGTCCGAATCTCCCGCGGTATCAGCGGCTCCACCTATGGAGAACTGCGGCCCGACGGAAAGATCGCCCTGATCTCTGGCGATATTTTTGGCGACCATCATGTCACCGCGGAAGTGGTTGGGGAGTGCAAGCTCCTTGCCCCGGTTCTTCCGTCGAACATTGTGTGTGTCGGACTCAATTACCGGCGGCACGCTGAGGAGGGCGCTTCCGGCGTTCCCGAACGTCCGATGTGGTTCATGAAGACGACCGGCTCCATCCAGAACCCCGGAGATGCCATTATCCTCCCGGGGACACAGAGGAGTGACGAAGTCGATTTTGAGGCGGAACTGGCCGTTGTGATTGGAAAAACCTGTCGCAATGTGACCCGTGCGGACGCAGGGAATTACATTCTCGGTTATACCTGCGCCAACGATGTCAGCGCCCGGGACTGGCAGATGAAGTGGGGTGGGGGGCAGTTTTGCCAAGCGAAGAGTTTTGATACGTTCTGCCCGCTGGGACCGGTCATTGTCACGCCGGACGAACTGCCCCATCCGCAATCCCTCGGGATCCGTTCGATCCTGAATGGAGTAACGATGCAGGATTGGACGACGGAAGACATGATCTTCGGAGTGGATGTGCTCATCGAGTTCCTGAGTGCCAGCCGCACGCTGCCCGCCGGAACGGTCATTCTGACGGGAACGCCGCACGGAGTCGGATTCGCCCGGAAACCTCCGGTCTGGCTCAAGGCCGGTGATACAATCGTCATTGAGATTGATGGGATCGGGCGCCTCGAGAACTCTGTCGTGGAAGAATGACCTCTCCTCTGTCGACAGATTTGGAGGCGGTTCAGGGCGAAGAGGATCTTCCATTTTTCAATACATCTGCGCCCGAACCTCTGATTCTTCTGCGCGACTTCAGGCCGGAGGGGAATCCGGAGGCTCCCGAAACCGGTAGTGATCACTCAGCCCTCGTCCCCACCTCCTTCATCGAGAACGATTCCCCGCCTCCATGTCCGGCATAACACTCATTGATCTCCTCGTCATTGTCGCCTACTTCCTCCTCCTGGTGGGACTGGGTGTGGTCGCGATGTTCCGCATCAAGAATCAGGAGGACTACTTTCTCGGTGGCCGACGTTTCGGGCGAATCCTGCAGACGCTTACCGCTTTCGGACAAGCGACCAGCTCAGAAAATGCGGTCGGGACGGTCACGACGACCTATCGGGACGGCGCGGGGGGAATCTGGAGTCAACTCATCCTGCTCTGGGCGACACCGTTTTACTGGTTCACGGCCCGGTGGTACCGGCGCATGCGTCTGCTCACCCTGGGGGACTTTTTCAGGGAACGCTACGGCTCCCGTCGGATGGGGATGGTCTACTCCGGCGTCGCCAGCTTTTACATGATCATCATCATCGCGATCAGTCTCAAGGCGGTCGGGGTGACGGTGCTGGGGATGACGTTGAAGCACGAGGCTGATTTCACGCCGGTGGAACAGGCCGAGTATGCCGCCGCCATTCGGATGGAGAATCTTCAGCAGAAGTTTGCGGTGACCGAGTTGAGCGCGGAGGAGGCAGAGGAACTGCGGATCCTCCTGCTGGAAAACCCGTCCCGGGAGTTCTCCGCGTTGAACGAACTCTGGCTGGTCTGGGGAATGGTCCTGATCGTGCTCGCCTACAGCCTTGCGGGGGGCCTTGAGGGGGCGATCTGGTCGGATGCGGTTCAGAGCGTCCTCATCGTGGTTCTGAGTTTGTTGTTGATTCCGTTCGCGGTGATGAAACTGAACGCGATGTATGCGGTCAACGGCCTGCATGCGACCGCGGAAATTCTGCACCGGGAGCTACCAAGCTATTATTTTTCGCCTTTCGGTTCGCCGGAAAGTGCGCAGTTCACGTGGTATTTCATCATCGCCTTGTCGCTCATGGCCACGATCAACGTGGCCGTACAAGCCAACCAGTTCACCGCGAATGCTTCTGCCCGCGATGAACTTGCGGCCGGGATCGGGTTTACCTCGGGAACGTTTATCAAGCGCTTCCTGACGGTGATCTGGGGGCTCCTTGCCCTGTTGTGTTTCGCGCTATACGGGAGGGAGATCCGGAACTCGGATCTGGTCTGGGGGCATGCGACCAAGGACCTCCTGGGGGGACTCAACATGGGCCTCGTGGGGCTCATGATCGCGTGTATGATGGCGGCGCTGCAATCGACCGCCAGCACGCTGATGATGTCGTCGTCCGCCCTCCTCACGCGGAATGTGTATGCGCCCATCGTGTCCGGGCGATCGGAAGCGCATTACATCCTGGCGGGGCGCGTGTCCGGCGCGCTCTTTCTGATCATGGCGGCGTTGCTCAGCACCGCCTTCAACAACATCCTCGAGATGCTGAAGTTCCTCTGGGAATTCAATGCGGTGGTCGCCGCAACCTTCTGGTGCGGCTTGAAATGGCGGCGGGCGACTCGCCAGGGAGCATGGGCATCGATCTCTTCGGCGCTCGTCCTTTTCATGCTCCTGCCGATCGCCCTGCCGGGTATTTTCCCGGGTTTGCGCACGGCCGAGAGCATGCTCCGGCAGACCGACGAGCGTGTCATCGAGCAAACTTACGAAGCGACCCTCCGGGACGTGGAGGAGCGGGACCTGATCATTCAACAGTGGGAAGGGAACCATCCGCCGGCGTCGCTCACAATAGGCGAGCCGATGAGCCGACCGATTGTCATGGCCCCCCGTGCAATCTACTGGACGCAAGGCATTGCAACGACCAATGGCGCCCCGGCCGGGCGCGGGATGTTCCTGCCCGAGATGTGGTTGCTGGACCAGGTCGTCGATCTTTCGAAGAACCCATACGCGCTCAACGAGACGATCCGCTACGTCTACAAGATCGTTTTGCCGTTCTTCATCCTGATTGTGGTTTCGCTCCTGACGCGGCGGGATGAATCAGCGGAGGTACGGAGATTTTTCCTTCGCATGCGAACGCAGGTTCGCGCCGATCGGGAAGAAGATGAACTCGCTCTTGCCGCCGCGTATGCCGACCCCGATTCAACCGAGCGACAGCTCTTGTTCCCGCAAAGCAACCTGGAGTTTTTCAAGTGGAGCAGGCTCGACGCGGTCGGCTTCGTGATCGCCTTCGGGGCAGCATTCTCGGTGGTCGGATTCCTCTACCTGATCCTCACTTTTGGAGCATAACGGGCTATTTCCGGGACCACTGAGGGTCCATCTTTTCAATCTCCAGTTTTCCATAAATGAATAAAATCAAAGATGTGCGGGCGTTGGTGCAGGAGGGACTCGATCAAGGTGCCGACTATCATGCCAAGCCCGACGGCCATTGGATAAACAGTACGGTCATCGCGACTCCGATGAGCAAGTATCCCAAGTTCAGGGAAACGAGGCGATCATTCGGCATCGATGTGCTGGGCACGGTTCTTGTCGAAGTGGAGGCGGCTGACGGCACGGTGGGCTTTGCGATGACGACAGGAGGTGTTCCCGCAGCCTACCTCATCGAAAAGCATTTCCGGCGTTTCCTTGTGGGGGAGGATGCGCGGAATACAGAGCGGATGTTCGACCAGATGTACCACGCGTCCCTCTTCTATGGCCGCAAAGGTCTCACCATCAACGCGATTTCAGCGGTAGATTGTGCCGTTTGGGATCTCCTCGGAAAGCTCCGTCAGGAGCCTGTGTGGTCGTTGATCGGAGGGAAGATGCGTGAGCGACAGCCCATGTATGCGACGGGACCCCGACCGGACCTCGCCCAGAAGATGGGTTTCATGGGAGGCAAGATCCCACTGCCCTACGGCCCTGCTGATGGGGCGGAAGGCCTGCGCCGGAATGTCGAACTGGCGGCGCGCATGCGCGAGGCCTGCGGGCCTGACTTCATGTTGGCGTTCGACTGCTGGATGGCCCTGACTCCGGCTTACTCGCTGCAGCTGATCGAGAAACTGCGACCCTACGATTTCCACTGGATCGAAGAATGCCTGCCGCCGGATGATTATGTGGGCTATCGCAAGCTCGTCGAGCAGCGGAGCCACCCGATCATGGTGGCGACAGGAGAGCACGAATACACCCGATGGGGCTTCGAGAACCTCCTCGCGACAGGTGTCGATCTCGTACAACCAGACATTCACTGGTGCGGGGGACTCAGCGAGATGCTCAAGATCAAGGCAATGGCATCCGCAAAAGGTCGTCTCTGCATCCCGCATGCGTCGTCCGTCTATAGTTACCACTTTTCCATCGCCAGCGATGCCACCCCGTTTTCGGAGTTTCTCATGATGGCACCCGGCGCCGATCGGATTGTCCCCATGTTTCAACCGCTCTTCACGGATGAGCCGGTGCCTTCCGACGGATATATTACCCTTGGTGAAGCGCCGGGTTTCGGGGTGAACCTGGATCCCGCGCTGAAATGGACGCGCCCTTTCCCCCAGAACATCCCAGGAGCATGATGTTTACGGACCAAGTGGCAATTATCACGGGGGGCGCTTCCGGCATCGGTCTCGCCATTGCACGGCATCTGCGGGACAGAGGGGCCATCGTGATCATCTTTGATTCTGATGACCTGGCGGTCGCTCGGCTGACCGAAGAGCTGGATGAAATGCTCATCCTTCGGCTGCTCGATGTGACGGATGAGGCTGCCGTTCAACATGCGGTGAGGCGCGTGATCGAAGAATACGGCCGTGTCGACATCCTCATCAATAGCGCGGGAATCACTGGTAGAACTAACCTGAAAGCTCATGAGGTGGAGAGCAACGACTTTGATCACGTCATGTGCGTAAACGTAATGAGTCCGTTTTACACCTCGAAGGCAGTCTTGCCGCACATGTTGCGCCAGGGTTATGGTCGCATTCTGCATATTGCCTCGATCGCGGGCAAAGACGGAAACGCCGGCATGCTGGCGTATTCCGCATCGAAGGCCGCGCTGATCGGCCTGACAAAGGTGCAAGGTAAGGACTACGCGGAATCCGGGATCACGGTGAACGCCCTGGCGCCCGCCGTTGTCTGTACACCCATGGTGGAGGCTATGCCGGACGCACAGGTTAAATACATGACAGACCGGATTCCCATGAAGCGGTGCTGTACGCTCGGAGAGGCTGCGAACATGGCCGCCTTCATTGTTTCCCGGGAGGCGAGCTTCACGACAGGATTCACATTCGATCTCACCGGAGGACGCGCCGTCTATTGAGGGTCCTGCGGTGATCGTCCGGTGCCAACCCGGC
The DNA here is from genome assembly GCA_964629165.1 of uncultured Puniceicoccaceae bacterium. GTDB lineage: Bacteria > Verrucomicrobiota > Verrucomicrobiia > Opitutales > Oceanipulchritudinaceae > CAWVVV01. The sequence goes on from CAZVQJ010000002.1 coordinate 33,056, forward strand.
TCCCATCAATTTTCAATGTTAGGAAAGTGCTTCCGGATCACTAGGAGAGAGGGAAGCACAGTGTAGGATTGAGCGGGGGGAGGTGTCCCCCCGTTCTTCTATTTTCAGCGCGTTTGTTGCCGATCCATACGCGCGCGCGGTGGGTGGGCTATTGGCGCCGGCAAAACCGCGGAAGGCGCACCGAAAAAATGGTGGCTTTCTCATCTGATCGGGCCTCAATGGTGCCTCCATGGGCGATGGCGACCTCACGGGCAATGTAAAGGCCCAAGCCCACATTGCGCGACGAACGGTGAGGCTTGGCCCGAGAGGCGCTCTTCATCGGTTCAAAAAGCGAGGCAATCCGCTCTGCACCGATGGGACGACCCTGGTTTTGAACCGCGAGGACGACCTCTGCATCGGTGGTCTCCACTGAGAGAATGATCGGCCGGTTCTCCGCGCCATGCTGGGCGGCATTTCCGAGGAGGTTCGATAATAGTTGCTTGAGGCGTGGCGCATCCCATTCACCGGCGAGATTCTCTTGGGGTTCGAACTGGAACGTGTGATTCGGATGGATGGTCTTCATCTCGGCGATCGCTTCGCGACAGAGCGGGAGGAGATCCATCGGCGCGGGGGAAAGAATGAAGGTGGTCGCAATCCGCATCGCCGCGAATTCGAGCAGGTCATCGATCATCCGGGCCATGGAGGCCACATGTATCGAAATCTGGGAGGCGGTCTCGAGCGCCGAGGGATCGAGGTCGTCGAGCCGTAGTACCTCCGCGAGCATGCCGATTGCCGAGAGAGGGTTGCGGAGATCGTGAGCGAGAATACCCAGGAGCAGCTCCCGCGATCGGTCGAGGTGTTCGGTATGCGTGAGAACTGATTCTGCGAGGAGCTGGTCGATCGCCTCGTTGAAGCGAATCATGTCGCGGAGATGGAGGGAATCCGGTTTCGGATCGCTCTCCTGCCACAATCGGATCACGGTGGCCCTCAAGGCGCGATATTCGGCGACGAGCTGCCGCAGATTAAAACCGGCCGCTGACCGATCGAGGGCGTGGTTACGGGATGCACGATCGACCCGCTGGCTTTTCTCCTGATCGTCACCCCGGCCCAGTGACTTTTCCATCTGCTGGAAAGCGGTCTGCTCGTTCGCCATGTCGGTCGCGACCGATCTCAGCATGACTTCAGCGTGATCGCGCAGTTGCTCGGGGGTCGCCTCCACTCCGGGCCAGATGCTCCGAGCATAATTTTCCCACTCGACGAGAATGGATTCGACATTCTCAAGGATGAATTGGGCAAGCCGCATCACTCTATTTGTTCCCCGCAAACCATCCTGGGAGGATACCAAACGTCAATAGAGTTTCAAGTAGAAGGGGCGGTTAAGAACTGAGGGCGCTGATCGGGAAACGGTCAGTTTTCGCCGACGACTCGGATGTTCGGCTGCTCGATGGGTGCCATGCCGTGGCCGAGGAAATAACTGGTGTGTGGCGGTTGATTATAGGCCACATTCTGCAGAGCGACGGAGAGGCGATACTGGGGATCGTGCATGAGCGTGTAGAGGCGATGTTCGGTGGGAATGTCGGTGGTGTAGATGCGGATTTCGGTCCCGTCCTCCGATGCAACGACCTGTTCTTCGCGCCAATCGCCAAGGATATCCGCGGTAAGTCCTCCGCGCAGTCCGGTTCTTTCCGAGGCCCCTTCCATCGTGAAAATCGTGTTCTCCTCAGCGGCCACCCAGTCCCACTTTTCGATGCGGTTTCCGTCAAGGATCTCACGCAGCAAGTCGCCGTCCCACCAGATTCCGAAGCTGCAGGAACTTGGTTTGGCATCGACGATGGTTTCCCCCTTTGCGCTGTAAAGGCCGTCGAGGTTTTCTCCGACGCCCCAGGTTTCATGACCGGGAAAGCGAGGGTCGATATCGATCGAAAGGACGCGGTCAGGATCGTATGAACTCCTTCCCCAGAGGATTTCTCCGGTGGCTGCATCCCGCATTTCCAGCCCGTAGAAGTGCTGGTTGAATTCGTGAATAGAGACAATCTCCAGACCAGGTCGATCTGGATCGAGATCTGACACATGCTGGGCGTCCCCGTGGTTGAGTTGGGTCGAGTAGAGCCCCATGCCGTCATCGTCGATGACGGCGGCCCCAAAGACGATTTCATCGCGGCCGTCTCCGTCCACGTCTGCGGCGGTCAGGCTGTGGTTGCCCTGGTGCTCGTAATACATGTAGCCGCGCGCCTGATCGATTGTGTCGAAGAGCCAGCGTTGCGTGAGCCGGCCGTTGCGGTAGTCCCATGCCGCCAATGCGGTGCGGGTATAGTAGCCGCGGCTGAACATGACACTCGGGTATTCGCCATCGAAGTAGGCGACGGCGGCGAGAAATCGATCCATGCGATTGCCATAGGCGTCTCCCCACACTTCGTTGAGCTGTTCCGGGGTGGGTGAATGACCGGTCGGGTGGCGTTGGGGCAAGTAATCGACGGTATCGAGGGCGGCGCCCGTCAATCCGTCGAAGACGGTCAGGTACTCGGGCCCTTTCAAGATGTTCCCGCTCGTCTCGTGCGAAAGCACACCGTCGATGACGACGTGTCCTTTGGAGGGCTCGCCCGGTGGAACGGGGACAAAACTCCCTTCCGGGGATCTCCAGTCAGCATCGGGATCCCCCATCACGTTTCCCTGCCCATCGACGGTGCCGTCAGCGGTTTTCATGACCAGTTCCGCCCGGCCATCGCTATTGAGGTCGTAGGCCATGAACTGGGTGTAATGCTGTCCGTCGCGGATGTTTCTTCCGAGACTGATTTCCCAGAGCAGGGTCCCGTCGAGCTTGTAGGCCTGGAGGATCGGAATACCGGTGAACCCGGGCTGGGAGTTGTCGCGTCCGATCGAGCTCTGTTGAACAATCAACTCATACTGGCCATCCCCGTCGAGATCGGCCGCCGACATGTCGCCGACGGTATAACCTTCGATCTGCCGTAGCGGAATGGCGATGTACGGCCGTGCGGGGCTGTTGGCGGGAAGCTCGAAGGAGCCTTTGGTGGCCTCCTCACGTCCGTCGACGACAGGCCTTACGGAGTAGGTGACGGGTTGCGAGACATCGACGCCGGAATCCTCGAAGTTCGTTCCCCCCAGGAGAGGTTGGTCGTTGAGTTTCACACGGGATCCCGCGCCAGTCGCTCGATAAAGATTGAATCCTGTATCGGGAGCTTCGGTTCCGAGGAGGCGCCATGAGACGAACACGTCTCCATTGCCTTGGTGCACCGCGACAACCCCCCGTCCGAGGTTTTCCATGACGCGTGGAACAGTCGTTGGCGGTGCTGGCGGTGCCAGTTTCTTTTCGTGCGGCGATTTGAAGCCATAGACGCCGGGCGACGATAAGGCGACGAGAAGGGCCAGGGCTCCCCATGCGACGGGCAAGCCGAAACCGGTATAGCGACCCCCTCCGGGCGGGCTGGGAAGAATGGGTGGGGTGAGGAGCTTCTTTGCCATGAGGATCAACTTCAGGAGGTTCGAATTCGAATACAGGAGGTGAAAAACACAGATTCAGCCGTGCAACAGGCGTCGGTAAAACCGTGTCCGGGCGTCCGCGCAGAGAACTCTCATCCGGAATTTTCGGGGCCGCATCATCCGCTCCGAAAAGGAGTGGCACGAACTCCGGAGGGAGCGTGAAGATTTCTAATGATGCCCAAGCAATAGACTTATGCGCCAAAGCGGGGAAGGTCGTCCTCATGTGGACAGTCCAACCGAGACTCCGCAGGGGCCACCGAAGCGGCGGAAACAAGGACGAAGGATCGGGGGAAAGGCGGGCAGACCTTCTTCGTGTCTCTGCGGGCCCCGATTCCGCCTCGCTCGCGGGGGCCAGGCGGGTCGGACATGCACCGGCGTCCAGTGCGTCAGCGAGGGGATCTAGGAACCGATCAGGACGGGATTCAGCATCCTGATGATGTCGGCATGATGCCGGGGATGAGAGACCACGAGGCTCTCCCGGCCGACGGGGTCGTTGCCATTCCAGTCAGAGACGGCGGCACCGGCACCCCGGATGACGGGCAGGAGGGCCGCCATATCCCACAGGCTCATCTTCGGATCGCACATGATATCGACACCGCCGGTGGCGACGAGGGTGTATCCGAAGCAGTCACCCCAGCTACGGAACTGGTCGGTCGAGGCGAGGAGCGCATCCCAGCCAGCTTTGCTGTGGTGGAGGTACGGTCGCTTGGGATCGGTGGTGACAAGAAAGCAGTCTTTCAGCGCGGGGGTTTCCCGGACCTGAATTTTCCGGTCGTTGCACCAGGCTTCGTCGTTGTTTCCCAGATACAGTTTGCCGATGGCCGAGATGTGGATCGCTCCCCAGATCGGTTGCTCCCGATGGCGGAGGCAGATCAGGGTGCCAAACTGGGGGGAACCGGCGGCGAAAGACCGTGTCCCGTCGATCGGGTCCAGCACCCAGGTGTATTCGGCGTCCACATTCACGTTGGAAAGCTCTTCACCGAGGATCCCGTGATCCGGAAATTCACGCCCGATGAGATCCCGGAGAACTTCCTCCGCCCGGCGATCCGCGTAGGTGACGGGGGTATTGTCGCTCTTCCACTCGACTTTGAGATCGGGGTTGGCGAAAAGGGGGTTGATGACCTTGGCACTTTCGGCCGCAAGGTGCTTGAGAAAGGGAATCATTGTCGAGGCGTCCATCATCAAGCGGCGATCAGAGCCTAGAATGCGGAGCGAGGGAAGGCATTTTTGCCTTTCCGCCGGAAACCCGGATGGCAGTGTCGGCAGGGTAGTGATCGAGAGGCTTCACATAATCGATTTTGAAGGGAATCCGCGTTACGGGGTGGTGGAATACGGCGTCGTCACGCTCACCGCGTCGGGCATCGAATCCTGTCTGGGCGGTCTGTGCGCTCCCTGCGGAGACATTCCTCCGGCTGATACGCGGGTGCACGGAATTGATCGGGCGATGGCGGACGGGCGCCCATTGTTCAGCACCCATTTCGACCGCTTTGTCGATTTGCGCCGTTCGGGGGTATTCTGTGCCCACAATGCAAGCGTCGAGCACAACCTGCTCAAGGCAACGTGGGCGTATCCGCCCTTCGTTCCCGGTTGGTCCGATGAGGGCGCTGAAGTGGCGGATTGGGGACCGTGGCTCTGCACCCTTCAGCTCGCGCGGGCCGTGATCCCCGACGCCCCGAGCCACAGTCTGGAGTCCCTCGCCTACGGCGGGCCTCTGCGCGAACGGATCGAGAAGATTGCGCGCGAACATTGCGCGGCTGGCCGCGGCCGCCCCCATTGTGCGCTCTACGACGCGATTGCGACCACCGTCTGGCTGGAGGCTGTGGTTGGGTTTCGAACCGCCGTGGCGTGGCTCTCACGGCAGGTCGAAGCAAGCCGCCCGCCCCCTCAACTCTTCTGACCGGCTGAGCTGACCGAGGCGTGCACCGCCCGCGGCATGGGCGTTTCTACTCCGCGATGATCCGGAAGAACTCCCTCGTTTCAGACGGCAGGAAGCTCCAGGACACTTTGCTCTTTGTCAGCACCTGAAAGTCGCCCTCAGCTTCCGTCCAGTGGGCGAGATCGCCCGATGTGCGGACGTTCAGTTCGAGGTTCAGCTTGCCATCCGCGTCAGCCTTGAGGAGCAGGCCGCCGAGGTCGACATACTCGACGTTTGTCGAGGCGAGGCGGTAATCGATGGTGAACGTTCCCGCCTGCGTCCCGAGATCGTTGGCGATCGAAAAGGTTCCGGAGAGGTCATCGTGGAAGGTAAGGTCCGTTATCGCGACCATGCCGAGCTCCGAGTCGGAGATCTGGACCGATGCGGTTTCTCCATCGACGTCGTAGGTGAAGGTGCCTGCGGAGTTCTCGATCCCTTCGTCCATCGCCACGATCCAGTAGCGATTGCCGGATTTTTCGGGGATGAACATGGATTCGCCAGCATCGGCAAAGATCCCGCTTCCACTGGTGATGTTCATGTTGAGCACAAGGTTGTTCAGTGATGGCGGGGGTGTGGCCGCCGCCGGCATGCAGAGGGCGACGGTGAGGATGGCGGAGAGGATCTGTGGTTTCATGGAGTTTCCGGATTGTAGGGTTACAGGTTAAAATCGGCACGCGCTGCACGGCACGGTCAGCGATCGGGTTCAACCGAATCGGTCCTTTCCGCGGGGGGGAGCAGGCGGAGCACACGTTCGAGGGTGGCCATGCTCAGAGGGAGGTTCAGACAGTCATCAATCCCGGCGTTCCTTCCGCCAGGGGGCATTTCACTCGCGAGGGCAATGAGGACGGGGTGAACGCCGTCGCGGTTGCGCTGGATCTGTTCGGCAACCTCGAGGATGTTCAGTTTCGTCGGATGTGGAGTCAGGAAGACGAGCGCGAAATCTTCCCTCTCGGCGGCAGCAACGGCGGCGTGTGCGGTGGCGGCATGTTGCGTGCGGCAACCCGATTCGCGCAGCTGTGCAGCGAGGAGCCGGCCACGGACAGGATGAGCATCGGCGATCAGCACATGGGGGAAGGCTTCCGTCGCTTCTGCTGCCGGAGCGGCCTTGGGATCGCCCGTCCGGGATTCGGAAGCGGCAGGCTCTGCGCCGGTCGGGAACTTCTCGACGGGATTGTTTTCGACGATCGACAGCTCGTCTGTGTCGAGGCCCAGAAGGGCGGCGGAAGCATCGTGCAAGAAGTTTTGCCGCAGCGGCTTGGAAATGACGACGACGTGTTCATCCGCCGCTACCTCATCGAGCTCGGTCCCTAAAAGATCATGCGCAAAGATAACGACCGGAAGGGAGGCGTGAGAGGGGTTTTTTCGAAGGTTTGCCAACCATTCGATCCCTCGCTCGCTTCCAAGGGTGGCATCCATCCAGACGAGTTCGGTGGGCGGAGTTTCCTTGAGCGATTCGTTCGCTTGCGGCCCGTCGTAGGCGATGTGCGCATCCATTTTCCAGCCCTCCGCGAGCCGCTGCAGACTCTTCAGAACGTGGGGGTTATCGTCGACGATGAGGACCCGCCGATCGGTGAGGAGGGGGACCTCCGCGATCGGCGTCTCGGCGTGGGGGAGGTGCACATCAACGACAAAGTGGTTGCCTTCACCTGGCGTGGATTTCACGTGCAGGGTCCCCGAGATCGATCCCAGGAGGTGTCTGGCGACCGTCAGATCGTCGGTCGTGCGCCGGTAGCCGATGGGGCGTTCCGGATCGGTAGACACGAGCAATTCCGTCAGCTCCTGCGGAGAAAATCCGGGCCCGTGATCGAAGAGATCGAACTCGACATGATCGACCGGCTGCCCGGGGTTGCGGCGCACCGTGATGACGATTTCTCCGGCGAGCGAATCCTCGATCGCCTTGGCGAGGACGTGGACGAGAATCTGGGTCAGACGCCGCCGGTCACCCGTCCGGTGTGGATTCACATCGGGAGCGATCTCGTAAACGAGATCGATGGCGCGGGCCGCGGCCGTGGTCGCCACGGCCGCGAAGCATTCCGGGATGAGGTCGTGCAGGTTGAGCGGCTCCTTTTCGGGAGGGCTGTCCGCGGCGAGCTGACGTGGATCGAGAAACTCCCGGAGGGTCGTGGAAAGGTTGCTGCCGATCGTGCCCAAGGCGCGCAGGATGATCGGATGCCGGGAACTTGAGGTCGGTTCCCGGGCCAGCTGGAGGAGGGACTGGATTCCGGCAACGGCGGGCCGGAGCGCGTGGCTCAGTTCGATTGTGAACCGGTCATGCCGCTCTTTCGATTCATCCGCAATGGCCGCGATCTCCTCCGCGCGACTAAGCGCTACCGCAAGCTGCTGATGTTTCGATGCCAGCTCCACGGACTGCTCATGATGGTCTGCCTCGAGCCGCCGGACATCGTGATGCAATTTGCGATTGGCCGCGAGGAGTCGCCGGTGGATGACAGCGGCAAGGAGAAGAACGGTTCCGCCCGCGCTGAGACCGTAGAGCAGATAGGCCCATCCGGTTGAGTGGAAGGGTGCCGTGATCGTGAACGTCGCCATCGCGGGGGAGGCTTCCTCGCCGCGTTGATTGCGTGCTTTCACAAGCAGCCGGTAGTCGCCCGGGGGGAGCGCGGTGAACTCGCGGACGGCCTCCCGTGCGTACGGCTGCCAATCTGATTGATACCCTTGCAGCCACGTGGCGAATTCGATGGGGCCTTGCGGTTTCAGGTCCAGCATCGAAAAGGCAAAGCGCAGCGGGCGCCTGCCGATATCGATCGTCCCGAGGTGCACCAAATGTTCGCCTTTGGCGCTGGAGAACGATTCGGCGGCGCCGGAGAAGACGCCCGCGCGATGAATGAATGTCTGTCGGGGAAAGCCGGGGGTGGCCGTTCCTGCCTCGGACGAAACGCGGAGGAGTGCTTGCTCGGTACCGAGCCAGAGGTTGCCCGTGCGGTCGATGTATTGAGTCGCGATGACGGTGTCGGGGTCGAGGTCGACCGATGTGAGCGCCTCCGCAAATCCGGCTGGAGGAAAGGTCGAAAAGGTGGAGCGGCCGGGACTCGTGCGGATCCATCGCTGCCCGTTGGCCCCCTCTATGGCGGGAGCGTCCGGGATGATCGTCTGCTGGCCGGGAATCCAGTCCGCCGCGGGCGAAAAGACCGAACGTTCCTCGTTGAATGCAAAAAACGAATCGTTTCCGATGAAGAGGAAATCGCTGCCGAATGAGGCGCCTCGAATCGACGGAGCCACCGGAAGCCCGGCTTGCGGATCAAAGACGAGCGGTGCCTTCTGTGGGTGCGCCGGGTCATACCGGGCGAGGCGCCCGGGACCTTGCCCGATCCAGAGGTAGCCGTTGGGGTCGATCACGGCGCTTTCTCCGTCACCCTTGAGCGAGCCAAATCGTGGATCGGGAACCCACCGGCTCCCGTCATGGTGAAAGACATCAACACCGGCTTTGACGGGGCTGAAAAGAAGTTCCGGCTGACGGGAAGAGCGCATCAGATTTCTCCTTTCCCCTCCCGCAACCTGATAGCCGCCGCGCTGATCAATGATCCAGATCCCACGGTCCGTCCCGGCGGCAAGCCCGTGCTCGGTCGAAACGAGTGTGTGGGGCGGGGGAGAGCTCTCGAGAAGCTCAAAGATGCCCCGTTCTCTCTCAGTCGCATGACGCCACACGTGCAACCCCTGCTCGGTGCCGGCGAAAAACTGTCCCTCGTGTTCAATGAGCACCCGCACGCTCCCGTGAATCCCCGCGTGGCGATCAAATACTTGAGCCGGATTGGTCAGTTGCACCCGATAGAGGCCGGAAGAATGCGCCAGCCAGAGCCAACCTTCGCGATCGAGGAAGGCGGATTGTGCCGCGCGAAAGGGAATGCCGGCGACGGCGGGCAGGTGCCGGAGGATCGTGCCGTCTTGACGGAATGCGACGAGTCCGGCCACACGATCGAGGGCGAGATAGGCGTCCGGCCGATACTCCCAGATGCGTTGCGGCTTCCATCCCCCGCCCATGCCGGAGAGGAGGAAGGGAGACAATCGCCTGCCGTCAAAGCGGACAAAGCCCTGTTCCGTCCCGAGCAGAAATATACGGGAATCGAGGGAGACGCTTGTGAACACTTCGCCTATGCCGGACCAGCCCTCGAGGTTGACCCGTCCATACCTTCCGTTTTCGTCGAACCGGTAGACTAACCGGTCTTGCGTAAACGCGAACACGCCGTCGGCGTGAAGGAGCAGATGCTCGACGCTGCCGACGTCCGTCCACGACTGGAGCGAAATCTCTGGATGATGGGCAAAGACATGGCGTCCGGTCGCGATATAGACGGTGCCGGAGGCGCCTTCCTGGACGACTTTCCAGCGGGGACCGAGGGACCATTCGTGGGGTAGATTGTGCCGGATCGAAACCCAGGAAGCCTCGCTCGCTTCGAGATCGAGATAGCCGAAATCGTGCTCGAGGGCGACGTAGAGGAGCCCCGTTGCGCTCAGATGCAGATGGTGAACAATCCCTTCCGGTATACCCGCGAGCGGATCCCAGTGCGTCCCCGTCCCGACGAACAGACGGTTGTTCGCGGCGACGTAGAGGCGACCTTCCCTGTCTTGGGTGATCCCGGTGTAAGACCGTGAACGACCGAGGTCCTCGGCCGGAAAATGAATCCATGGGGGTGAGCCGCCCGGTGCCGTGATGACGGAAGGAGAAGGATTCTCGCTCCTGATCGAATCCTCTCCGTGGCTTTTCGACACGGTCGCCACGAAAACGACGATCGGCAGCGCGAACGCAGAGCCGAACCGCAGCACAAGGCCGATCCACCGGCTTCTGGTTCGTCGGGTTTTCAGTCTGTCAATGGTTGAAGGTCCACCCCGGCGCAACTCGATCCGGGCTCGTCGAATGGGCGTGGGCGGCGAAGCCCTCTTCTCGTCATCGGCCTGCAGTCCCCGCAATTCAGAGGAATGCGCCGAGAAAAGCATAACGACGGGCGTCAAAGGGAACCCGGGCGCCTTGCGAGAAAAGGGGCGGGGCGGACTCCACGGGTGACAAAAGCCCTCCGGAGAAGCTGTCCTCACTTGCGGTTGCGCGGGAAACAATCACACTTGTGATCGTGACGATGAGCGGAGTGAATCACCTCGATCTGGCAGCGATCCTCTTTGGCCTTTCCGGAGTGTTCGTACTCGTCGCACTGCGATTCATTCTCCGGGCGCCGGCCCTGCCTCCAACGCCTCCCGAGGCCATCCCCGCGCGGCCTTGTCCGCATCTGCCGCAGCGTCTGGAAGCCGTTCTCGCAGAAGGTTTTGAAGTGGTGGAGCTCTACAATGACATCGTTCCCGTGACGTCTCCGACGGGCCGCGAAGATCACTTTTTCCACGAACCGTCGTACGAGCGCACGGCGAAAATCCGGGACCCCGGGTCGGGTGCGGTCGCACTCTTGCGGGTGGTCACCTCTTCCCGTACCTCGCGTTGACCTCGTTGGCGGGGGACGGAACTCTCGGGGAGCCCCCGCGATATCGATCCTCCTGGAGGGTCTCACCGCCGGGGAACTCACCAAGGCAAGTTTGATGCACTCAACAATGTACGATTCGGAGGTCTTCTCGATGGCCTGCCAACAGTATGATCGCGCGGCCGAACTTCTCGGCATCCCGCAGGAGGAACGCGGACGCACAAAATATCCGAAACGGTGTCTGGTCATCTCGATGCCGGTGCGAATGGACGACGGGGAGGTCGTCATGTTCGAGGGATACCGGGTGCAGCACCACCTCTCAATGGGCCCGACGAAGGGAGGCACCCGTTTTCATCCGGCGGTGACGGTGGGGGAGGTGGCCGCGTTGGCGATGTGGATGAGCTGGAAATGTGCGCTTGTCGGACTGCCCTATGGAGGGGCCAAGGGAGGCGTTGCCGTCGATCCGACGAAGCTGAGCGAGGGAGAAAAGGAACGCGTCGCCCGGCGTTACATGCAGGAAATGGTTCCGTTTGTGAGCCCGAGCACGGATGTCATGGCCCCGGACATGGGCACGAACGCCCAGACAATGGCATGGATGATGGACACCTACTCGAATGTTGTCGGCTGCTCAACTCCGGCCATCGTGACGGGCAAGCCGATTGAGATCGGTGGCTCCGAGGGGCGTGTCGAGGCCACCGGCAGGGGCGTCGCCTATCTGGTGAAGCGGTATCTCGAGAACCACGGGATCCGTCCGGGACAGACAAGCGTGATCATCCAGGGTTTTGGCAATGTTGGCTCCCACGCTGCTCTCGGCTTGCTCGGATACGGATGCCGGATCATCGGCCTCAGCGATATCTCCGGGGCAATCTACAATCCAAAGGGGATCGATGTCCATGAAGCGTTGCGACACGTGGAGAAAAAAGGATCGCTGCAAGGCTACAACCAGGCCGACCGCATATCGAATGAGGAGTTGCTTGAACGCGAATGCACGGTGCTGATTCCGGCGGCCCTCGAGCGTGTGATCGATGCCCATAACGCCCCTCGTCTGAAATGCCGTTTCCTGGCAGAGGCAGCCAACGGTCCGACCACGCCGGCGGCGGATGCGATTCTCGAAGAGCGCGGCGATATCGAGGTGATCCCGGACATTCTCTGCAACAGCGGGGGTGTGATCGTTTCTTATTTCGAGTGGGTGCAGGATCTGCAGAGCCTGTTTTGGGAAAGGGAGGAAGTTCTGCGGAAGCTGTTCGCGGTTCTCGACAAGGCCCGGTTCAACGTGGAGAACCAGAAGGAGCGCCTCGGCATCTCCCGGCGGGATGCCGCGCTCACTCTCGGAATCCAGCGTGTCGCCGCGGCCAAGGCGGTGCGCGGTCTCTTCCCGTGAAGGTGGCCCGAACGTGGACCGCGATCGGAGGGGGAGGGGCTACCCGGCTCGGTAGCTCTTGAGAATGTCGGCTACGCCAACGGTGAGGTAACCCTTGCCTTCAAGGACGGCAAGGATGGCGTTCTTCAGTTCTCCGAGACCCTGCGATTTTTCGACGAAGGCATCGGCCCCCTCCTGTTTTGCCAGTCGGAGGGTTTCTTCTTTGAGCGTTCCCGTGAAAACGATGATCCGCGCGCCAGGGAGTTCCGCGCGCAACCGGTGCAGTGCCTCGATCCCGTTCAACCTTGGAAGACGCATATCGAGGATGACGATATCCGGCTGCAATTCGAGCGCCCGGGCAATCCCCGTGAGGCCATCATTCTCGAAACCGAGAAATTTCACCCCCTCGATCGTCGTCACGTAATCGGTGAAGAGTTCGCAGAGGAGAATCTCATCCTCAATCATGAAAACTGTAGAGGCGGGCATGGGCGGTCGATGGTGGGAAGGTTCCGGGAAGAGGGCAGATCGCGAAGATACCGGCAGCACGCGCTCCACATCAAGGAAAAGCCAGCGTCCGGGCAAGGAACGGAGCGGTCGGTGAATGGGAGCAGTGAAGGAGGCCATCAACAGGCCCCTGGTAGAGGATCTCTCCCCCCCCATCGCCGCCCTCGGGCCCGATCTCGATGAGGTAATCAGCCTCCGCGATGACATCGAGATGGTGTTCGATGACGACAACCGTGTGCCCCTGGTCGACCAGCCGGTGAAGGAGCTCGATCAACCGTTCGCAGTCGGCCATGTGGAGGCCGATCGTCGGCTCTTCGAGGACGTAAAGGTTCTTTGCGACGATCCCCCGCTTGCGCTCGGCATGGGTGGGCAGCCCTTTGGTCAGTTCCGTCACGAGCTTGAGACGCTGGGCCTCTCCGCCCGAGAGAGTGGGACTACTTTGCCCCAGTTCGACGTAGCCGAGGCCGGTCTGCACCATGAGGTCCATCATCCCGCTCAGGCGCGCATGGAAGCTGAAGAACTCAGCCGCCTCCTCAAAGCTCATGGCGAGGACGTCGGCGATGTTTTTCCCGTTCCAGGTGAGGTCCAGCAACTCTGGTCCATAACGCCTCCCCTGACACGTTTCACATTGCACATACGTGTCGGGCATGAAGCTCATCTCCAGCTTTACCTGTCCCGCCCCGCGGCAGGTTTCGCAACGACCATGCCGGGTGTTGAAGGAGAACGTGCTCGGACCGAAGCCCCGCATCCGAGCCTCCGGAATTTGTCCAAAAACGGCGCGAATCAGGTCAAAGGCACCGGTATAGGTGGCGGGTGTGGAGCGGAGGGTTTTCCCGATCGGGCTTTGATCGACCTCCACCACCGTACGGAAACCGAGACCGTGCCGGAGTTCGCCAAAGGGGAGACCCGGCCATTCGCGCCCGAGGAGTCGGTCCTTCTTCAGCCGGATCGCGCGTTCCACCGTCGGGATGAGAAGATCGCGGATGAGGGTCGATTTGCCTGCACCGGAGATTCCGCAGACAACCGTCAACCGGCCTTTCGGGATACTGATCTGGCCGCCCTTGAGGTTGCGCAGGCGGGGCTCGCGGAGAACGAGCCATTCTTCTGAGGCAGTCTTCCGTTGGGCACGATAAGGCGGAGGAAGTTCTCGCCGCTTTCCACGCTGCGGGTGTCGAAGTCCCTCTTTCAGGTAACGGCCGGTGATTGAACCGGGAGTGCCTATGAGTTCGTCGACCGTCCCGTTTGCAAGGATATGGCCGCCGTGCACCCCCGCTCCCGGCCCCAGATCGATTACCCGATCGGCCTTGCGCATGGTGTCGGCATCGTGCTCCACGACGAGCAGGGTGTTGCCCTTGGCCTTCAGGTCGGCGAGCGATTTCAGGAGCCGATCATTATCCCTTGCGTGCAGGCCGATCGATGGTTCGTCGAGGACGTAGAGCACGCCCGACAGGTTGGATCCGAGCTGAGCAGCGAGGCGGATGCGCTGGGCTTCACCTCCCGACAACGTATTCGTCGAGCGGTCCAGCGTCAGGTAACGGAGGCCGACTTCGTCCATGAACTTGAGCCGTTCTTCAATCTCCGGAAGGAGGTCCTTGACGATTGCGGACCCCCGCGCATCGAGCTTCAGGTCGCCGAGCGTTTGGAGAAGCTCGCCGGGGACAAGCGCGAGGAGCCCGGGGAGATTCATCCGGCGGCCGTCACGACAATGCAAATACACCGCCCGGGATTGTGGATTGAGTCGGGCGCCGGTGCACGCCGGACAGGTCTCGCCATCACCGAAGTCGAGCGGCAGGGCATCGAATTTCTCGTCGTCACGCATCCAGGCATGGAGCCATCCGTGCCCCCGGCAGGTAGGGCACCAGCCGCGCGCTGAGTTCCAGGAGAAATGCTTTGGGTCGAGTTCGGGGAAGGACTCTCCCGTCGTCGGATCTGCTCTTTGGGTAGAGTACCAGGCGATGAGCCCTCCATTGGCGTCTGCGAGGAAGGCAGCGCCTTTTCCGAGGCGCAGGCTGTCCTTCAGGAGCGCATCGGTGGAGGCAGGTTTATCGCCCTGCTGTGCCGTGATTCGCCCGCCGGATGTCTGTGGCAGGACAAAGTGTCCGACGATCACTTCGACGTCGTGCTCTCGGTATCGATCAAGTTTCTGAAAGTGTTCAACCGGCACGAGGACTCCGTCGCAGCGCAAGAGCGCATATCCCTGCCTCCGGGCCCAGTCAGCAAGGGGTTGATGGTGTCCCTTGCGGCCGCGGATGAGAGGCGCACACAGATACGCGATGGCATGACCGGCGTCGCGTACCTCCCGGAGCGTATCGCCGAGTCGACGCTGGAGGGCGCCGGGCTTCAGCGCGATCAGCATTTCTCCCGTCCGCGGACTATGCTGCACGCCGATGCGGGCAAACAAAAGGCGGAGGTATTGGGCGACCTCGGTGATCGTGGCGACCGTCGATTTTCGGCTGCCCCGGGTCACTCGCTGCTCGATCGCGATCGTCGGGGCGATCCCGGTCAGTCCATCGATTTCCGGGCGGGGAAGCTGCTCGACATATTGGCGGGCCCAGGGAGACATCGACTCCATGAACCGGCGCTGGCCCTCGGCGAAAATGATGTCGAAGGCGAGGGATGATTTTCCGGATCCGCTAACCCCGGTGACGACCGTCCACTCCCGGTGGGGAATCTCCACCGTGAGGTTGCGCAGATTGTGTTCCCGCGCACCCAATACCCGTAGTGAGGTATCGGCTACGGAGCCCCCGGACGCGGAGTAGGGGACGGGAGCTTCCGCAGCGGTCCATCTCTCCTCGCGTTCTTCCAGCTCAGGGACGAGAAAGCGCGCCGTCTCGGTATCGACGCGGCGCAATGCTTCGGGCGATCCCGCGAAGACGAGTTCACCGCCCTCCGCCCCGGCGCCAGGGCCCAGTTCGATGATCCAGTCGGCACTCTTCAGCACATCAAGTTGATGCTCGATGACGACGAGGCTGTGTCCCGCATCGACCAGTTTCTGGAGGACCGCCAACAGGCGCCGCACATCGTGCCGGTGCAATCCGGTGGTCGGCTCATCAAGCAGAAGAAGCGCCTTTTCTGCCGTCCCGGAAAAGCGTCCGAGATACTTCACGAGCTTGAGGCGCTGGGATTCGCCTCCGGAGAGGGTGTTCAAGGGCTGACCAAGCGGAAGGTAATCGAGTCCGACCTCAAGAAGCGGTTCGAGGGCGGCCCGGATCTTTGGCTGGCTCGCGAAGAAAACGGCCGCCTCGCCCGCCGTCAGCTTGAGGATGTCCGAAAGGGTTTTGTCGTTCCAGCGAATCTCGAGGACTTCCTCCTTGAAACGCTTTCCATCGCAGATCGGGCAAATCACATAGACATCGGCCATGAAAACCATCTCCACCTGCACCTGGCCTTCGCCTTT
>CAZVQJ010000003.1:0-49115 GCA_964629165.1 uncultured Puniceicoccaceae bacterium
CCACGCCCGCGCCGTCTCTCGCAACTGTTCGCCCAGCTGGCTGAGAACGCACCGGATCGCGTTTCGGTCTCGTCCATCCGGGACGCGCTCGGCGACCGGAGCTTCGCCGCGCTACTGGTGGTGTTCGCCGCGCTGAACCTGATCCCGCTGCCGCCGCCCTCTTCCGCCGTGCTCGGCCTGCCGCTGGTGATCGTGTCGGCCCAGATGCTCTATGGCAGCAAGCGTGTCTGGCTGCCACGATTCCTCATGGAAAAGTCTCTCTCGGCCGAGCAATTCCGTGCCGTCATGTCGCGCCTGGTGCCGCGGCTGGTCCAGATGGAACGCTGGGTTCGACCGCGCTACTGGCCCTTCTGGCGCCGGCGCGGCGAGCGCGTCGTCGGCGGGCTGGCGCTGGTGCTCGCCATCGTCGTCACGCTGCCGATCCCGCTCGGCAACTGGCTCCCGGCCTTCTCGACCGCGCTGCTGGAAACGGGCTACATGATGCAGCTGATCGGAACGACCCAGCTGGTTGTCGGGATCCTCTTGTTATCAAACCGTTTTGTGCCGCTGGCGCTCGCCCTCTTTGCCCCGTTCATTGTCAACAGTGTGGCTTTTCACCTTTTTCTTGAACGCAGCGGTCTCGTTCCTGCCTTCGTCTTTCTCGGGCTGGAACTCTACCTTGTGTGGGTCTACCGTGAAGCCTTTCGGCCGATGCTGGTTGCGCGGGTGACGCCGGCAGGGAAACGCTGATCCGTTTGTGCGGCCCGATTCGCTCGCGTGCATGAGCTGAACGGGGACAAAAAGAAACCCGGCGGGTGGGGCCGGGTTCAGGAAAGTCACAACGGGGAGGAGATCTTCAGGCTTTCTGGACCTTGCCCGCCTTGAGAGCCTTGGCGGAAACCCAGATACGCTTCACCTGTCCGTTCGGGAGCCGGACCTTCACGCGCTGCGTGTTCGGCTTGAACGTGCGCTTGCTGATCTTCGCAATGTGCGTTCCGATGCCACCGCTTTTCTTGGTCAATCCGCGGCGACGAATGCGACCGCCGACCGAGGGGCGTTTTCCAGTAATGGCGCAAATGTAGGACATGGTGCTTTCTCCCGTAGAAAAGCTGCGGAAAATCAGCCCTCGGCGGGTGCATGGCAAGCGTTTTCTGCACGAAAGCCCAATAGTACCTGGAATTTGCGCCCCATATTCTCCGGATGCAGCAGCTCCTTCAGGGTTTGCAGGTCGCGATGGACGCCTCGCTTGGCCGCCTGCCGGACAATGCGGTCCACCGCCGTGATCGAGTGCCGCATGAAGAATCCTTCCTGGCTATGTAACTGGACAGAGTGAAAGCCGGCCCCGGTGAGGGCATCCTGAAGGTGATCCCAGCAAATGTGGTGGGTGATATCGACCGTTCCCGGATCGACCAGGATGTCGCTTCCGGACCGGTGCCGACAATAGGTGCGCGCCGTGCCTGCCGGACGGGCATGAAAGAGCGCATCGGCATCGAGTCCATAGTCGAACGCGATAAAAAGTCCGTCCCATCGATGCCGCACAATCTCCGCCGCGAGACGCCGCGCGCCCGAAGGATAATCGAGGACATAGCCGGACTGCGTCGGCGTCGGCAGGTCTTCCGGCAAATCGATTTCGTCGCGCTCGAGAAGGGAACTCTGCAGCCCCTGCGCGCTCAGGCGCACCCCCACTTCGTGCCAGTGGCCGTTCACCGCCTGAAAGCGACGAAAGGGTTGGGCATCAAAAAGTTCGTTCGAGAAGACGATGTGTGGACCGGCGAGCGTTCCGAGAGGCCCGTAACCCCGCGCATCGGCCGCTGCGAACGGATGCGCGCATGCCTGGAAGAGCCCACGCCCTTCCTCCGCCCCCAACTCGACGAATCGATACCGGCCGAGCCCCTCCGGAAGCAGTTCTTCGATGGCCGCGAGGACGAGGTCGCGAAAGACCGTTCCCAGACTCTCCGCGGTGTAAAAGTCGCGATCCTCGCGGTAGCCAACGCGGGGGGTTGGACGGCGGTAATAGCCAACCTCCGGCAGGTAGAGGGCGGCCTCGACGAACGTTTCGAGCGGAATCACCGCACCCTCCCCATACCGGGAGACGAGTTCGGTGACGACGTTGCGCGAGGAGTGCGCTTCCGGTGCGCTTGGCGTTTGCACAGAGCCCTGAAGCTGCTTCGATCTCCCCCATGTTCAAGCGCGCATTCGTGCCCGGCCTCGTTCTCCTTCTCGGTGCATCGGTTTTCTGGTGGACCATGACGAGTCCCTTCTGGACCTCGCTCCGCCGCGTCAGCGCGATCATGCGTGTGATCAACACGGAATATTATGATCCCGGTCGCGCCGATTACAACCGGCTTGCCGATGCCGCGATTGCGGGAATGGCACGTTCACTGGATCAGCATTCGCGCTATATGCCAGCGGACGATTACGCTCATTTCGAGCAGATGACGCATCAGGCATACGTGGGTATCGGGGTGCAGATCGAGCGTTTTGCTGAGCGCGTCATGGTCGTGCACGTATTCCCGGGCGGGCCGGCGGCAGATGTGGGCATCCTCCCCGGCGACCGCTTCCTCACCATAGAGGGTGAAGACGTCACAGGAGCAACCGTGAGAGAGGTTTCCGAGCGTCTGCGCGGTCCCGCCGGTGAACAGACCTCGGTGACGGTGCACCGCCCGGCCACGGATGAAGAACTGTCGATCGAACTCGTGCGGCGTACCGTTGATGTCGCGAGCGTCGACAACGCGCATGTCGACAAGTCCGGCATCGGATATCTGCGGATCCTCCAGTTCGGAGAACGCACGACGGCCGAGTTTCGGGAGGCCCTGGAGGAATTGGAGGAAGCGGGAATGGAAGCCTTGGTCATCGACCTGCGGAACAATCCGGGAGGGCTGATCAATACGTCGAAAGATGTCGCTGCCGAGTTTTTCGAACGGAACGAGCTGATTGTCTACACCGAGGGCCGAAACCGGATCGACCGCCGGGAGTATCGTTCCGGCGGCCCGGCACGGTTACGAAATTATCCGGTTGCGGTGCTCATCAATGGACAAAGCGCGAGTGGTGCGGAGATCGTCGCGGGCGCGCTTCAGGACAGCGGCCGCGCCTACATTGTCGGAGAGACTTCATTCGGCAAAGGCAGCGTGCAAAGCGTCTACGCCTTCAAGAACGGCGACGGGTTGCGGCAGACGACCGCCCTCTATTATCTCCCCAGCGGACGATCGATCCATGAGTCGGGAGTTGTCCCGGACGAGATCGTGGAGCATTCCGAGGAGGAAACCCTCCGCCTCGTGCTGCAGGAGCGCCACGCAGATTTGATGGACCCCGAGGAGTTCGAGCGGCACTTCGAGTTTGCACCCGAAATCATCGATCGCCAGCTCGAGGCGGCCCGCCGCCACCTTCTCGAGACCCTCGCTCGCAAACTTCCCGCGACGGCATGAATCGGCACGGCTGGAAGGTTCGGCTCTGACGTGAGGGCGAAGCCGTGACCGGCATGGTGCCCGGACGGTGCCCTGTCGCCCCCGTTGCGCTAACTGCGCTTATTCCGGAATGGGCGGGCCGGGAAAACGAACATTCCACCAGAGGGCAATCCCGATGATAAAGATGCCTCCGAACAGGATTGAGCTTCTTGTCAGAGGCTGCACCGGTTGATCGATGGCGTCCGGGTCTGCCGGGGCGGGAACTTCGAGCGCCGGAATGGCGAGGCGGTAGAGGAGGCCTCCGGTCTTGGTGGGGTCATCGGCAAGGAGGTCGTCGCGGCTTCCGAAGGCGGTGGCGCCCCAGAGGACGCCGTCCCGCACGAGCGGGGTGCGCATGGGGGTATGACCATGAGAACCCCCGTTGAAGGTATGAAGAATATCAATCCGCGAGAGAGCGACGTCCTCCACTCCGGTCGTCCCGACATCCGGGGAGGGGCTTGCGAGGAGCAGCCGCAGGGCAGTTCCCGGAAAACCCGCTTCGGGATCAGTGGAACCATGGGTTGTCAGGAAGAGTTCACGCGCATCTTCGGAGACGACAAGGGAGCCGTTCGGCTTCCCGCCAGCGTGGGGAACGAGGTTGAAATCGAGGAGGGTGATGAACGTTTCCGTTTCCGGGAAAAAAGCGAAGACCGTGCCGCGGTCGTATGGATCGCCGAAGGCCCCGAATGTGGTTCCGAGCAGATAGCCATCCGGGTGCGGAATCAGGCGGTCGTAGGGATGGCCCCCAAGTCCGCCTCCGGCGAAACGATGGACCACCGAAAACTCCGTTCCGTCCGGGCGTAGCCGGAAGATCGTCCCGGCACGCCCGGGCCCTTTTTCGTAGTCCGAGGTCATGCCGTAGAGCCAGCCATTGTGCTCGAGGAGCTGGCCGGTGAGGTGCTCACCGCCCATCGGATCAAAGCTCTTCAGGATCTCGAAGGAAGTCCCGTCGGGGGCTGCCCGATAAACCGTACCGCTCCATGTGTTTTCTCCTCCGTGAAAGGTGGTGCCATAGAACTGTCCATCAACGAGAATGGGTCCTGCATGGGCGCCCCAGGATTTTGGCTCACGGCGGTTGAACCCATGGATGACCGCGAATTCCCGCCCAGCGGGATCGAAACGGAACAAGGTCCCCTGTTCGTGAGGTCCTCCGAACTTGGTGATTCCCCAGACGGCGCCATCGTGAAAGGTGAGCCCGGTGTAGGGCTCCCGGCCCTCGCCCGACTGTAGCGAGTGCATCATCTCGAAACGCCCTTCGGAGAGGTCGATTCTGAAGAGTGTGCCCTGGCCCTCTTCACCTCCGCGGTGCGTGCCCGCCCAAGCTTCATCCCCGTTCAGTGAAAGCTCCGCGAAGGGCTGCCAGCCAGTCGTGCCGTCAAACGCGTGAATGATGTCAAACGCAGCGTCCGGCAGGGCCACCGCAACGGCCGGCACCCGGAGGAAGGTCAGCGAACGCTGCATCGCGATCCGGAAACCCTCGCCGGGTGCGTCCTCCGACCGGGGATAGGCAAAGGCGTGCCCGAGATCCGGCAGGAGATCGAAACGAACCGGGAGCTTGAGGCGCTTGGCGGCCTCATACCATGCCTCGATCTGCGACGGCTCCACGACGGTGTCGTTTTCGCCGTGAAGGACAAGAGCCGGTGGGTGAAACTCCGAAAGGAAGTTCACCGGTGACCATGCGTCCAGATCTTCGGGCGGACCGTGCCGCTTCTCGAGCCACCCGAGCTTGCGCAGATCCAGCACAGGGTTCCAGAGAATGACCCCCGCCCACGGTGACGGCCGCGGTCGACTCGCAATCATCGCAGCCAGATGACCGCCCGCTGACTCACCGAGCAGGTAGAGCCGATCGGCGTCGAGACCGAACTCGTCCGCTCGCTCCACGATCCGGGCCGCAATTGCCTCCGCTGCCGCCACCGTCTCGCTCAAACCGGCCTCCGCCGACGCGAGCGGATAGGCTGGCAGCAGACAGACAAAGCCCGCGCGCGCAAAAGCTTCCGCATGGGGAAATAGCTGGGAAGGGCTGCCCGCAGTCCAGCCGCCACCATGAAAAAGAACGATCGCCGGAGCCCGCTCCGGCCCGTCTTCAGGTTCGATCCGGTATACCTCCACCGACTCGCCCAAAGGCAACGCCAGCTGAAAAACATCGGTTCGCCCGGACACCCCGATCGGGATAAGGCTCATCACCAGCAAAAGGACCCGGCAGAGAGAACCGGAACGGATACAGCGCATACCGGACCGTAGGTACAGATACCGCGCGGCGCCAGTCTTCAGAGGCAATTCATGGAAAAAGGGGCGGATCGATTCGAACCACCAAGGCAACAGCCGACGTTCCCTGTATCGCGCGAAAACCAAAGAAAAGGGCGCCCCTCCTTGATCTGGCGGGAGTTCCCGGTCGCGCGGGCATGGAGGTTGAAAGGGACCGTTGGGACGATCTATATAGCCGATTTCATACGTGAGTTTCTGGAGTGGTTTCTTGCGATCACCATTGCCGTTCCGGTATGGTTCATCCTGCGTCGACGGCGAGGTCGGAACCGGGCGCTGGTCGTGAATCCCTCAAGGCGCGGGAAAGCAGGCCTGTGACGATCGCGGCCTTGTGTCTTGCGGTTGCAGAAATCTGGGATCATTCTCTAACGACGATGCGTTTCTTCTCTCTCCTCTCGTTCGTGATCCTCCTGCCTGCCGTAGTTTGCGCCCAGATCATCGATGTTCCTGATGGCGAAGTGGCGGGCATTGCCGCCAATTACACGGAAGCCAGGGCGGGCTCGTTCGAGCTTCCGGACCCACTCGTCGCGGAGGACGGCGAACGTATTGCGGACACGGAGAGCTGGCGCACCAAGCGGCGTCCGGAGATTTTTCGGATGATCGAGAGCAACCAGTATGGCCGTGTGCCTCCGCGACCGGAGGCGATGAGCTTTGAGGTAATGGATCGGGGGACCCCCGTGTTTGACGGCACGGCGCTGCGCAAACAGGTCACGATCTATTTCGACAAGGAGAAGGAGCACTTTCTCGACCTGCTCATTTACCTGCCGGCCGGGGAGGAGGGGCCCGTTCCGGTCCTGATCAACATCGGATGGGTGGCGAACCACCTTGCGGTGGAGGACGCAGGCGTGAAGCCGGGCAGGCGATGGAATCCCGAGAGAGGCGAATACGAAACGGCGACAGAGGCCCCGCCGCTCTTTCGGTTGCGAGCGGTTTCTTTGTTACTGGAGCGCGGCTATGGGGTCGCTCACTTCAATTACAACGACGTGGAACCCGATCATCTCGATGGTTTCGCCGCCGGCATCCGGCATCATTATTTGAAGGCGGACCAAACGGAACCAGGTCCGGATGAGTGGGGTGCGATCGCCGCGTGGGGATGGGGCATCAGTCGCGTCATCGATTATTTTGAGACGGATGCGGACATTGATGCGCAGCGGGTGGCGATCACCGGCGTCTCGC
The DNA here is from genome assembly GCA_964629165.1 of uncultured Puniceicoccaceae bacterium. Taxonomy (GTDB): domain Bacteria; phylum Verrucomicrobiota; class Verrucomicrobiia; order Opitutales; family Oceanipulchritudinaceae; genus CAWVVV01. The sequence goes on from CAZVQJ010000003.1 coordinate 6,861, forward strand.
GTCTGGGAAAAACGGTCCTATGGGCGGGGGCCCGGGACGAACGGGTTGCCTGCGTCCTTGCCAGCGTCTCGGGGTCGGGAGGGGCATCCCTCCACCGGCGCAACTATGGAGAGCGTCCGGCCCACCTTGTGGCGCCGACTCGTTACCCCTATTGGTTCGCCGGGCGCTTCGTGGACTGGGTGGGCCGGGAAACCGAAATGCCCTGGGACGCCCACATGATCATTGCGCTGATTGCCCCGCGTCCGGTGCTCCTCCAGACGGGCTTCACGGACCGATGGTCCGATCCCTACGGCGAGCTGGTCGCGGCCCGGGCGGCCACGCCGGTCTACCACCTATTCGGGCTGGAGGGCATTGAAGACTACGTCCAGCCGCCGCTCGGAGAACCTATCATGAACACGCTCGGATATCTGATGCATGACGGCGGCCATGGCATGGTGCCCGAGGATTGGCCGGTATTTGTCGATTTCATGGACCAACACCTTCGGGGAATAAAAAGCGGGGACGCCCCTTCGGTGGAGTCGAGCGTCGATCCGGAGCGCGGGGCCGGATGACAGGGGATCGCTATACTTCCGGAACCTGAATGAAAACCGGGACCCGGAAGTCGGCGCCCTGCGAGGGGGTGCCTGGCAGGGACGGCTCTTGGCAGGACGAGCTTCAGCGAATCTCGGGGACGCTGGTTTCGGTCCTTTCGATTTTCTTGATGCGTCCCTCGGCGTCGTATTCAAGCTTATCAACAGCAACGGATCGGCGATAGACACCGCCAGTGGGAAGCGCGGCCGTATGGTAGATGAAATACCAGTTGTCCTTGAACTCCACGACGCCTTGGTGATTGGTCTCGGATTTCGGGAGCAGGTCATTGATGACGCCCTGATACTCCCACGGGCCGAGAATGCTCTTGCTCGTTGAATACTCGGTCGTGGAGGGATAATGGGCGGCATAGGTGAGGTAGTAGGTATCATCCTTCTTGTGGATGAACGGGGCCTCGAAAAAGTTGTGAGCCTCGACCGTCTGCACCTCGCCATCGAGTTCGACCATGTTGTCCTTTAGTTTGACGACGCGCGCTTCATTCCAGGAGCCCCAGAAGAGGTATGCCTGTCCATCGTCGTCGATATAGACCGCAGGGTCGATGTTCAGGACAATCGAGTTTGGGGTCTCATCGGTGATGAGGGCTTCTCCGATGGCGTCCTGGAAGGGACCGGTCGGGCTGTCGGAGACGGCCACCCCGATCGCCATGCCTTCATCGACGCGGATGTCCTTGTGGCGCAGCGAGACATACCAGTAGAATTTTCCGTCGCGTTCGGTCACATGTGCAGCGAAGGCATCCGCGCTGGCCCACTCGAAATCATCGACCGAGAGGAGCGGACCGTGCTTTTCATAATCGACCATGTTCGTGGTCGAGAAGGCATACCAGTCGTGCATCTTGAACCAGCGGTCGGTCGTGTTCTGGATATCGTGACCGGTGTAGATGTAGAGGGTATCCTCATGAACGAGCGGCGCCGGGTCCGCTGTAAACATATCCGTCACGATCGGATTTCCGCGGTAACGAACGTCGTCATCGGACGCGTGCAGGAAGGGGACGCCGAGGCATGCGGCGGAAAATACGAGGGTGGTGGTAACCGGGGATGAAAGCATCTTCATAAGCATAAAGGGAGGGGAGAAATCGTGGAAAATTCCACGGAGGAGGGTTCATCAACACGTCAATGGGTATTTTCGGGAGAGCGAGAATTCCACATGATTACAGTCAAGCATCGGAGGAAGACGCGCCTGGAGGGCGGGTGCTTCCGCTCCGGCAGGGGGCTCAGGAAGGTCGGGGTGGAAGGAGACGGCCGGATTCCTCCGGGGGTGGTCCTGAACGGGAGCCTATCTGATCAGCTCTTGCTGCTGGAGAGGCGGCGTTTTCTGACTTCGGTCTGCCAGATCGGTTTGGCGAGAGAGCTGAGTTGGGCCGGGTTGATCGTCATCAACTGTTTGTCGGTCATTGCGGCGAACTCCGCGGTGAGCATCTCGGCCGTGATCGGCGTTGCCCGCAGCCATGCGGTGAGCCCGTAAAGCCAGTGGAGAATTTTCTTCATGAACGTGATTGCAAAGAGGTGGGGCCGCCGTGGGCGGCGCTTGGGTGGAGGGCGCGTGCGGGTGATGGCAGGAGTCGCGCAGGGGCCACTATCGGGAAGTGGGCGTGCGGCGAGAGTGCGGGCGACCCTGACCATGTATCCACCGCACCAGACGAATCTGCGGCAGGAGGGATATACGCGTCCTGCCGGTGGGAGTGCTCCGTTCCATCGAAAAAGGCCCTCCGGGGACTCAGATGGTCCCTGCGAAGGGTCTCCATGGGCTCGCGGTGGAAAACGAAGCGGTGGAGACGGCACCCCGTTGTGCGGGTGTGAGCGGATCCGGAATTATCCGGCGGGGGGAGCGGTGCCGAGATGTCCGCTGTCGCTCAACCATGTAAGCACAATTGGATCATCGAGACGGGCTGCCCCGTATTGCTGTATGGCTACACCGATCGGTTTGCGGGCCGACTCTTCGGCTTCCATTGTCCCGTGCAAAAGGCGGTGGATAATGAGAAACCTCTGTGCCGGCCGGACGGGCGGCGTATTTCCGGCAGCCAAGGGGACCACTTCAGCGCCCCTTTCGGCCATGGGCACCCACTCCGTGCCTTCCCCTTCGCCCACGGAGGGAATCTCGACAAGGTGTGGCTTCCCCACAGCCATCAGCCAGAGGGAAAGCAACAGCATGCAGCATGGGAGGGTGGAGCGTATGCGACCGGAAATCGGACAGAGAAGAGGGAGAGTCAATCGGAAAGGTGGGGGGGCAGCAGTCTGTGGCGCGGGCATCGAAGGGCCCTCGGATGCCCGTCGGTCAATTTGGTCTGTGAATTGTACGCGGCAGCCGCAAGCTGTCTGCCTACCTAACCTACCATGAATCAAAACAAGCAAACATTCAATGAACGCGTCGCCAAGGTGCGCGCAGCACATGAAGAATTTCTCGCCCGCCCCAACCCGGTGGACGGGGATTGGGACAACGGCGTCTTCGAACGCTTTGTGAACCCGGTCGTCTCGGCGCGGCATACGCCGTTGGAATGGCGTTATGACTTCGATCCGGAAACGAACCCGTTTTTCATGGAGCGGATGGGCGTGAACGGAACCACCAATCCGGGCGCTTTCTACTGGAACAGCAAAGCGCATCTGGTGGTGCGCACGGAGGGGACGGATCGCAAGAGCTTCTTTGCGATCTGTGAGTCGGAGAGCGGGGTGGAGAACTTCCGGTTCTGGGACGAACCGGTTGTCATTCCCGAGCTCGCGGGAGAGACAAACCTCTACGACATGCGGGTCGTATTCCACGAGGACGGCTGGATTTACGGTGTCTTCTGTGCGGAATCGAAGGACCCCAACGCCAAGCCCGGCGATCTCTCATCGGCCATTGCGCAGGCCGGGATCGCGCGCACGAAGGACTTCATAAACTGGGAGCGTTTGCCGAACCTGAAGACACCGGCCTCCCAGCAGCGCAATGTGGTTCTGCATCCGGAGTTCGTGCAGGGGCAATACGCCTTCTACACGCGACCGATGGACGGCTTCATTGATGTTGGTTCTGGTGGCGGCATCGGCTGGACGCTCTGCAAGGATATTACCGAAGGCACGACCGGACCGGAGAAGATCATCCTCGGACGCCACTACCACGGGATCATGGAATCCAAAAACGGAGACGGTCCATGCCCGATCAAAACGGACGAAGGTTGGCTCCATATGGCCCATGGCGTGCGCAATTGTGCGTCGGGCCTGCGCTACGTGCTCTACATGTTCCTGTGTGATCTCGACGACCCCTCCAAGGTGATCGCAGAGCCGGGCGGCCATTTTCTCGCGCCCTACAAGAACGAAGGCCTCGGCGATGTGATGGACGTCACCTTTTGCAACGGCTGGGTGGAGAAACCCGACGGGACCGTGCTCGTCTACTATGGAGCTTCCGACACCTGGTGTTATGTTGTCCGCACGAGCGTGGAAAAACTCGTCGACTGGTGCCTCAATACGCCTGAGGACGGATTGACAACGCATCGTGTCGTGCAGCAGCGGCTGGAGTTGATTCGGAAAAACAGGCGGATCCTCGGCCACTAGGCGGGAATCAATTGCGTGCCCGGGCGGCGTGCCCGGCGGCGTGCCCGGCGGTCGTTGCCCTCCTGTGATTCGGGCGGGGCAGGGGACCCCGCATCGCCGTCCGGGGTAACCGGAACCCGTCGCCAATCGGATTTCCGCCCAAGGCTATTAGGCGAGGTATTGGGGGAGAACATACGGGGTTATAACGGCGACGTATTATTAGTAATACATTGCTATAAGTGTCTCTAAAAGTAGAAACACTTATCACCCCGCCACCAATTTTCCTCCCATGAAAGATCCTTCCCAGATACTCCTCGACGGCAACGAAGCGACAGCCCGGGTGGCTTATCGCCTGAGCGAGACGATTGCGATCTATCCGATCACGCCCTCGTCCGCGATGGCTGAATCGGCGGATGAGTGGGCCGCCGCGGACCAGCCGAATCTCTTTGGGACGGTGCCGACGGTAACGGAAATGCAGAGCGAAGCGGGGGCGGCCGGGGCGGTGCACGGCATGCTCCAGGGCGGGACGATGACGACCACGTTCACCGCTTCGCAGGGGCTTCTCCTGATGATCCCCAACATGTACAAGATTGCGGGCGAACTGTTGCCGTTCTGCATGCATGTCACGGCGCGCGCCCTTGCGACACACGCTCTTTCGATTTTCGGGGATCATTCGGACGTCATGGCGTGCCGTCAGACCGGTTTCGCGATGCTTGTTTCGAACAGCGTGCAGGAGGCGCAGGATATGGCCGCGATCGGGCATCTGGCGACGCTCCGCACGCGCATCCCGTTCATGCATTTTTTCGACGGGTTCCGGACGTCACATGAAATCAATACCCTGCGGGTGATCACCGATGACGAACTGCGTGCGCTCGTGGATTTCTCGGATATCGAAGCGTTTCGTTCCCGTGCGCTGACTCCTGACGCGCCATCCGTGCGCGGGACGGCGCAGAACCCGGACGTTTTCTTTCAGGCCCGCGAGGCGGCCAATGTCTTTTACGATGCGACGCCGGAAGCGGTCAAAGCGCTCCTTTCCCGGTTTGCCGAAGTGACCGGTCGAAAGTATGAGCTGTTTGAATACGTTGGCGATCCGGAGGCGGAGGAGGTCATCGTGGCGATGGGATCGAGCTGCGAAACGATTGCCTCGACCGTTCGGCATTTGAATGCGGAGGGGAGAAAAGTCGGTCTTCTGAAGGTTCGTCTCTTCCGGCCATGGTCGATCGAGGATTTTGTGGCGGTTCTCCCGATCACCGCCCGTTCCATTGCGGTGCTCGACCGCACGAAGGAGCCGGGATCGGTGGGGGAACCTCTTTTTCAGGACGTTGTCACGGCCATCGAAGAGGCGCGCCAGACGGGACTTTTGCCGGATGCCTTTGCGCCCGTCCTCGTCGGGGGTCGCTATGGTCTGGGTTCAAAGGAGTTCAACCCGGCGATGGTCAAAGCGGTATTCGAAGAGCTGCGGATGCCGCGTCCGAAGCGCCGCTTCACGGTCGGGATCGAGGACGACAAGACGGGTCTTTCGCTCACGGTGGAGGCCGACTTTGACCTCGAATCCCCGGATGTATTTCGCGCGGTCTTCTACGGCCTTGGGTCGGACGGGACGGTGGGAGCGAACAAGAACACGATCAAGATCATCGGAGAGGAAACGGAAGCCTTTGCCCAGGCCTACTTCGTCTATGACTCGAAAAAGTCGGGCACGATGACGACCTCGCACCTGCGGTTTGGACCGGCGCCGATCGAAGCGCCTTATCTGGTGAAAAACGCCCGCTTTGTCGGGGTGCATCAGTTCAATTTTCTGGAGCGTTACGAGTTGCTGGAGTTGGCGGCGGAGGGCGCGGTGGTGCTTCTCAACAGCACGTCGCCCGCAGACCACGTGTGGGACCAGCTTCCCCGCAATGTGCAGGAAACGGTCATCGCGAAGGGTCTCGAACTCTACGTCATCGATGCCTATGGAGTGGCCCGGACGCTCGGGCTCGGAGCGCGCATCAACACGATCATGCAGACCTGCTTCTTCGCCATCTCCGGGGTCCTGCCGCAAGAGGAGGCCATCGCCCAGATCAAGAAGGCGATCGAGAAGACCTACGGCAAGAAGGGGCGTGCGATTGTCGAAAGCAACTTCGCGGCGGTGGATGCGGCGGTGGAGCACCTCCACCGCGTTGAGCATCCGGCCGTGTTGACGGCGCCGTTGCCGATTGAGGCGGGGGAGGCCGATGAGCCGGACTTTGTCCGTCGGGTCACGCGGGTGATGCTTCGCAACGAGGGGGACCGCCTGCCGGTCAGTGCGTTTCCCGTCGACGGTGTCTGGCCGAGCGGGACCACCCGATACGAAAAGCGGAACATCGCGCAGCTCATCCCGCAATGGGACAGTGAACTCTGCATTCAGTGCAACAAATGCGCGTTTGTTTGTCCGCACGCGGCGATCCGGGCGAAGTTTTACCCGACTGATTCGCTCGAAGCTGCCCCTCCTTCATTCCAGTCGATGCTCTTCAAGACGAAGGGATCGGTCGGGCAGAGCTTCACGATTCAGGTGGCCCCCGAAGACTGCACGGGATGCACGATGTGCGTCGAAGTGTGCCCGGGCAAGGATCGGAAGGATCCCACACGCACCGCCTTGAAGATGGTGGCTCAGGAACCGCTGCGGGAACAGGAACGGGATAACTTTGATTTTTTCCTGACGTTGCCGATCCCCGACCGCACAAGACTGGGCTCGACGGTCAAGGAAAGCCAGTTCCGCGAGCCCCTCTTCGAGTTCAGCGGAGCCTGTGCGGGGTGCGGCGAGACGCCTTATATCAAGTTGCTCACGCAGCTCTTTGGGGACCGTCTTCTGATTGCAAACGCGACGGGGTGTTCATCTATTTTTGGCGGTAACCTGCCGACAACGCCCTACACGACCAACGCGGATGGCCGGGGTCCGGCTTGGGCCAATTCCCTCTTTGAAGACAACGCCGAGTTCGGTCTGGGCTTGCGGCTCGCCACCGACCAGCGCGCGGCGACTGCCCGCAGGCTGCTGACGGAACTGCTCCCGCAGATGGTATCGGGACTTGGAGAAGCCATTCTCGGCGCCGACCAGACGACCGACAACGGTATTCTCATCCAGCGCGAGCGGATTCATTCGCTGCGTCAATGGCTGGCGACGGTCGATTCTCCGACGGCGCGGGAACTCGAGCAGCTCGCCGACTGTCTTGTGGAGAAATCCGTCTGGATTGTCGGTGGAGATGGCTGGGCCTACGACATCGGTTATGGCGGTCTCGACCATGTCCTCGCGAGCGGCGCCAACGTAAACGTGCTCGTCCTCGATACCGGGACCTATTCCAACACGGGTGGCCAGAGTTCGAAAGCGACTCCGATGGGTGCGGTCGCAAAGTTTGCGGCGGCGGGCAAGGCACTGCCAAAGAAGGACCTGGGCATGCAGGCCATGATGTATGGGCATGTCTATGTCGCCCAGGTCGCTCTTGGCGCGAAGGATTCGCAGACCGTTGCGGCGATAGCCGAAGCCGCGAGCTATGAAGGACCTTCCCTCGTCATCGCCTACGCCCATTGCATCTCCCATGGCTTCGATATGGGGAGCGGGTTGGCCCACCAGAAGGCGGCGGTCGATGCCGGGATGCATCCGCTCTACCGGTTCGATCCGCGCAAACAAGAGAACGGCGAGGCCCTTCTGCGCCTCGATTCCAAGAAGCCGAGCCTCTCCCTTGCGGAGTTCATGGCGAACGAAGGCCGCTTTCAGATGCTCAAGCGCCGTGACCCGGATCGTGCGGCCGCGCTTTGTACGGCCTCCGAGGAACAGCTCCATCGGCATTATGACTTGCTTCAGGAGCTCGCGAAGAGCTGACAGGTACCGTGTTGTCTGACCTCGCCTACGGGGGGAAGGGGACTCCCTGGGATTACGCCCGCCTCCGTTGCCGTCGAGGAGGCATCGGGAGCGAGGCGTCACGGGCAGGCATCGGCGGGTAGAGAGGTGGCTCAAAGCCATCGACAAGGTCGGCGATGCGCACGGGTTGCCCGGTCTCGATGCAGCGGTTGGCGGCGATACCGATGAGGATGGAAGCCGCGCCGCCGCGATGATCGGAGGCACGGAGCCACTTGTCCTCGGGCGGATTTGGTAGGAAAAGGTCGTCGAGAAGAAGCTTGTCTCCACCACCGTGGCTGCCTTCGCCGGACCATGGCTCGAGGTCCCGGGGTTCCCCGCGCAGGGGGATCAGTCGTGTCCTTGTGCCGCCGGATTGAATCCCGCCCTGCACGGTGTCGGTCCCGCTGACATAGACTTGCTCGGCGATCGAGTGCTCAATGCGCCCCTGCGTGCCATTGAAGGCGATCTGGTAACCTTCCCATGCGTTGAATGCATTGAGCGAATAGGAAAGGGTCGTGCCGGTGTCATAGTCCACGATCACATTCATGGTATCCTCGATGTTGATACGCGGATTCCAGACGCACTGGTCGCGGTGGTAACCGTCATGCTTTTCCTGATCGAGGTAGAGCGCCTTGAGGCCCGGATTGTCGGCAAGTGAAAAGAAGAATCCGCAGGCGTCCGCCTCCGGGCAGGTGTGGCAGCGTTCGTGGTGGCTCCGGAGCCCGAACCGTCGGGCCATCTCGGGCGTATAGAATTCACGTTTTCCGTTGGCCATGACCCGCACCGGAACGGCGCTCAGCCACCAGTTGACAAGGTCGAAGTGGTGCGTCGCCTTGTGGAGCATGAGCCCGCCGGAAAACTCTTTCTGCCCGTGCCAGCGGCGGAAATAGTCGGCGCCGTGATGGGTGTTGAGCAACCAGTTGAAATCGACCGAGAGGACATCGCCGATCGCTCCCTGCATGAGGAGGTCCTTGACCTGGGTGCGCGGCGGTGAATAGCGGTAGTTAAAGGTTACGCGCACATGCCTCCCGGTCCGACGCTGGGCGTCGAGGATGCGTTGGCATTTCGCGGCGGTCGTTGTCATCGGTTTCTCCGTGATGACATCACACCCCGCCTCCAGGCCCCGCACGATGTAGTCGTCATGCGCTGAATCCATCGTCGTGACGATCACCACGTCGGCCCCATTCTCGCGGAGCATCTGCTCAAAGCCTTCCGGCCCATAGGTCGGTAACGTCAGGCCGTACTTCTCCCGCGTCTGTCGCACCGAAAGGGCGAGCCGCCCGGGGTTGCTGTCACAGAGCCCGACGACCTCGGCGTGTTCCGTATACTGATCGAGAATGGCGTCGCGGAACATCGTGTGGCGAATGCCGGTCCCGACGATCGCATATCGACGCTTGCCGGATGCCGAGGTGGCTGGAGCAGAGGCCGCGGCTGCGGCCGCAGGCCCTGCGTCGGTCGCGCGGGCGAGGGGAACCGCCAGAGCGCCGAGACTGGCAGCGGAGAAATTTTTGAGAAAGGAGCGCCGGTTGTGGGGTGACGCGGGATCAGGAATAGAAGCGGGGGGTATCATACGTGCCCGAATCGTGGGTGTGCGGAAGGTCGTCCGCAAGCCTCGTTCGCCGTTTCCCGGCCTGCGGGTGCCTGCGGGACAGGTCGCCGCGCAGGGTCTCCCCGTCATGCGATCACCGGCTCCGCGTGCTCAAGCGAAGAGGGCGTGAGGATGCCGCGGAGAAATCGGAACGGGTTTTCGGTCCTGGATTCCCCTACTGACTGCGGTTGATGATCCCCGCAGGCTGCGTCCGGCGATGGCGCGCATGAAACGCTTTGCGCGCGATCAGCCGAGGAGCTGTTGCCATTGACGCTCCCGTGCATGGCGAGCGGCTTTGAGGGCTCCCCGGGCAACGTATTCCTTGTAGTCATCGCCGAGCACAGTCACTTTGGGCATGTCGAATCCTTCGCTCAGGAGGCGTCGTTCAAGCTCGGCTCCGATGTTCTCGATGCCCGCGCCTCCACCGGTGACAACGATGTTCTGGAGGAGGTCTGGAATGCTGTCGGCGTCGGCCTTCGCGATGAGCGTCTTGACCGCTTCGAAGATCTGGTCGAGGAGCGCGTTGCAAGCCGTGGCGACGGCTGCCCCGATCTCTAGGGTGCGGCGCTTGCCCCCGATGTTCACGTCGACTTCGATCTGACGTGCCTGTGCGCCGACGTAGGAATGAACCTCTTTGAGGGCGCGAATCTTGTCCACGGAGAGACCGTTGTCGGGATAAACCTGCTGGAGTTCGGAGAGGATGATTTCGTCGATGGCATCGCCCGCGAAGGAGATGGAAATCTGGTCGTCGGGCTGCGGGTAGTATCCCTGCACGACACAGAGGTCGGTGGAACCACCCCCGATGTCGATGAAGAGAGAGTTGACGACGGGATCGACATAGTCGTCCCGGCCGAGTTGTTGCTCGTTGCGGTATCCGAGTGCGGCGAGAAAGGGCTCCGGGATCAGGATAACCTTATCGAACACACCGGTCATCGCCTCGCGGACGTTCTCCCGGGCGCTGAGATCTGCCCGGGCGGGAACACCGATCACGGCACGCGTTTCGCCCGCTTGTTTCGCGGGGATGACTTGATGAAGATGATGCGCAAAATCGCGGGCTGCCGCCTTATCCCGAATCATGCCGGCGGCGAGCGGCCGGACGAGGTCGAGGTGGAGGCGGTGTTTCATCGCAGTGTGACCAAAATGGACGGGCGCATCCTCCGGGAGAACTCCCTCCAGAATTCCCTCCCGGGCATAACCGACGACGGTGGGAATGAGTTCGCTGCTGCTTGTTTGGCCGGACCCGGCGGGAGCGGCGATCAGGCACGTGCGGTTGGTTCCCCAATCGAGGCCGACGAGGAGCGTCTCGTTATCGGTGGAAAGAGGTGCGTGTTCGATCGAGACTGCCGCGTCGGCGGGCTCGTAGGTGTTCGTTGCGTCAGTGATGGGCATGTCAATGTCTGCGGTGGGAGTTGAATCGTGTAGTGGAAAAGATGGAGGCGAAGCCCGCTCAGCGGGCGACCGAAGCGGGCGTCGGCGCGCGGTGCGAAAAGCCGTTCATGGGCGGTTTCCGTTGGTGGATCTCGTCCAGTGTCACGGCATCTATCATCCGGGCGATGTCGTTGAGGGGGACGCGTTGACCGGAGGGTTGCGCGGTCGTGGGTTGCGGAGTCGGTCTGCTCGTCGGGGTCGTTTTGGGCGACACCAGGTGTTGGGCTTTCCCATGAAAGAGTTCACGCAGCCGGAGGAGCTGCAGGTTTCGGGGCAATTCGCTCGCCCGGCTCCATTCCCGCATGAGGGGAGGCAGGGCATCGCGCATCAGCTCTCTTGCGGCCGCCGATTCGCCGCAGATGGCGAGGCTCTTCGCATCCCGATACCGGTCCACGAGATCCTCCCACCGCTGATCGGCGGTCTTCGAGAGGGGGGCGGTAATGGGTGCGTGCAACATCGTTGTTCACGCAAGCCGGGTGGATGCCAGAATCGGTTAGTTGTTTATATTCAACAGGAAGATTATTGCCGGATTCGTGGGGTCGCGCATTCGGGGGTGGACCGTGCGCAGCGGGCGGAAAGGAATTCCCCAGCCAACGTGCCCGCTTTGTTCCGGGTGCGCTGCTCTTTCCGCTTCAGGCCTCGACGTCGCCGAGGCAGGTGGAAACGAGGCGTGCGGTCTCAATCCACGGATGGTCGCGCGGCACGATCCGTTTGATCCCGGCAACGCGTTCGAGCGGGACGGGCACGCATTCGTTCCCCTTGACCCCGACCATGACATTATAATGGCGGTCGGCCAGAAGTTCGCCTGCTTTGGTGCCGAGGCGTGTACAGAGGAGTCGGTCAAAGGCGGTCGGCGGGCCTCCCCGCTGGACGTGACCCAGAGAGGTTACCCGTGCCTCCACTCCTGTCTTCTGCTGAATCTCCCGGGCGACCCGACTGGCGACCGCTTCCTGTACCAGATGGATGCCATCCGTGCCCGTCACGACCCCGTTTTGTCGCGACCGCTTCTTCTTCGTGCCGGATTCTGCGAAGGTGGCGGCTTCCTCTTCGGAATGGATGCCTTCGGCGACCGCGATGATCGAAAACCGTTTTCCGTTCCGTTGGCGCCGCAGCAGGGATTTTGCCACGACCTCCAGGCTATAGGGAATCTCGGGGATGAGGATCACGTCCGCTCCGCCTGCGATCCCGGCGCCGAGGCAGAGCCACCCGGCATCATGCCCCATGAGTTCGCACACAATGGCGCGATGGTGACTGGTTGCGGTGGTATGAAGACGATCGATCGCTTCAGTCGCGATCGACATCGCCGAATCGAACCCGAAAGTGATGTCGGTCTCGGCAACGTCGTTGTCGATCGTCTTGGGCAGGCTCATCACGTTGATGCCGCCGCGCTGGTGGAGGCGCAGAGCATTCTTCTGGGTCCCGTTGCCGCCAAGACAGACGAGGCAGTCGAGGCCGAGGGCATGGTAATTATCGACCGCCACCGCGGTCATGTCGCGCACAAGTCCATTGACCCGCATCTTGTGGGGCTTCTCGCGACTACTCCCGAGAAAGGTGCCACCCTGCGTCAGGATCCCGCTGACCATCCGGTCTTCGAGAATCACGTGGCGATTCTCGACGAGCCCGCGAAAGCCGTCCTCGATCCCGATCACCCGAATACCATGATGCATGGCTGCCTTCGCCACGCCCCGAATGACGGCGTTGAGTCCCGGGCAATCCCCGCCCGCTGTCAGGATTCCAATCGTACCATGATGCGAACCAGCCATTTCTCCGCACATTAGGGAGGAATGTTATCGCCTGACTAGCTTTTGCTGCGCTCAATCACGATTTTCGCCAGAGTGGGAAGAGACCGCACTTCCCATCTACCATCCATCACCGACCGCCAGACACCGCTGCCCGTCTCCCGGTCCGGAAAAAATCTTGAAAAGGCTTGCTTTGCCTGTCTCCGCAACCTTTCTTCACCGTTTTTCTCCAAATTTCGAGCCCACGGAATATGCCCACGATCAACCAACTCGTCCGCAAACCACGAACTCTCCAGAAAGGGAAGAGCAAGTCACCTGCGTTGAAGTCGAATCCCTTCCGCCGGGGCGTTTGCACACAGGTCATGACACGGACCCCCAAAAAGCCGAATTCAGCCATCCGCAAGGTGGCAAAGGTCCGTCTGACGAGTGGTTTTGAAGTGATCGCCTACATTCCGGATGAAGGACACAGCCTTCAGGAGCACAGTGTGGTGCTCGTGCGCGGGGGCCGCGTGAAAGACCTTCCGGGGGTGCGCTACCATATCGTGCGCGGTACCCTCGACTGCACCGGCGTCGACAAGCGGCGTCGGAGTCGTTCCAAATACGGCGTCAAGCGCCCGAAAAGCAAATAACCAGATTTACGTCGTTTAGCATCCGCCACCGCTTATGTCACGTCGTCGCAGAGCCGAAAAACGCGAGCACACGCCAGATGCTCGTTACAATAGCCCGCTAGTCAGCCACCTCATCAATGTTGTGATGCGGGACGGCAAGAAGAGCGTTGCCCAAAAGATCGTCTACGGCGCTTTCGAGCGCGTGAGCGAGAAGCTGGAAAAGGGCGATCCCGTCGACCTCCTGCTCGGGGCGATGGAGAATATTCGGCCGAAGCTGGAGGTAAAGAGCCGCCGGGTCGGTGGCGCCACCTATCAGGTCCCGCTCGAAATCTCCTTTGAGCGCCAACAGAGCCTCGCCTTCCGCTGGCTCATCGCAGCGTCCCGCTCCCGTCGGGGGCAGATGAGGGAGAATCTTGCGGCGGAGCTTATCGACGCCTACAACAACACCGGTTCGGTCGTGAAGAAGAAGGACGACACCCACCGGATGGCACAGGCCAACCGCGCCTTTGCGCACCTGCGCTGGTAAGGTCCTGCGGGCACTCCGCAAAACATAATTTTTTAGCCAAAAAAGAGGCCACACTTATGTCACTAGCTGACGTTAAACAACTTTCTCCGGCCAACGCCAAGGACCGCCTGTGTCCGCTCGAATACCAGCGGAACATCGGGATCGCCGCGCATATCGACGCAGGCAAGACGACGACGACCGAGCGCATTCTTTTCTATTCCGGGAAGATCCACAAACTCGGCGAGACTCACGAAGGTTCGGCCACGACGGACTGGATGGAGCAGGAGCGAGAACGCGGAATTACGATTACCTCTGCCGCCGTTTCGGCGGAATGGACGGCCGACAAGGGCCCGTTCGCGGGTATCCCACACCGGATCAACGTCATCGATACACCCGGGCACGTTGATTTCACGGCCGAGGTGGAGCGTTCGCTCAAGGTCCTCGACGGCGCGATCGCGGTTTTCTGCGCGGTTGCCGGTGTGCAGCCTCAGTCGGAAACGGTTTGGCGCCAGATGGATAAGTACAAGGTGCCGCGGATTTGCTTCGTCAACAAGATGGACCGGACGGGTGCGGACTTTTTCGCGGCGGTGAATGACATCCGGGAAAAGATGGGCTCAAACGCGCACCCGCTTTACCTCCCGATCGGCGCGGAAGAAAATTTTACCGGCCTCATCGATCTGGTGACGATGAAGGCGCACATTTACGATGATTCGAGCGCCGGTGCCCGCTTCTCGGAGGAGGAGATTCCCGAAGAATACAAGGCCCAGGCGGAAGAATACCGCGAAAAGCTGCTGGAGGATATTGCGGCGGCGGATGACGAACTCGCGATGAAATACCTCGAAGGCGAGGAGATCACCGAGAACGAGCTGCGGCTCGGCATTCGCGCGGCGACGCTCGCCCACAAGTTTGTCGGGGTCATCCCGGGGACGGCCTTCAAGAACAAAGGCATCCAGAAGGTTCTGAATGCAGTGGTGGATTTTCTGCCCGGCCCGCTGGACATCCCGCCGCAAAAGGGAGCTTCGCTCGAGGATGAAACGCAGGTGGTGGAAGTCTCTCCGGATGACTCAAAGCCCCTGGCGGGACTCGTCTTCAAACTTTTCACGGATCCGTTTTTCGGCCGCCTCGTCTTCTTTCGTCTCTACCAGGGCACCCTCCGCAAGGGTTCCGCGCTCACGAATCAGCGCACTGGCCGGACGGAGCGGGTCAGCCGGCTCGTGGTCATGCATGCGGATCGCCGGGAGGATGTGGATGTCGCATTCTCCGGTGACATTGTCTCCCTCATTGGCGTGAAGGACGTGCGCACGGGCGACACCCTCGTCGAGAAGGGCCTCGATATCGTGCTTGAGCCCCCGACCTTTCCGGAACCCGTCATCGCGATGTCGGTTGAGCCGTCATCGAAGGCGGACCAGGAAAAGATGTCCATCGCGCTGCAGCGCTTGGCGGAAGAGGACCCGACGTTTGTCGTGTCCAGTGACGAGGAAACGGGCCAGACGATCATCGCCGGAATGGGCGAGTTGCACCTCGACATTATCCGTGACCGGCTCCTGCGCGAGTTCAAGGTTTCGGCTGCGGTCGGGAAGCCACAGATTTCTTACCGCGAGACGATCACTCTCCCCTCTGACGGTGCGAGCAAGTTTGTCCGTCAATCCGGTGGCCGCGGCCAGTATGGTCACGCCGAAATCAAGATCGAGCCCAACGAAAAGGGTAAGGGGTACGAATTCTCCAACGAGATCGTGGGTGGCGTGATTCCGAAGGAATTCATCAAGCCGACGGAGGAGGGTATCAAGGAAGCGATGCGCAACGGGACGATCGCCGGGTTCCCCGTGGTCGATATCAAGGTGCGGCTCGTTTTCGGCTCCTACCACGAAGTTGATTCCTCCGAAATGGCGTTCCGGATGGCGGGTATCTTTGCCTTCCGTGATGCGATGCAGAAGGCGAAGCCGGTGCTGATGGAGCCCATCATGAAGGTTGAAGTGGAAACTCCGGAAGATTATCAGGGGGACATTGTCGGCGACCTTAACCGCCGCCGCGGTGTTATCCAGGGAATCACCTCCCGGGGGCCGGTCGCAAAAATCACCGCGAATGTGCCGCTTGAGGCGATGTTCGGATACGCGACAGATGTCCGCTCTCTTTCCAAGGGCCGGGCGTCGTATTCGATGGAGCCCAGTCATTTTGATCAGGTGCCGACCAACCTGCTGGAAAACATCGTCAAGAGCTCCAGCCGCGCACCGGCCCGAACCTAAGTTTTCGAACCTTTACACCTTCGTTCTTTCCCATGAGTGGACCTCGCATTCGCATTCGCCTTCAAGGCTACGACTATCGGATCATCGATCAGAGCGCACACGACATCGTCGATACCGCCAAGCGCTCCGGCGCTCGGGTAGCCGGTCCGGTGCCGTTGCCGACGAAGATCGAGAAGATCTCCATCAATCGCTCGGTGCACGTCGACAAGAAGTCGATGGACCAATTCGAGCAGCGCACACACAAGCGCCTGATCGATATTGTCGAGCCGACCGCACAGACGGTGGACGAGCTGAAGAAGCTCAACCTGCCAGCGGGCGTCGATATTTCAATCGACGTGTGATCGAGCGCTTCGAGCGAAGGTAATTTTTAGCCAGCCCCGGTGAACGCAGTTTCGCCGGGGCTTCCTCGTTTTCGGGATGCGGATCCCCCTTGGAACGAGAGGCGGCTGCTGGACGGGGCAGGGGCTCGTGCCGACGCTTTTTGGATGTGCTGGACTGGGCGCGGTCCTCTGCTCGTCGTCTCCGGACCCTTTGGGAGGCGCGGCGAATCCCGCATCTCAAGGGGGCGGACGTCCGGCGATCGGGGAACTGAGGCGAGGGGGTGGGGGCGACTATTCGGGATTCTCCGGAGTGGGCGGGGCGCCATTGGCCGGACGGTTGGACTCCCGCCGGTTCTCGAGCAGGTTTCGCAGGCCGCGTGCGGCGCCTTCCAGGCCCCCTTCTCCGGATTCGTTTTGTAACTGCTCGAGTTGTTCGCGGAAGGCATTCAGGTTGCCTTCCGGATCCTGCAGAAACTGGATCCCGAAAGCGGTTGCCTCTTCGCCGACGTGGCGGAGCAGGATGTGGAGGACCTGGATGGCGATTTCCCCTGGCGGAAGTCCACCTTCCTCCGTTCCCAACTCTGTCAGCCGAATGGTCGGGAGGGTCACCTGCCGGTCCTGGCCGAAAGCGAGGATATGCACCGAGGCGTTTTCAATCGTGAGTTCGCCGATGGCGAGCTTGCGTGCTTCGGCGGGATCTTCATCCGGCTCGGGAGATTCCGTTGCGGTGGCTTCCGCGATATTTCGCTGAATCTGCTGCAGGTTGCTTGTCTGGCCGACCTGTTCCACAACGATCGACGGAGATTGGATCGCGATCCGATGGATCATGATGGCGTCCCCGAAAAGAGAGGTGGGCACGAGGTCCACCTCCATCTGGCCCACGCTGATCGCATGATCGGTGGAGAAACCCTCGGGGTTGCCCACGACAAATCCACTGATACGACCGCTCCCCCCGAACGGAGAGAGATCGACCGCCTCGAGGTGGACCGGCGTTCCGGTGAATCGGGGACCGTAGTCCACGACAATGTTGCGGATGGACTTGTTCAGGAAGGGACCACCGAAGAAAAAGAGGATACCGGCGAGAACAAGAACGAGGACGACGAAGGTGATGAGCAGTTTCTTGATCATGATGGAGCGAGATGAGTCCAGCATTGTGAGGACAGGTTCACCGTTTGGCAACTGGTGTTGCGAAAACCCGGAGAGCGACCACGGCGCCCGTGAAGGAGCGGAAGACGGCGCTCGCAGAACCGGCGGAGCGGCGACAGTTCCCTTCCGCGGGTTTCCGGTGGAGCGTCCTATTCGGTCGCAGGCAGTTCCCGGGCCGCAATCAAGTGGGTGATCCGGCTGACCGCATCTCCGGTCGGGAAGCTGCCTTCGTGGGCCTTGTTGGCACGGCTCCGGATCGTTACCTCACCTTTCGCGGCTTCATTTTTTCCGATCACAAACATATACGGGACTTTGTCGATCTCTGCCCGGCGGATCTTCGCCCCGAACTTGTCGCTGTGGAAATCGATGCTGCAGCGGACCTTCTGCGCCTTGAGGGCGGCCGCGACTTCTTCCGCAAATGCACCCTGCTCATCCGTAATCGGGAGAATGCGTACCTGTTCAGGAGCCAGCCAAAGCGGAAAATCACCGGCAAAATGCTCGATCAGAACGCCCGTGAAGCGTTCCAGCGAGCCGAAGGGTGCCCGGTGCACCATGACCGGCCGATGATCCTGATTGTCGGGGCCGACGTAGGAGAGATCGAATCGCTCCGGAAGCACATAGTCCACCTGGACGGTCCCGAGTTGCCATTCCCGGCCGATCACATCCTTGACCACAAAATCAATCTTGGGGCCGTAAAAGGCGGCTTCGCCGGGTTCTTCGCTGAAGGGGACTCCCAGACTCTCAGCGGCTTCCCGACAGGCGTTCTCGGCTTTGTCCCAGTTCCCGGCATCACCCACGAACTTGGCATCGTCGGGATCGCGCAAGCCCACCCGCACGCGGTAGTCGCTCATTCCCAAGGTGCTGAAAACCGTTTTCACGAGATCGAGACAACCCTTCACCTCGGCCGCCAGTTGCTCGGGCGTGCAGAAAATGTGGGCGTCGTCCTGCGTAAAGCCGCGAACGCGGGTCATCCCATTGAGTTCACCGCTTTGTTCCCAGCGATAGACGGTACCGAATTCCGCCAGTCGAACGGGAAGATCCCGATAGCTGTGTGGCTGAGAACCGAAAATCCGGATATGCATCGGGCAATTCATCGGCTTCAGGAGGTAGCCTTCGAGATCCCCGTCGCGCATTCGGTTGGCGAGTTCCGCACAGGAGCAGCCCTCGTCGCTAAGGGCCTGAATCTGGTCGCGATCGATCAATGCCGGAAACTGGGATTCCTGATAGTACGGAAAGTGACCGCTTGTGCGGTAGAGATCCAGTTTCCCGATGTGGGGAGTGAAAACCTGCTGATAGCCCTGCTTCCGAAGCTCATCCGCAATGAAGCTCTGGAGTTCTTGCCGGATGGTTGCGCCGGCCGGGGTCCAGAGGATGAGGCCCTGCCCGACCTTGTCATCGATGTGAAAAAGCTTCAGGTCGCGACCCAGTTTCCGGTGGTCCCGTTTCTTCGCTTCCTCGAGGTTGTGAAGAAAGGTTTCGAGTTCGGATTTCGAGGGAAAGGCAGTGCCATAAATCCGCTGAAGCTGTTTGTTCTTCTCGTCCCCGCGATGATAGGCGCCGGCAACGCTCAGCAGCTTGAAGGCTTTGAGTTTCTTGGTGTAATTGACATGCGTGCCCGCACACAAGTCGGTGAATTCACCGTTGCGATAAAAGGAGATCGTTTCGCCCTCCGGAATATCCGCCAGTCGACCAAGCTTGTAGCGGGCCTGTCCGATTTGCTCAATCAGCTGGACGGCCTCCTCTCTCGGCAGCTCGAAACGTTCGAAACGCTGGTTTTCTTTCGCGATCTTCTGCATCTCCGCTTCGATCTTCTCGAGATCTTCGGCCGTGATCGCATGATCGAGATCGATATCGTAGTAGAATCCGCTCTCCGTCGGCGGTCCGATGTCAAGTTGGGCCTCCGGATAGATGCGGAGCACAGCCGAGGCTAGAACGTGGGCCGCGGAATGTCGCAGTTCTTCGAGCGGAGTCATCTCTTTCATGGCAAAACTCCAGAGGTAGCAAAGCCCCGTCAAAGTGCACGGAGAAAATACCGGAGAAGGGCGAACTCATGCCGATGAGAGAGGTCCGGTTGCGTCCCGCGTTTCCGGGCCATGCCTGAGTGGTGAATTGAAAAAGGTGCGGTCTTCCGGAATTCGAAACGCCTCATCGAATGGACGACGGCTGGATACGAGGTAGAATGAGCAGGCAAGTTGCCACGGATGAGGCCGCCATGCCCCGGATCGTTCAAATTTCACTACCCTCCGAACAGACTCACAGCCTGCTCGCGGAAATCCGGGAAATCGACGGCGTCTTCAGCCTCCGCTGCGAACGGGGCACCTCGATCACCCCTCCGGGGGACGTCATCACGCTCACGCTGACGAACCAGGCTCACGAAACGCTGATGGAGCGATTGGACCGGCACGGAATCGGGTGTGATGCGTCCAGCGCAGTGCTCACGACGGAGCCTGCCGCGCTGATATCCGAGCCTCACAAACACGCGATCGCCTCCGACTCGAGCGAATCGACATGGGAAGAAATGGACGCCATGCTCGGAAAAGAGAGCAACATGTCGGTGAACTCGCTACTGGTCATGTCGATTGCGGGCATGCTGTCGGTGGCGGGCCTCGCGAGTAACTCGTTGCATACGGTGATTGGAGCCTCGCTCATCGCACCGGGGTTTGAGCCGCTCAGCCGGATCGCTCTCGGGATCGTGACAGGTGGCGAAGGGTGGAAGCGGGGAATGGTGGATACGGGAAAAGGTTACGCGGCCCTTGTCGTCGGAGCGATTCTCGCGACCCTTTTCGGAGGGGTCATGAACAAAGATCCGGTCGCGGGGGAATTGAGCTATTACGGGGCGGGCGGGCTGCTCGGTTACTGGACTTCGGGGAGCGCATGGTCAATCTTCGCCAGCGTGGTGGCGAGTGCAGCCGGTGCGCTTCTGATTGTGAGCAACCGGTCGATCCTGACGGCAGGAGTGATGATTTCCCTCGCCCTTGTCCCCACCCTCGCGGCGGCGGGAATGGCGGCGGTCGCCGGCGAATGGAATATGGCCGGACAAGCCTTTGTCCGGTGGGCACTGGAAGTGGTGATCGTGACGGCCGTCTCCGCGATGGTCTTTGTCGGTCACCGGTTGCTCCGGGAGCGGCGGGCAACGGATGCCTGAGTGGGTAGACCTGGTGCCGAACAGCGATTCTCTCTGTCACCCGACCGTCGATCGCAGGCCGCTCACCGCGCGTTGATACAGAAAATCCTGCGTCCCTGCGGGTCGCGTGGTGACGTCGCGGAGATCGACCTCATCGCAGTTCTCGAGAACCACCACGGGACGCTCATCGGGAGCGGTGAAGACAAACTTCAGGCTGCTGAAATGGAGGTCTCTCGCGTGACGAACATACATCCCCGAGGCAGGCAGAAGGCCGAACATGCTGGGTTCGGGATAGGCCTGTTCACGCAGCGGAACGACCATCGGATCGCGGGGGCCAGTCACCCCCGTCTCTCCCGCCTGGGTCTGCAGAAAAAATGAGTTGGTGAGTTCGGTCGGCTGCTGGGCGACCTGTTCCATCGTGATTCCCCCGCGGGCGTGGACTTGGATATCTCGCAGGGAGATGTCTTCAATCGGGTGATCCGGCAACCCCTGGATCTGGATCGGAAAGCGGCCGTCGACGTCTCTTGCGATCAGATGGCTGATGGAGAGGCCGCGGATGCTGCCGACGGTCGTTCCCTCAGGGCCCCTGGCGCGGTTCCCGAGGCGAATGAAGATGGCCGAGCTGGACACCTCGCGCATGACCAGGTTTGTCGCGACGAGGTTTTCGATATGACTCCCGTCGACGCTCTCGATCGCAAGCCCGCGGCTCCGATCAAAGGTACAATTGGAAATCGTGATATTTTTGAAATCACCATGGGATTCCGTGCCCAGTTTGATTCTTCCCGTGGGCCCGTCGCGGTCCGGTGCGCGCGATGTTTTTCGCTGATAGGTACCGTCCAGGAGGGTTCCGAGATCGAAACCTGAAACGGTGCAATTGGTGATCGTGACATTCTCGGTCGCTCGCCGGTATCCGAGACCGTAGGACGCTTTCAGCGCGATGGCATCGTCGTTGACACTGTTGATTGTGCAGTTGCTGATGCGAACGAACTGGCAGGCGTCAATATCCAGGGCGTCGCGGTTGGTGTCGATGTGCAGGTTGTCGATCGTAAGATGATCGACTCCCGTTGCGAGCACCGCGAAATGGCCCCCACGATATACCGTGAAGTCGCGCAGGGTCACATGGCGACAGTTCTTGAGGGCGATGGCCTTGTTGCCCGTGCCGGGGGTTTCCGAGGCGAGCCGGTTGAGACCTTTGCCGAGGTGGGTGCCATCGATGAACCCGGGCCCTCGGATCGAGACATTCACAAGATCCTCGCCCCAGATGAGGCTATTGTGCCAATGGCTGTGTCCGAAATCCTGGTAGGCCGGCCCTGGTAAAGCTTCGGCATGATCGTATCCAGGTTCTCCCGCCGCTTGTGGAGGAGGAGCGGCAACGAGGACCGCACCGGGGTCAAAATCGAGGGCGAGGTGGTTGGTCAACCGGAGGGAGTGGGACGCATATCGACCGGCGGGAAATCGCACGCAGCCCCCACCGGCATTGCTGGCGGCCTCGATGGCGCGACGGATCGCGTTGGTGTCAAGGGTGGTGCCATCGCCGACGGCGCCATAATCGCGGACATTGAATTCGCTGAGCGTTCTGGAGGGAAGTGAATCAGGCATATTCAGAGGTTTTGAACTGAAGAGCGCCGGGGATGCGCCCGACGCAATCCGGCACTCTTGCGAGAGCGGAGACTCGAGGAACGCCCATAGCGTGCAGAACCGCAAGCGTTCTCATGGAAGATCATGCAAAATCGAATGGCTTTTCGGATACGTTTTCACGCCGAGAAATCACGAATGATTCAGGGGCGTTGTATCTGGTTGATTTTTAGCGCTTTGCGATGAAGCCCTGGCTTTTCTTTGAGATTGGCCACGGGCCTGCGGATGGGATGCCGGATAGCAACGTTGGCGATGCACGACGATGCACGCCTCCAAGAGCCAACCCAAATTGTATGACCATGGATATCTTGAAAACTATAACCCTTGCTTGCTGTGGATGCCTCGCTTGCGCGCCTTTTGCCGCGGCACAGGCAACCGGTGCAGGCGCTTTGCCCTCACAAGGTACCACCGAAATTACCTTCAGCGGAGTCGGCGCAAGCGATAAGAGCTTCAACAACGGCAGCGTCTCCTTCGAAGGCAGCTACGGTTGGTATTACACCGATCGGGTGGTGGTCTCGCTGCGCCAGTCGATCTCGGATCTCGGTGATGGCGACGACTGGTCGGGCTCGACCCTTGCCGCCGTTGATTATCATTTCTCGACCGGGACCGTTCGGCCCTTTGTGGGCCTGAATGCGGGGTTTCGCTACGGTGGCCACAACGTCGGGGATGACTTCGCGGCCGGTGCCCAGGCGGGACTGAAGTATTATATCAAGAACGACGCCTTCGTCTTCGCACGAGCTGACTACAGCTACACCTTTGATAAGGTGGGTGGCATCGATGACGCTTGGGACCATGGCCGGTTTGGATACGGCTTTGGCTTCGGCTTGAACTTCTGACGGGCAGAACCGTCTTTCCGCCGCGTGGGCTGAACACATCGTTCTTTGGCCACTCGGGTGGAACCTGAGGTTGAGAACATCGCCGCCCGGACGCCCCGCGACCGGGCGGCTTTTCGTTATCCTGAATCGGTCGGACGGCGGCGGGGAATACTTCCTCTACAGGTTGCGAAGCAGATTCGACTCGGCGGGAAGGAGATTTTCTGACCGGGTGTCGAGAGGTGCCGTTGCCGCAGAAGATTCTCCATCGGTGGCGCGCTCAAGGGCGGTCATCGCGATCTTCAGAAAACGTTGTCGATTTTCTCCGAGGGGCGGCAGGTTGCTGATCAGATTCTCCGCCCGCTCAAGTTGACGGGCCCGCAAGAGATTGAAGGCGAGGACAACGCGGAAATCGATCACGTTGGGATACTGCGTCACGAGATTCTCGGCTGTTGCAAGCGCCTCATCGGTCTGGCGCCCGTAGAGGGCATTTAAATACGATAGCAGTGCTCGAGTGGCCGGATCCTCGTCGTCCTCGTATCCGTCAAATTCGTCGAGCAGGCTGAGTAGATCGGGTTCGCGGCCAAGGTAATAATAGGCGAGGAGAAGCTTGCGGCGGGCGAGATCGCCCGCTGCCGTCGTATCGCGCAATCTCTCATAGTGTCGGAGGAGTTGTTCCCAGCCATCGAACTCCAGGAGCTTTTGTTCGACGAGCCGGAACGTGGAGGGTTCAGAGGCATCGACGAGAGAATTGAGGGTTGCCTCGAGTTCCTCTCCTCTGCCCAGGCTGGAGAGCGCGTAGGCCCGGATGATGAGGGTCTCGACCTGAGAGAGCGGGTTGCGGTCGGAGCGCTCGAGAGTGAGATCGTAAACCGCCTGTGCCTGGCCTACCTGGATCATGGCGAGAAGTCTCGCGATATAGAGGTTGTTATCCTGCCGGGCTTCCTCGAGTTCGATCATGGCGAGGAGATATTGGCTTTGGCCGCTCTCGATGAGCCAGGTCGCGACACGGGCGAGGGCATCCGGATCTTCTTCACGGGTGGCGCGGAGAAGCTCGATCAGGCGGTCGCGGATTTCACTGCGTTCCATTCTGCCGGCTTCATGAAGAGCCCGGTAGGCATCGAGATGATCCGCTATGGCCAGATCCTCAAGCTCCAGAAGGTCCTCCGCCGCCGCCGCTTTCTGGGCGGGATCGAAAGCGTCCATGCGCACGATTTGGCGGAGGGCAAAGAGTCGCGTTTCCCCCTCCGTTGTCGCAAGGTCCATCAGCAGTGTCCTCGCCTGGTTCCGCCGTTCGGTGTCCGTATAGCGCAGATAGGTTTTTGCGAGCTGCATGCGTGTTTCGGGGCTCGCGTCCGGATGGGCGCGGACATACTCGCTGAGAATGCGGTCGGCCTCGGAGATCTGACGGGACGCGAGAAAGAGCTGTGCCTGCAGGTTCACCGCGACCTCGTTGTCGGGAGCGAGTTGGCGAAGGGAGGCGATCAAGGGATAGGCTCGCCGCATATCGCCACTGACCATCAGGAATTCCGCGTAGTGAAGCATATCCTCCACCCGGATGTCTGGGGTCCGCATTGCATGGCGCCACCAGTCGTGCATCTCTGTGGGGGGTTCGGGCATCGCGAGGGACATCCGAGCAAGATAGAGGAGAACAGCGTCATTGGAGGGCAGGAGCCGGTGGGAGGCTTCCGCTTTCTGCAGGGCGGCCTGGCGTTCACCGGATGCCTCCAACTCCTGGGCCTGATCGAACAGCCGTTGCGCCTGCCACCTCTTCGCACGCTCGAAGGCCCAGGGACCGACGAGCAGTCCGATGAGGACAGCGAAAACGAGGAGAAGCTGGAGAATGAAAAACGGTTTTTTCTTTTTCACGTGCGAACGAGGGAATGGTGTCACCCGGCAACGGGCGTTGGGAGAATACAGTTGAGTGGTTCGCCTCTCCGTTCAACCTTCAACGACAAAGTCTGGTTCGGCCCTGAAGCGGAACCAGAGCGACGATTGGGAACAAAAACCGCCTGCGGGTAGATGGAAGGTGCGAACCTCCGGCCAATGTCTCTTCATATACTCAACCATGCCCTCGCGCTGCATTACCTGAACCGTTTGCGCGATCAATCGACCGATGGTGAGCGCTTCCGGGAGGCGGGCCGGCGGCTCACCTTGTTGCTGGGGGCGGAAGCCACACGCTCGCTCGCGACGCGCCGGACGGTCGTCTCCACCCCGCTGGAGGACCATGCGTCGGCCGAGCCGGAGCGGGCTTTCACGATTGTTGCGATCCTCCGGGCAGGCTTGGGCATGGTCGAACCGCTGACGGGCCTGCTTCCAGAGGCCACGGTTGGGTTTACGGGGATGGAGCGCAACGAAGAGAATGCCGTTGCGTTGCGTTATTATGCCAAGCTGCCGCCCCTCGCGGGACGAAATGTGTTTGTCGTGGACCCGATGCTGGCGACAGGTGGCTCGGCCGAGCAGACGCTTCAGATGGTGATCGGGCAGGAACCAGCGGACGTGAGGTTCCTGTGCTTTGTGGCAGCGCCGGAAGGGGTGGAGCGCCTCTTGCGCTCGTTTCCGGGCCTCGCGATTTTTACGGCGGCTCTCGACCGTGAACTGGACCAGCGGAAATATATCCTGCCAGGTCTCGGTGACTATGGTGACCGCTATTTCGGAACCTGAAGGGCGGGCGGGCGGGCCGAGGGACCGGCACGGAAACCAAGGGACTCGCCCCACGCCTTTGGCGTCGCCGGGAGAGCGGCATTCCCCCACCGTCAGTTCGATGCATGCATTGCTTGAACGCTGGGCGGAAGAAGTCGTCGCTCGCTGTCTGGAATCATTGCCGGAGCTGTTGCGGGAACGTGCGGTGAAGATCCCCGTCGTTTTCGCTGATCGTCCGGACGGCGGAGAAGAGGAGGGCGGCCTCCTCGGTCTCTTCACGGGCAACGCGGTGGATCTCGAGGCGGGATCCGGAGATGCCGTCGTCACACGGGTGGAGTTGTATCTCTCGAACCTGTGGGAGTTCAGCGACCGCAGTCCGGCTGATTTTGTGGAGGAAGTGAGGATCACCTACCTGCACGAGCTGGGGCATTATTTCGGATGGGATGAAGAGGATATCGCGCGGCGGGGCCTGGGCTGAGGAACCGCTGCAGACCGGGAACGAGCGGGCGGAGCCCTGGCTGCTTTTCGTTCGCTTCCGCAGGCGGGATTTGCCTGAATGGTTTCCCTGATGAGCCTGCAGCTGCCGACGAACGATCCCTATATGCTGACGGTTTATGGTGCCATTATCGTGACGGGCGTCATCAACTGTTTCTTCGGATACCGGATCTTTCGTTTTGCACTCGGCATCCTCCTCGCGATTGGGGGTGCCGGTGCGGGTGCCTACGTCGCGGTTGGGCTGAATCTTTCTTCGGAAGGAGCCATGATTGCCGGGATCGTGGTGGGGGCCCTGATCGGGATCGTGCTTTCGTTTGTCTTTGTGCGAGGCGCGGCTGCGGTCGCGGGCGCGCTTCTCGGCTACGCCCTGCTGTCTCCCCAGATCGGCGGAATGGCGGAGGTCAAGCAATGGCTCCTTTTATTGGTGAGCTGTGGAGGTGGCGCGCTGGTGGGCGTGCTCCTCGCCAACCCCATGATCATGATTGCGACGGCCGTCGTGGGGGCGTTTCAGGTCGTGTATGGGAGCTGGTACTTTTTCGGCGGTCCACCAATCCTGATCCTCGGGCAGGACCCCGCTGCCGGGTGGCAGCTGCTCGCCGGGAGCCAGGGGCCCTTCATCGCGATGATCGCGCTTGGAATGCTGGGTGCAGCGGCTCAATGCTCGCGAAGCTGGCGGACAAGACACAGCGGGAAATGAGCCCGCCTGAGCGCCTTCACCCCGTCGTGCGCAAGCCGCTGGCAATGGCGTTGATCGACAGGAGAAGCTCGGGAACCAAGGCCTCCGCCGCGCGGCGGTTGCTCTCTGCCCGCCATGCGCGCAGCAGCCGGATCTGCTCGCGGTGAAGAATCTGCAGCGGGTCATTCCGTTGCTGGAGGGTCTTCCAGAAGCGCGGGCGACGACTCGGAAGATCGCCTCCGAGGATCTCGTTCAACTCTTTTGAGGTGCGCTGGAACTCGTCCCGAATGGTGCGAAAAAGGCGGCGTCGGATCGCACTGTCTTCGACCATCTCGGCATAATCGGCCATGATGGATTCGTGCGTGCTCGCGAGGCCGGTTTCGATATTCACGAGGACGTAGTTCATGAACGCCCATTCGTTGTAGTGATTTTTCAGATACTCATGCGCGACGGCGTCTTCTGTCCGAAGACGGGCAAGCGCCGTGCCGACCCCATACCATCCCGGGAGATAGAACCGCGATTGATTCCAGCTGAAGACCCAGGGAATGGCGCGCAGATCATCGAGCGTCGGCTGGCCAGTGCGCCGGGAAGGGCGCGAACCGATACGACTGATCTCGAGTGCATCGATCGGTGTAGCCTGCCGGTAGAAGGCGATGAAATCGGCGTCTTCAAGCAGTTCCCGATAGGCGACTCGGCTGGTCCGGGAGAGGGTGGAAAAGATTTCGCTGAGGGCCGTCCGGTCTTTCGTCGCCCGTGGCTTGAGGGACTGTGCGATCGAGCCCGCCATGAGAAGTTCGAGGTTGTAGGTCGCCGTGCGCGGGTTGGTGAACTTCTGGGCGATCGTTTCCCCTTGTTCAGTCACGCGCAAACCGGTTTCGAGGCTGCCCGCGGGCAGAGATTCGAGGAAGCGGTGAGTCGGCCCTGCTCCCCGGCTGACGGTTCCGCCCCGGCCATGGAAGAACCGCACCTGAACTCCCGCATCGGTGGCGACCGCGATAAGTTGCTGCTCTGCCCGGCGAAGGGCCCATTGGCTCGCGAGGATTCCACCGTCCTTGCTCGAATCGCTGTAGCCGAGCATCAGTTGCTGAATCGGTCGGCCGAACTGCGCCAGCGCGGCGGCCTCCGGCACCTGGCCTGCGCGAAAATATTCTCCGAGAGTCGGGGCCTGGTAGGGGAGACTGCGTTGGGTAATGGGATGAGCCAGAAACTCTTTCAGAATCTGCGGCCCGGCCTCGAGATCCTCGATCGTCTCGAGCAGCGGGACGACCGGCAGCAGGCAGATAGGACCCTCCGGCGTTGCCCGGAGAAGGCCCGCTTCACGCGCAAGAAAATAGACCGCAAGGAGATCCGAGAGGCCGCGGGTCATGCTGACAATGAGAGCACCGAGCCCCGCCCGTCCATGGGCGTCGATGTGTCTTCGGGCGACGTTCAGGACCGACAAGACGGCTTCGGCCTCTTCTCCGGCGACGGCGTCCGGGCGGGCACACGGGCGCAGGCTTTGCAATTCAGCGGTCAGAAAGGCCTGCCTCGAGGCTTCATCGCCGTCGAGGAAAGGTGCTGAATTGATGCCTGCCAGGGTCAGCAACTGGCTGACGGCGCGGTCGTGAAAGGCACTGTTCTGACGAATATCGAGGACCGCGAGATGGAATCCGAAAGTTTGCAGGTGGCGTCGAAGAGGAGCGATCTGGAAACGATCCAAGCGTTGCGCGCCAATCGCCTCCAGTGAAGCGGAAATTGTTTTCAGGTCCTCGGCGAGCTGGGCGGGAGTCTCATAGGTCTGTGCACTCCGCGGCCTGCCGGGAAGGTCGAGGCGAAGACGCATAAGCCCGAGCATCTGTCTCCAGGGTTCCTCCTGGTGCGTCTGAAAAACTTCCGTGGCGGTTTCGCCCATGGCTCGCGTCAAGGAGACGATGCGCTTGCGGAGAATTTCCGGGACTTCCTGGCTGTAGACCGACAGACCCAACCGGCGCTGCACCTCGGCGAGGCGTTCGTCGAAAATGATCATCGCGGATTCCCGGAACTCCCGGAGAGTTTCCGCAGTGACGTCTGCGGTTACGAGGGGGTGCCCGTCCCGATCGCCTCCGACCCACGAGCCGAAGCGGATGTTGGGCATCTCGGAGTGTCGCAGTGGACGTTCGGCAGCGTATCCGGAATGTTCCCACGATTGAAGCAGTCGTTGATCGAGCCGGTCGAGGACATCGGGGAAACGCTCACGAAAATAGTAGAGCACATTGCGGCGTTCGGAGGTAACGTCCGGCTTGGTGACGAGAATCTCCCCGGTGCGCCAGAGTTGCTCGAGAACAACCTTGATTTGATCCCGGATGCGCGCTCGCTCCGCGGCGGTGTACATCTGGTTCTCGAGTTCCACGAGGAGGAGATAGAGCTGGCGGTGTTGATCGAGGACGGCCCACCGTTTGGCTTCCGTCGGATGGCCTGTGAGGACCGGCTCGACAGACTGGACGGAGAAGCTCTCGATGATGGCATCGGCCGAAATCCGTTCCTTGCGAAGCGCTGACAATTCGCGTCCCCAGAGCCCGGATTCGGCGCCCGGACCGTATGCGTTTTCGCGCGTTCGCATCGCCTGCTGGGCCGCGTTTTCCTCCACCAGATTGAGGAGCTGAAAGACGATCGAGAGGGCTTGGCTGGCCCGCGGAGGAAGCGGCGCGGGAGACTTCTCGCGGGGCGTTGGGGGAAGGAGGTTCGTCAAGGCCTCTTCGCCCAGTTCGATGAGAACTTCGCGGAAACACTGCACGAGAAACTCCAGATCGGCGTCGATCTTCGCCTGGCCTTCCTCGAGAAATCTGCGCCATCGTTGCTTCGGCATCCGAAGGAAAGAGTCAGCGACGAGTGGAGGGGTCAAGCGAAGCGCGATGATTGCCGCCCGGAGCAGCCAGTGGTCGCCTCCCTCCGCTTGCCGTAGAAGTGAGTCCTCAGCGATCTCTTTCCAGGCCATATTCGGCTGGATCGGCTCCGCGCGCAGCGAGTGCCCGTCCGAGCCATTCGGTCTCGAGGCGGGCCCCCGGTCGCAGCCCATGGGCATGAAACCACCCTTGGTTCATCTCGAGCGCAAACTGGACCTGATCGCTCTCCGACGGGCGGGAAGTCTGGTCCCGGGGATAAAGTCGAACGATCTGAAGGAGTTCCCCCTCGGCCGAGAAATAACCCAGGTCGAGCGGGATGAGGGTGTTCTTCATCCAGAAAGCCATCCGTTCCGGCGCGCGATAGGCGAAGAGCATGCCATGATCCGCCGGAAGGCTTTCGCGGTGCATCAGGCCGTTCCGTTGTTCGCGCGGGGTGAGCGCAATTTCCGCGTGCAGTTCGACGCCATCGATTCGCAGCGGTTGTGCCTCTTCGAGGGGGGCGGGCTCCCTTGCCGTTTCCCAGCCATCGGCGGAGCATCCGGCGAGGATTCCACAGCTGAGGACGAGGAACGGAAGAACGTGTCGCATGGGTCTTTGATGTGGACAAGAAACCGGCCGCGACAAGGGTAAAACGATGGCCAGAACCGCTCCCTCGCCGCCGAATCCGCTGCTTTACGACTCCACTCAACGCAGTGCCGATGTGCTTTATTTCGGACGGGTTGAGGTACCGGATGCCTTCATCGCGTTTGGAGACCGAGACCGGAGGGTGGCGGTTCTGAACCAGCTCGAAATCGCCCGCGTCCGGCGGGAGGGGCAATTCGACGAGTTGCTTTCGTTCGAGGAATGGCATCGGCGCACCCGCGATGTCGGGGGGGAAGGTTCCGTCCCCAGGATCATTCAGGCGATTGCGCGGGAACGCGGCATCGACGTCTTCCAGATCGGGGGAGATTTTCCGGCCGGAATCGCGTTTTCCTTGCAGGCGCTGGGTGTGCGTCTGGAGGTGGTCGAAGGACTGTTGTTCCCCGCCCGGGAGTTCAAGGACGACGACGAAGCGGCCGCCATCAAGGAGGGGAACGCGGCTTCGGCGGCGGGATTCCGCGCGGCGGAAAAGGCGCTCCGGGAGGCTGAGGTGCGCGCCGGAGAACTGGTTTACGAGGGCAAAGTCCTGACCTCGGAGCGCCTTCGGGCGTTGATCGACACGGCGTGCCTCGAGCGGGGAGCGGTGGCGACCGGAACCATCGTGGCGGGTGGGGACCAGGCTTGTGACCCGCATTGCCGGGGATTCGGACCTCTGCGAGCAAACGAATTCATCGTGATCGATATATTCCCCCGAGTCTCCGCGTCAGGGTATCACGGCGATATGACCCGGACCTACTTCAAAGGAAATCCGAGCGATGCGCAGCAGGCACTGTATGAGACGGTCTTTGCCGCGCATCAGGAGGCCCTCGGCAAGCATCGGGCAGGGGCGGACGGTCGTCAGATTTATGAAGAGGTGCAGGCGTTTTTTGTGACCTGCGGGTATGAGACGACGGTGATCGATGGTACGCCGGTCGGGTTCTTCCACGGTCTCGGCCATGGGTTGGGGCTGGAGGTGCACGAGCCTCCCCGCGTGAATCAGACCGGTTCCTCTCTCCGGGAGGGGCAGGTTATCACGGTGGAACCGGGTCTCTATTACCCGGGGATCGGCGGTGTGCGGATTGAGGATGTCGTGCGGGTGACGCAAGGCGATCCGGAAATGCTCAGCTGCCATCGATATGACTGGCACATTCCGTGATCGGAATGCCCGCACGGTCAGACCGCGGCACTCGCTGAAGGGGCCGGGGCCTTCCGGAGAACCGGCATCTTATCGATAAAGGCGGCCATCCCGGAAAAATCCTGTGTGACCGGCAGGTTGCGCGCCTTGGGATCGAGGACGAGCGGTTTTCCGCGGAAGGGAAGGCGACGGAGGATCACGGCGTCGCGAATATGCTGCGGACAGAGGTCGGCTTTTTCCCAGGCAACCCCCTGTTCGGCGAGCGACCGTGTTTTCACCTGGAGACGGGCCAGCATGCCCTCGACGGAAGCACCGGCTTTGCGGGCATTGATGCAGATCGCCCTGATCTTTGTACCCCCGTAGGGCAATGTTTCGAGTTCTGGCCGCGGGAGTTGAAGTCGGTGCAACTCGAGGATCTTTTTCGCCACGAGCGAGAGCCCGAGCAGGCTGAGGGCGTCCGGGTTGGCCGGAACGATGACTTCATCGGACGCAAGCAGCGCGCACTTGCTGACGCGGTAAACGTTGGGTGCGCAGTCGAAGAAGATGTAGTCATAATGCCTCCGCAGCTGCTCGAGATCATCCGCGAAGCGCGTGAAGACCGCATCCATGCCCCCGGCCGGAACCCAATCCTGCTCGAGATCCATGAGGTTGAAGGTGGTCGGGATGACCTGCAGGGACGGGATCTCCGCATAGGGCGTATGGCGCAGATCGGCGAGCCGGCGCCCTCCCAGAAAATGGCTGACGAGGGTCTGATCCCGCTGCGTGTTCAACTTGTTCCAGCGGTCGAGGCGGAGCAGCCAGATGCTGGAGTTGCTCTGGGGATCCCCGTCGAGGAGGAGAACACGTTTGCCGAAATCGTGCGCGAGAGTGGCCGCCAGATTGACCGTGAGGGTGGTCTTGCCGACGCCGCCTTTGTAATTGATGAAGCTGATGATCCGCGCCATGTCGGGGAAACGTTATTCCCGAATATCGGTCGGCGGAAGAGCGTCTGGAACAAATCTCACATCCTCTCCAGTGTCTCGAGCCCGAGGAGGTGGAGACCGGTTTCGAGAATGAGCAGCGTGCGCGAGCAGAGGAGGAGGCGTCGTGCCCGCACTGCGGCATCTTCGACCGCTACGCGATCGGCGTTGTAGAACGTGCTGAAGACGCCGGCCAACTCGAAAAGGTAGGTACAGAGATAGTGCGGCCGGTATTCCCCGAGCGTCTGGTTGAAGGCGGCGGGAAAGGCGACGAGCTTGCGGGCGAGGGCAATCTCGGATTCCGTCTCGAAGGGGCTGGCAACGGCCGCAAAGTCGGATCCAGGATCCACTTCGAGTCGCCGGAAAATGCTGTGGATGCGGGCCCCGGCGTAGAGGAGATAGGGCGCTGTATTGCCCTCGAGCGCGAGCATGCGGTCCCACGAAAACTGGTAGTCACTGGAACGATTCTGCGAAAGGTCGGCATAACGGACGGCACCAATCCCGACGATCCCGGCGATGCGCTTCCGGTCGCTTTCGGCGAGATCGGGATTTTTTTCCGTGACGATCGAAAAAGCGCGCTCGATGGCCTCGTCGAGGAGCGCCTGCATCTTTACATTAGTTCCCTCCTTCGTCTTGAGCGGCTTGTTGTTGGGCCCGAGGACGGTGCCGTTGCTGACGTGGAACAGAGCCGGAAGTTTCCAGTCCCGGGCGTGGAACCACTTTTTTGCGGTCAGGAACAACTGCTCGAAGTGGTCGCTCTGGCGGGAATCCACACAGTAGAGGATCTCGTCGGCACGGAGCTCTTCGGCGCGATAGCGGATCGTCGCGAGGTCCGTCGTCGCATAGTTGCTCGCGCCGTCTGCCTTGCGGATGATGAATGGCTGTTCGGCGAACCGGGCATGTTCGGGGTGGAAAACGACCAGCGCGCCATCACTCTCGCGGGCCAGTCCGAGGCCGGTCAGCTCTCGATAAACGTCTTCGACCTGATCACGGTAAAAACTCTCCCCGAGGACTTTGTCGAAACGCACACCGAGCTGCTCATAAATCCGCTCAAAGGCGTGCCAGCTCACTTCCGTGATCTTTTGCCAGATCACACTGTTCTCCGGGTCTCCCTGTTGCAGCCGGACCAGCTCATCACGCACCGCTTGCGCCGATTCGGGTGAACTCTTGTAGGCGGCGTTTCCGTCTTTGTAGAGTTGCTCGAGGTCTCCGAGCGGATTCTCGTGCGGCGCATCGAGATCGTACCCCTGGCTCTTGATCGCATGGATCAACATGCCAAACTGGGTTCCCCAGTCACCAAGGTGATTGTCCCGGATGACTTCCGCTCCGGCAAAGGTCAGGAGGCGGGCAAGAGCCTCTCCGATGACGGTCGAGCGGATGTGGCCGACATGCATCTCCTTGGCTGTATTCGGCGAGCTGAAATCGACCACCACGGTGTCCCCCGCGCGGATGCTGGCGGCCTCGGTGGCGAGCGCTTCAGCTCCGCCATACTTGTGTGCCCACGCGAGCAGGTAAGCCGGCTGCAAAGTGAAATTGAGGAAGCCCGGGCCCGCCAGGGAAACAGCCACACTCGCCGGATCGAGGACGCCGGATGCGTGGATCGTGTCAAGCAGGTGCTGCCCGAGCGGCCGCGGAGGTTGCCCCAGCTGCTTCGCCCGCGGAAGGATTCCGTTTACCTGAAAATCACCAAAACGGGGATCGGCGGTGCGCATCACCGGATCAAAATCGGGCCCGAGTCCGGGGACCGTTGCGGCAGCCGCGCGGACGACGCGTTCGAGCAGATTGGCGGGTTGAAATTCGACCTCCATCGCTCTGGACGCTGGATGGCGAGCGCCCCCGGTCAAGCAAATCGAAACAAGGTGTCTGCGGCACCGCAGAAGGGGAATTGCGCCGCGCCGGTAGATTTTTCAGGCGAGCGTGGTATCTTGGGCGTTTGACCGGAAAAGAGCGGGCAAATTGCAACGCAATTGAGATAAGACTCGACAATGAGCTATCTAATCGCCTTACAATTAAAAGTTTACGGATATTGAGAAAACCCCGGTTGACACCGGATCAGGCTACCTAATGAGAAAGACGATTGTATCTGCACGTAAGTTCGTCAAGCCGTCCTACGCTTATCTGATCGAGAAGAAGCGCGACGGTGGCGAGTTCACGCACGACGAAATCCGCTTCATTGTCGATTCGATTTACGACAAGGAACTACCCAAGCATCAGTTGGCAGCACTTGTCATGGCGATCTATTTCCAAGGGATGAGTGCCCAGGAAACCTCCATCCTTGCTGAAGAAATGATGCTCTCGGGGGAAGTGGTGGATCTGGCGCGTATCACCAAGCCAAAGATCGACAAATATTCGACGGGGGGCGTCGGTGACAAGACATCGCTTGTGCTCATCCCATTGGCGGCGGCTTGTGGCGTCGTGATGCCGAACATGAACGGCGTCGACGAGGAGTTCGTCATTTCAAGCCTCGACAAGCTCAGCGCGATTCCGGGGTTCAACCCGACGCTGGATCTGGATCAGTTTGTCAGTCAACTGGCTGACGTCGGCTGTTGTGTGGCGAGCCAATCCGACGCCATCGCTCCGGTCGACACCATCCTTTATGAGATGCGGCAACTGACCGCGACCGTTCCGAGCCTGCCACTGATCACGGCTTCGGTCCTCTCGCGCAAGCTGGCGCAAGGGGCGGAAGGGCTCGTCGTCGACGTGAAGTGGGGGAACGGCTCCTTCATCAAGGACGTCGAGCAGGCGAAGCAGCTCGCCCGATCCCTGACGCGCGTCGGTCGCTCGATGAACCGGCGTTGCGTGGCCTTGGTGACGGACATGAACCAGCCTCTCGGAGATACCGTCGGGACCGGTCTTGAAATCATCGAAGCGGTGCAGCTGCTGAAGGGCGAAGGCCCCGAGGACCTGCAGGAGCTTGTTCTCAAGCTGGGCATGGAGATCGTTCGTCTGGCCGGTGTCGCCGGATCAACGCTGTCCGCCAAGCAGACGGTCCAGCGTGCGCTGAAGGACGGCCATGCGTTTGAGAAGTTCAAGGAAATGGTCGCCGCGCAGGGGGGCAAAACGAACGTCCTCGACGATCCTTCCAAATTCCCGGAGGCGAAGTATGTGCGGAAGTTACCGGCACCGAAGCGGGGCTACGTGCACACGATCAATGCCGGCATGATCGCCCGCGGGGTCCAGATTCTCGCGACGAAGGGCAAGAAGCTGGATTCGGCGGTCGGTGTTTCGGAGATCAAGAAAGTGGGCACTCAGGTCAAACAGGGCGAGCCGCTCATGATGATCCACTACAACGACGAATCGAAGCTCGAAGGGGCTCTCGATTACCTGCGACAGGCCTATCGTCTGGCGCCGAAGCGGCCGAATCCGCCCGAGCTGCTTGTCGAACGGGTGGCCTGACGGCTCTACCGCCGTCGTCCTCAATTTACGAGCACGGGAATCTCCGGAAAGGGTCCCGTGCTCTTTTTTTGTCCGGCCGCTAAACGCGACCGAGGTAGCTTCGGTCGGCCGTGGAGACCTTGATCCGGTCGCCGGGTTTGATGAAGAGCGGTGTCTGCACAACCAATCCGGTGGATGTCGTGATCGGTTTCAGAGCGACGCCGGTAGTATCCCCTTTGAGACCCTCGGGAGCTTCCACCACATCGAGTTCGACCGAGTTGGGCAGGTCCACCTGAACCGGGTTCTCGTCGACGAGGAGCACATCGACAATACTGCCCTCGGAGATAAACGGCTTGGCATCTTCGACGAGCGGCTCGGCGAGAACGACATCCTCAAAGGTCTCCGGGTCCATGAAATGGTAACCCATGTCATCCACGAAACTGAACTCGAAGCGCCGCACGTCTGTCGGCAGGATCTCGACCGAATCGGTAGATCGGAACTTCTGGTTGGTGCTCGAGCCCGAGTACAGGTTCCGGAGGGTGACCTGCATGAAGCCTGCCTGCCGCCCCTGCGTGCGGTGCTGCGCCTCGAGGACGAGGTGCGGCGCGTTGTTGAAGAGGATGACTTTGCCTTTTCGGAGTTCGGTGGGAGTGGCCATGGGAGAAGAGCTTGCGGAGCGGATTCTTGCAGAAAAGCCCCTTTTCGAGTCAAACTGAATGGGTGGCGTTCGCCCGATCGGGATTTTCTGCAGGGGTCAGGGCGGTGAATGCCCTTTACAGTGAAATTTTCCGGCTTCTATATCGGACGCTTGTACAGACCCTTGGTCTGTCCTGCCCGGCATGAAGCAACGTACGATCCTTCGCGAAGTCTCGACCCACGGTAAGGCCCTGCACACTGGTAAAGAAGTGCATCTCACCCTCAAGCCGGCTGCGGTCGGCCAAGGTATCCTCTTCCGCCGTATCGATCTCTATGGTCGACCGGAGGTAAAACCGCAGATCGAGATGGTGAACAGCGAGCTTGTTCGCAGCACGGACATCACGATGGGGCATACGCAGTTGCACACGATCGAACACATCCTGAGCGCGCTGAGCGGGTGTGGCATCGATAACTGCATTGTGGAACTGGATGCATCCGAGCCGCCGATCCTCGACGGATCCGCCAAACATTTCGTCAACCTGATCCAGAAGGCGGAGCCGGTTGAGCAGGATGTCGAGCGGGACTACTTCGAGCTGACCGAGCCGATATCGATCACGGAAGGGAACCGTTCGATCATCGCGCTGCCGTATGACGGGTTCAAGATCACGTGTACGAGCGCGGATGATCGCGGTATCCATACGCAACACCTATCGATCGATCTGGATCCGGAGACCTACATTGCGGACATCGCGCCCGCCCGTACCTTCACCGTCTACGAAGACATCGAACCCCTCCTGAAGCTGGGAAAAATTCAGGGAGGCAGTCTCGACTCCGCGATCGTCATCAAGGGCGACCAGATTCTTTCGAAGGAGCCCCTGCGCTTCCAGGACGAGTTTGTCCGGCACAAGATCCTGGACATCATCGGAGATATTACGCTGCTCGGGAAACGGCTCAAGGCGCACATCGTGGCGGTGCGGCCGGGGCACAAGCTGAATTCGGAGCTGACGAAGCGCCTCTTTGAAAAGATGCGGGCCCCAGCCATGCCGAAGGCGCTTGAACGCGTGGAACGGGCGCAGTCAAATCGCTCAACCATTCTGAGCCCGCTGGAGAACCAGCTCTTCATTCGGCGCATCCTCGACCTCCTGCCGCACGCCTATCCCTTTGTTCTGGTCGATCGTGTCGTTGAATTTGTGAGCGACGAAGAACTCCGCGCGATCAAGAATGTGACGATCAATGAACCCTATTTTCAGGGGCACTTTCCCGGGAATCCGGTCATGCCGGGCGTGCTTCAGCTTGAGGCGATGGCGCAGGCCGCAGGGATCCTGATGCTCCGGAAGGTTTCGAGCGACGGTCGGGTCGCATTTTTCATGAGTGCTGACCGGGTGAAGTTTCGTCGGGCGGTGGTGCCCGGCGATCAACTGGAAATTCATGCAAGGATCACCAAGAATCGGCGCAACAAAATCGCCTCGGCCGAGGTGAAGTGCATGGTCGATGGAAAGGTCGTCTCCTCCGGTGAGCTGACTTTCACCGTTCTCGATGTGCCGGAAGAGGGCATGTGATGACGGAGGCTGCGCCACAGATTCACCCTTCAGCGGTTGTCGAGGACGGGGCTGAGCTGGGGCCAGGCGTGATCATCGGTGCGATGGCGTTTATCGGTGCAAACGTTCGACTGGGCGCGAGGACGCATGTGCATCATCACGGGACAGTGGACGGTGCGACCGTCCTCGGAGTCGATAACGAGGTGTTTCCCTACGCCTTTGTCGGTGGGCGAACGCAGGACAAGAAATGGAAAGGCGCGGTGGCGCCGGTGGTGGTGGGTGACCGAAACATTTTTCGCGAGTTCTGCACCATCCATGGCGCGACCTTCGCCGACCGCTGCACGCGCATCGGATCAGACAACCTGTTCTGTGCTTATAGTCACGTGGGGCACGAATGCACGGTGGGGAATGACTGCGTCTTCAGCAACAATGCGACGCTCGGCGGGCACTGCCTGGTGGGTGATCGCGTCGTGATCGGAGGACTGGCCGCCGCCCACCAGTTCACCCGGATCGGGGACGGCGTCATGATCGGCGGTTGCTCGAGACTCGTTCAGGACGCGCTTCCCTACATGATCGTGGAAGGGAACTCCGCGACACACCGCACCTTCAACAAGGTGGGTATGCAGCGGGCGGGGTTTTCGGAGGAGGAAATGCTCCTCGCCAAACGCATCTACAAGTTGATCTTTCGCTCCAAACTCAACCGGGGCCAGGCACTGGAACGCCTGAAATCAGGCGAACTGGGAGACCATTCGCTGATCGACCAGATCATCGCGTTCATCGAAAGCAGCGAGCGCGGACTCGCCTGAGGCCCGGTGTCAAGGGGCCGCCAGCGCGCTCTCGGGCAAAAATCGGCAATCCCTCCGCGCAGTGTGCGGTATCAGAGCTGATCCTTTGCGCGATCGAGGGTACGCTTTTCTTCGTCGGTGAGGGCGCCAAAACCCTTCTCATTGATCTTGTCGAGGATACGGTCGACTTCCGGGCGCAGGCTGGCAGAGCGCCCGCTGGGCTTCTGCGTACCCTTCAGATTGACCGTGAAGCGCCCACTGCGCTCTTTCGCGGCTTCCCCCCGCCTTTTCCAGGGTGGCGCGCTCTTTGTCGCCTTTCTCGCCAGAAGAGAGGCGGTCAAAGGTGGCCGCGGGAGGAGATAGCGGTTGTAGAGCCAGGCCATTCCGATACCCCCGAGATGGGCTGAATATGCGGTGCCATGCGCGGCCCCGGGAAGTTCGCCAAAGAGAAAAAAGAATGCCTGAATCCCCAAGAGGACATAGAAGATCATGCGCCCGGTCATGTCGACCGGGATGACGAAAAAGAGGAGAAAGCGGATCCGGTCATGCCAGTTGAGAAGCGCAAACAGGACGAGGAAGCCGAAAACACCTCCTGAGGCCCCGATTAGCTGAAAGGGGGAACCGGTGGTGACGGAGACAGCCAGCCAGAGGAGCCCGCCCGCAAAGACCGAGAGATGGAAGAGCTCGAGCACCCGCACGCTGCCGATCCGCATCTGAAGGTAGCGTCCCGCAAAATACAGGATAAGCCCATTGATGAGCAGGTGGAGCGGGAAGCTGTTGCTAGTCTCGTGAAGGTAGCCGTAGGTGAGCAGCGTATAGACGAGACCATGCCGGATATTGTCGATGCTCAGCCCGAAGTAGCTGGTGATGAAGTCCGTCCGGATCCACACCGCAGCCACCATCTGGACGAGGAAAACCGCAACCAGACTGATCAGGATGAACTTGACGGCGTCAAACGCAGGGCGGGGCGCGCCGTAGTCGTCTCGCATGTACGAGCGGGAGTAAATGCTCATGGAAACCCACCAGAGTGCGGACCGGATGACCGATGGCAAGAATCGGTGGTGGAGCGATCTGAAACGCTGATGCCTCCGGTGCCGGGTGCCTCGATCCTGCAGAGGTGTGCTCCAATCCGCCTTGACTTGAGAGTACCCGAGCAGAGATTCGTCCTCTTATGGCGGACAAGAGTGACAAGTGGCCTGAAAACGTGGCTGGCAAGTTCTACGTCGATGAGCAGTGCATCGACTGTGACCTGTGCCGGGAAACGGCGCCGGACTTTTTCACACGCAGCGATGACAACGGCTATTCCTTTGTTTTCAAGCAACCGCAGACGCAGGAGGAGATCGACCAGTGCATGGAAGCCCTTGAAGGCTGCCCCGTCGAGGCGATCGGTGATGATGGTGACGAATAGTCGATAGGGCGACCCGGCCCGCTCAATATTTTTTCCAGAGAGCGGGAGCAAACAGCACCAGAACTGCGAAAAGTTCCACCCGCCCAAGGATCATGAGGAGCGCGAGAAAAATCTTCGTGACATCATGGATCCCGGCGTAGTTCTGCATCGGCCCGATCTGATCGAGCCCGGGCCCGATGTTGAAGAGGCAGGCGATCATTGCACTGACACTGCTGGTCAGGCTCAGACTGGGCTCGAGAAGCGCGATGATCACGGCACTGCTCGTCGCGATCGCTCCGAGCACCACAAAAAACACCAGGGTGGTCTCCTGCGCGTCCCGGGTGAGGTTGTCCCCACTCACCCGTAACGGCCTCACGACGTGTGCACGGTAGGAGCGCTCGACTTGTTGGAGCGAAATTTTCGCGGCGATCACCACACGGATCACCTTCAACCCGCCCGAAGTGGAGCCGGAGCACCCCCCAATGAGCATGAGGATGACCAGGATGCACTGGACGGAGGGGACCCATTGATCGTAATCTTTGGTCGCAAAACCACTTGTCGTGGCGATCGAAGCGACCTGAAAAGCCGCTGCCCGGATCGTCTCGTGCGCCCGCCCGGAAAACTCACCCCCACCGGAGAACCAGAGGACGAGGGCGACGACGATAGTCGCAGAGGCGAGGAGGCGGTAGTAGACCTTTACCTCGGTTGAGCGATGGAGCGCACGGAGGTCTCCGCGCGCGACGCGCAGCATCGGAATGAAACTTGTGCCCCCGATCACCATGAAGACGATCGTGACCCATTCGACCGCAGGGTTCCCGAAATCGGCGATGCTTCCGGACCGGGTACTGAAACCGCCGGTGCTGATCGTGGTGAAGGCGTGGTTAACGGCGTCAAACCAGTGCATCCCGGCGGTCGCAAAGGCGCTGAAAGCGCAAACCGAGAGAAGCCCGTAGAGCAACAGCAGTCGGAGAATGCCCCGTTGTACCCGCGGGGCATCGAGATCTGCCGCCTCCGCACTGGATTCCCCCGCAAAAAGCGTTTTTGCCCCCGCCCCGAGAAAGGCGAGCACGGTGACAAAAAAGACGACCACGCCAAGGCCGCCAATCCACTGTGACATGGAACGCCAGAAAAGCAGGCTGGGCGGGAGGCGCTCAAGCTCCGAAAGGATCGAAGCTCCCGTTGTCGTCAGCCCGGAAGTGGATTCAAAAATCGCTCCGCCAAGGCTGATATCATCAAGGATCAGGTAATAGGGTAGGGCGCCGAAGAGACTGGCGGTGATCCAGCCGATACCGATCACCGCAAGGGCTTCCCGGCGATAAATCAGGTTGCTGCTGCCGCGCGAGAAAAGGAACAGCCCGACCGCGCAAACGCCCGTCACGAGGGCACTGAAAAGGAAACCATGGAAGGCCTCCGCATGCCGCGGGGATTCGTCGTAGGCCCAGGCGAGCGCGGCACTCCCGCTCATCGACACCGCGAGCGCGGTCAGGATCACCGCCTGCAGCTTGCCGATGAGGAGGAAATTCATCCGGGCGTCCCGCAGTGCCGGAGGGAGGGCAGAATGAGCGCGAGCCCCGCTTGACTATTTTACAAGGCGAAGCGTGTACGGGTAGCGATAGGCCTCACCCTTGCTCGCCGCGATCGCAGCG
Organism: uncultured Puniceicoccaceae bacterium; assembly: GCA_964629165.1. Taxonomy (GTDB): domain Bacteria; phylum Verrucomicrobiota; class Verrucomicrobiia; order Opitutales; family Oceanipulchritudinaceae; genus CAWVVV01. The sequence continues at coordinate 48,701 of CAZVQJ010000003.1, forward strand.
ATGATGGTGAAGGCGATCCACGCGATAAATACACCGAGGAGGAGGAGGAAACCGATCAGGACCACCGTCAGGACAGCCGAAATCAGGCCCGCAATGGCCAACGTGATGTTGAAATTCAAGGCTTCCTTCCCTTGGTCGTCGACGAACGCGAATTCCTCTTTCTTGAGGATCCAGAGCAGGAGGGGGCCGAGAATGCTCCCTAAAGGAATGATGAAGCCCGAGAGGCTGGCGAGGTGACAGAACATGCCAAAGTTCCGGGCCTGGGAGTCGGCTTCGAGAAGTGGCCCTTGCACGCTTGATTCAGTATCCATATGAGGTGTCGTATATTGAGTTAGTGACGAAAAAGTCGCAGAAGATCCCGCAGGTTCTCATCCCGTGTGATAACCACAACCCGATCATCGGCAAGGATCTTGTC
>CAZVQJ010000004.1:0-46137 GCA_964629165.1 uncultured Puniceicoccaceae bacterium
GCCCTTGAGGCCCTTCTTGATGCCTTCGACAACCGCATCGACACAACGTTCTGCTGCCGCCTTGGAGGTTTCGCCGCCGAGGGCCTTCTGCACTGTCTCAACTAATTCAGCCTTATTCATTTAGTTCCTTTATCGTTTGTGTGATTGGATATTCAATCTCTTCGCGAACAAAGAACGCCGATCACCCGCCGTCAATGCGATTCTCGCGATAAGAAAGTAAAAGAAATTCATCGCGCAGCCGGGTCGTAATCCTCATCATTACTCGCTTCTTCAGGCCCCCTTCCCTGCGAGCCGCTGATCATCAGTCTCAACAGCCCGTCCAGTGCCTCAACCTGCTTGATCTGGCGTTCCTCGGCTAGCTGAACGGAGCGTTTCCACATTTGCCTCGCCATGACTTCGGCCTGTCCGCGGGACGCCCCCAGACGTTCCGCCATACGTGCTAGGTTTTCCACTACCGTTTCTTCTTCAGAGGCATCAGCCATCTTGCAGGACCTCCACCGGCAGGTTCCCTTCCGTCCCCGCGACAAGTTCCGCCGAGCGGTATTTCGCCTTCAGCATCGCGAGGCCGATAATTCCATCCTGTCGAGTGACCAACGACCGCACTTCACCCACTTCGGCCGCCTCCGCGAATATGGGAAAGGGGGCTTCTTCTGTATTTGCGGTTCGCATACGAACGACCACAAGAACCCGGTTCGCGCGCGCCAGTCTCACCTGCCGATTCACCACTTCCTGTCCGAGATAACATCCTTTGCGCAACGAACAAAGGTGGTTCAAGCCTGTTTCGGACGGGGTCTCTCCCGGGCCGACCTCCTGAGGGATCCGCGGAAGCCCCGCACGAATTCTCCGTTCCTCCATTTCCGGATCGGGGATGATCGCCACGCCCTCCCGATCGAGCTTTCGGCGAAGGTCGTCAATGGCTGCTTCTGTTCCGGCAACTTCGATCGTCCGGAGAAACCCACTGCGTCCGTAAAATGATAGGACACAATCGTCTTTGCTGAACTGATCGTCCTCCGGATCGAGATCGGCGAGAGCGTCCGGAAAAGGCGCTGCCTCCTCATCGCAGACCAGTTGCAACCCGCATACCGATCCCGTTTGGTCGCTGAAGGTGACCTCATCGGCGATGACGTGGGATTCGAGGCGTTCGAGGAGCGGGGCGGATTGCGTGTCCCGGCTCGTGAGGAGAAAACGCTCCGGTTCGAGCCGCAGGACCGTTGATGCACCGTGGATGCGCGCCCGGTGATCGAGCCACAACCCGGCAACCGCGCCCCCCGACGCGACCCGCAGATCATTGCTGAACTGGCTCTGAAGAAAATCGGGAGCGTCCTCCCCGGACACTTCGATCCAGCTTTGCCATCCCCGCACCGCATATTTCCAGACACTGCCCATCCTCCTGACCCTGCATCCTTCGCCGCCGGAGGCAATCCCCGCCATCGCTATCGTGCATGCAACTGCAGCGACTCGAGTCCGTTCTTCCGGCAGATATCCATCACATTCGTCGTATCCTTGAGGAGACTACCTTCATCGGCGCTGATGACGATGGGTTTGGTCGGGTCCACGCGCGCGACGAGGGCAAGGCGCACATTCAGTTCCTCGCTGTCCACCTTCTCGCCATTGTAGTAAATATCCCCATCGCGACTGATTCCAATTTCCACGTATTGCGATGCCTGTGCTTCCGCCGCCGTCTCGATCTGCGGGAGGGTCAGCTGCAACATCGTGAAGTTGCGAAACTGGGTCGAGAAGAGGAAAAAGAAGATCAGGACGACCAGAACGTCGATCAGGGGAACGATATTCACGTCCGCCTGCCGACGCTTCCGGACCGGTCTCAACCCGTCCTGGCTCATCGGGAGCCGCCCGTGCGCTTGGAGGTGATGAGGCGCTCCAGCCCGACTTCGAGATCCGCAGCATAGGACTCGATTCTACGCCCAAGGTAACTGTTGAACGCGAGGGAAGGAATCGCGATCGCGAGACCGATGACGGTGGTCGTGAGGGCAAGAGCCACGCCTTCCCGAAACACATCCATATCCGGAGTGCCGCTTTCCGGCATGTGACTGAAGACTTCCACGAGTCCGGTGACCGTTCCCAAAAGACCGATCAGCGGTGCCGCACTGACGACGATCTCGAGGATGAAAAGTCCGCGCTCCATGCGCGAAAGCTGCAACCGCGCAAAAGCCTTCAACTGCTCGGCATCGCTTTGGGGATCATGATAGAACGCGATGATCCGGCCCGCGACCGATCGGATATCCCCCGATTCCGGAATCTCCCCCGCCGTCAGCTGCTGGCGAACGGCGCTCGGGATGATCCTCGAAGTTCGCAGTGCGATGAGCCGCTCAACAATGATAAAGGTCGCGAGGAGCGAGCACAGAAGCAGGGGCCACGCGAAAATGCCCGCGTCTTGGAACGTATCATACATAAGATTGCCTACTTCCCTTCAGACCCGCCTCTAGGAGAAAGGTTCGGCTTTTCCGAAAAAGGCCCTCTCATAGCCTCCCAACGCTCACGCCCCTTGCAGATAAGGCAACCGCTCCGCCACCTGCTCCACCTTGGGCAGGGCCTCAACCAGATCTTCAAGTGGATCCCACCGCCCGCTGAGGAGGGCGTGCCGACCGCCTTCCCGCATCGTGCAGGGGATGGTCTTGTCGCCGTAGCGAACCTCCCGCGACTCCAGATCGATCGACACCTCGATTGAAGGATCCGCTTCCAGCGCGTCACTCAAGGCCAAACGGTCCTCCCGGCTGATCGAGACGCAGGGCATGCCCAGCTGCACACTGTTGCCGAAGAAAATTTCCGCAAATCCCTCCGCGATGACGGCGCGAAAGCCGAACCGATAGATCGCCTGGGGCGCGTGCTCCCGCGAGGAACCACAGCCAAAGTTGTTCCCCGAGACGAGAATCCTGGCACCCGCAAAGCGTTCGTCGTTCAGAGGATGGGGCTTCATTTCACCCGTTTCGGCGAACCGGACATCGTAGAACATGTACTCGCCGAGACCGTCAAAAGTGACACATTTCATGAACCTGGCCGGTATGATTCGATCCGTATCGATATCATCTCCCCGGATGGGGACTGCGCGGCCCGAAATCCTCGAGATCACTGGTAATGCCATGGTGGTGGAATGAACCGGGAGGCGGACACAGCGCAAGCAAAATGAGAAACATGTCGCAATAGCCGCACCGCTTTGGGCGAACGCCCCATCGGCTATGGCAGAAGCGAAGGAAATCCATTCATTCGGCCACTAGCCGGCAACGCTGAGAATCAATCGACGGCGGTGGCCGCGCGTCCGGTGTTCCCACAAGAAGATGCCCTGCCAGGTACCGAGCCCCAACCTCCCGTCGATAATGGGAATCGTTTCACTACTGCGCGTCAGTGCCATCTTGATATGGCTCGGCATGTCGTCCGGCCCTTCCGCCGTATGGGAGAAATGCGGATCGTGTGGATCGACAAGCCGGTCGAGCCAGCCTTCGAGGTCTCGCTTGGCGGAAGGATCGGCGTTTTCCATCAGCACGAGACTGCAGGAGGTGTGGCAGCAAAAGACGCTGAGCAGGCCGATGCTGCAACCGTGCCGCCGGACCGCGCTCTCGCAGGCGTCAGTGAACTCGAAGAGACCGGCACCCGGCGTCTTCAGTACAAATTCTTCGTGAACAATGCCCATCGTATCGGAAAGAGAAAATCAGCCGAGGAAGCGGACTCCTTCGCCCGGACGGAGCATTCGACAGGCACCGGGCTTGCCGAACCAGCGATGCCGACGGGCGGCGATCCAGCGATAGACCCCGTCCCGCAACGGTTTCGGTAAAGGAGAGAAATATGCTCCCAACGACCAGATGCCCGGCAACCCGCGAGCAATCGCGATGGCCGCATCGCTGCGGAGGTGGAAGCGCCCGGCGCGGTAGACGACCATCGTGTCCAAGCCGTCCGGATGCCACCCGTGTTGCTCGAAAAAGGCGGCGGCAAAGGGCGATTGCAGCGGAGCGAAGCGGAAAACACCGCGTTGGTCCCGGTCGAGAATGAAGCGCACGACTCTTTCACAGAGACCGCAGTCGCCGTCGAAAAAGACGATACCTCCCCCCCTTTCCACGATCTGGACAGTAGCGATCGACACCCGCCCGGCAAGTGAACAAGGGGACTAACGTCGATCCGACCCGCGCTACCCGCGCTCTTTCGCCTCGGTGAAAAAAACCGCACAACCCGCGGCTTCTCCGGGCCGCACACTCTTTTCACCGACACTCGCTTCAAAGTTGAGGTGGCGATTCCTTTCTGCCATTGATGGAGCCTTGATGAAAATATCAAGCCATGGAGGATCCCATACAGGATGCGTTCGTGAGAACAACGAGGACGCTTTTCTGATCCTGCCTTCGGGCCGATTGTTTGCCGTCGCCGATGGTCTGGGAGGACTCCCCGATGGAGAAGACGCCAGCCGCCTCGCCCTCGAAGTGCTATCGCACGAGGCGAATACCAGTCTCAATGGACATCAGCCGGACTTCGGCGCGATGTTTCGGGCGGTCAACCACGCCGTCCACAAGGTCGGGACAAGCCGCTACGAGGATACCAGTATCGGGACGACCCTGACTTCTGCGTGCGTTCATAGGGATCGGCTCTTCATCGGCCATGTGGGCGATTCGGCTGCGCTGCTCTGGCGAGCGGGAGAATTGCATGTGTTGACCGAGGAGCATACCATGGCAGCGCTTTACGGCGGCTCCCACGGCTCCTCCGGCGGCCCTTCCCTGCCCGAGTATTACTTCCACACCCTCACCCGTTGTATCGGGGCTTCCGACGAGCTGGAAACGTCGCTGTCAGACTGCGCTCTCGTCGCCGGTGACCGTCTCCTCCTCTGCACCGACGGTCTCACCAAGATCCTCCCGAAGAGCGATCTCTGCTCCACATTGGGCGCGATGGAAACACCGCTGCAGGCCGTTGAAGTGCTCCTCGAACTCGCCCTCGAACGCGGAGCACCGGACAATATTGCGGTCGTCGTGGCGTTTTTCGAGCCCGACCTGTGAGGGTTGTCACCACAAAGGCCGCGGGTAGAAGCCTTCCTCTACCAGCTTCCTGAAACGTGCGACGACAAATTCCCGATCCTCCGGATACGTCACCCCCATCCACGGGTCCTCCGAGTGCATCACTTCCACCTTCGCCTGACCGCGCCTGATCATCACCGCGACCGCGGCTGGCAGGTAGAACTCGTCCTTGGGTGAGAGATCGGCTCTTTCGAGAAACTGGCGAAACTGGTTTTCGAGGAACGGGTAAATCGCGGGCGTGAAGACAAAGAAGTTCATCGACACCGGCGTCTCCGGTGCAAGCCGTTCATCGCCATGGAAACCTCGCGCCAAGGGCCCTTCGGGAGTGGAGACGATCTGGGTGCGTTCGGTGACGGTTGCGAGAAACCCCTTTGCATCCAGTTCGCAGAGGCCCCGGGAGACAGCCCCATGGGGGGAAAGGGTCCGTCCCAGCGCGAATGCCACCAGTCCAAAATGCACGGGCCAGTTGGCCGTTGTCATTTGCTCGACATACTGCACCGAACGAATGAATGCGGAACGGCCGTAGTAGTCATCGGCATTGATCACGGCAAACGGTTCGCGTACCAGTGGCCGGGTCACGAGCACCGCGTGGCCGGTTCCCCATGGTTTTTCCCGACCTTCCGGCACCCGACAGCCGGACGGCACCTGCGGCAGCTCCTGAAACACCAGTTCGACTGGCACCTGACCACGCAACCGTTTCACAATGACCGCTTCAAAATCGCGGTGAAAGCTCTCCTGGATCACAAAAACGACCTTTCCGAATCCCGCCCGGATGGCGTCGTAGACCGCGTATTCGAGGAGCGTCTCACCATCGGGACCCACCTCAGCGAGTTGCTTGAGGCCACCATAGCGGCTTCCCATTCCGGCAGCGAGAACAACGAGCGATGGCTTCATGCGTCAGATAATGAGGACAGTCTGGATGACGAGCGGAGTCTCCCGGGGCGTTCGCCCCCAATCTGCGAGGGCCACCGGATCGGGAACGGAATTTTCCTCCGTATTGTTCCCACCCCTATGGGGAGACGCAAGTGCGTTCAACGGCACGCCAGGGGACGAGCTGCTGAATTTTTTCGGCTTATCGCCGACAGCCGTCCTATTCTTCCCGATAAGCGATCAGATCGGCAAGGCGATCAAACTGGGACGCCCAGTCGACCGCGCCCTCCATGCCGCCGACGAGAGCGTCGAACCTCCCCTGCTTCTGCGCTTTCAACTCCTCGATCCGGCTCTCCACTGTTCCCTGCGCGACGAGTCGGTAGACCATCACCCGCTGGGTCTGGCCGATCCGGTGCACACGGTCGATGGCCTGGGCTTCAACGGCGGGATTCCACCATGGATCCAGAAGAAATACGTAGTCGGCGGCGTGCAAGGTGATGCCCGTCCCTCCCGCTTTGAGACTCACGAGGATCAGGCCCGGTCCTTCCCTTTCCTGAAATTCCCGCACCGGCACTGCGCGCTCCGCCGTGCGCCCGTCGAGCCGGAATCGGGGGACCGCGGGAAACCGGTCCTGCAGGATTTCATCCGCGCGGTCCAGAAACCGCACAAACTGGCTGAAGATGACTGCCTTTCGTCCCGAACCCAGCGCCGATTCGAGCCGGTCACAAAGCGTCAGGAGTTTTCCGCTCTGGGAGACATCATCCTGCCGCCATGGCAGAAGACCCGGATCACAACAGACCTGCCGAAGGCGCGTGAGCAGCGTGAACAATGGCATCGCCCGCGATCGCAGCGCATCCCGCGTATCCTCCCCGAGCTCGCGCTCACCCGATTCGACGAGACGGCGGTATTCTGCGACCTGCACATCTGTCAGGGGGCACGGCAACACCGTCTCGATCTTCTCCGGTAGTTCATTCCCCACCTCCGCTTTCGTGCGCCGGAGAACAAACGGTGCCAGCTGGTGGCGGAGGCGTTCTGTCCCCTTGACTTCATCCTTCCCCATTTCCTCTTCGAACCGTCGACGCGTCCCGAGAAGACCCGGCATGAGGAAACGGAAGATGCTCCAGACATCGAGTTGGCGATTTTCGATCGGTGTCCCGGTCACGGCAAGGCGCCGCCGCGCGCGGATCGCCCAGCAGGCATGGGTTACCTTTGCATCCGGATTCTTGATCACCTGGGCTTCATCGAGAATCGCATAGGAAAACTCCCGTTCGCCGAGTCGATCCCGATGGCGCCGGAGCTGCGTGTAACTGCTCAGCCAGAGGACGCCCTCTTCGCGCTCCTCGAACGCATTCCCCTTCCGGAGACGCCGGGTCCGCATCTCCGGAAAAAACCGCCGCGCTTCGGCCTCCCAGACGGGCAGAACGCTCGCCGGGCAAACGACGAGCGCCGGACGCTCCCGCGTCACCGGGTCGCTCCATAGAAGGCTGAGGACCTGCAAGGTTTTCCCGAGACCCATTTCGTCCGCGAGGAGAGGATGGCATTGCGCCTCGTGCAGATACCGCAACCATTGGACGCCTGCCTCCTGATAGGGCCGCAGGACGCCGGGGACGGCCTCCGCTCGCGTGCCGACACCTGCTTCCAGTTCCTTCCTCCACGCTTCGAGATCGCGGCTCAACTCCACCGGTACGGCTGACTGGCCCTGCAGCGAAAAGAGCATATAGAACGGCAGCGCCCCCTCAAACCGCTCCTCTAGAAACGGCTGCCAATCCGCGATCCACGCCGCCTGCTTCCGGGAAACCCTTAGCATGCCAGCTTCCCCATCCAGCAGTGTGCGGTCGGGCTGTCGCAACAACTGGCCAAGGAGTTCGTCACTGATGAGCTTTCCGCCGAGCCGGCCGGACCACTGGTATCGCATTCCGTGTCCATTGCGCGCCACATGCAGTCCCACTTCGACCGAGCGAACACCGCGGGAAAGGGCGTGCACCGAAGGATCCTGCGAAACGCAAAACCGTTGGCGCCACCGTCCCAGCTCCTTGCGCAGAAAATCAGCAATCTGCGTCGGGTCCCGGAGAATATAGTCCCCACTGAAAGTGCGGTGGCCAAAGCCCGCCTTGCGTGCCTGCATCGTGAGCGCGATGAGCGATTCCCGTTCGCCAGGCGCCAGCTTGCGGCTCCTGAACGCATTTTCGCGCTTCTTTCCATCGCCTTCCCAATGCGCTTCCATTCTCAACCCGCGGGAGGTGGTGGACAGGGTGACGTGCAGAGGCCGCCCCGGTTCAACCGGTTTCTTTAGTTTCGGAGCAGGTTCCGAAACAACCGCGGTTGCCTGCGCACCGCTCTGGTCGGCGTCCTCCGAAAGCGCCTCCACCTCATCGGCCACCAGCTCTTCGATCTCGTAGAGTCCTGCCGCCGCCAATGCACGCCCCAGCCCCTTGTCGCTCACCGAATGGCGGACAGCGAGCGTGGTCCCGGGCTTCCAGTCGAGGACGGCATAGACGTCCTCGTTCGATCGTCCTCCATAGACAATCGCATGATCTTCGGCGAGTTCGACCGAACGCACTTCTCCCTGCCGATAGATCTCCCGTGCGCGTTCCAGTTCAGCCTGCTTGAACTGTCGTTCCCATGGTTCCACCATCCGTTGAAACCAGTTTTCCAACGCCTGCGGAGAATACTTTCTCTGTGGTACCCGTATCACGAAACAAAACCTCTACCATGTAGTGTGGCCTGTTTCGCGATCAAGCCCGAACGGCGAGCGTCGCCGGTTCCTGATCGGTGCTCGCTCCTTCGGTGGCGGGCATTCCCGCCCGGGTTGCCGTTCACCGCTCCTTCTCCGACTCGTCTTCGCCCTCGTCACCACCGCCGAACCAGTCCTGAACGGTATCTACGACCGTTTCGGCGGCACCCATCGATTCCTCTGGATCCTCGACGAGTCCCGTCGCGGCATCACCGAGGACTGGGACCATCTCCTCGATGACGGCTTCGAGAATCCGTTGCACGATGGCTTCGCCAAGGAGGCCGTTTTCTGTGCGCCCGATGTCGCTCAACCGCACCGTCCGCATCGAGAACGCCTCCTCCACGTCCTCAACCGAGATTTGCCCCCCTTCCAAAACGAATTCTTCGATGACGTATTTTTTTCGATCTTCAGGCGGTCCGGGATCTTCTTCCCCGATGGCATCCGCTATGTTGTTCCGGATTTGGCGAAGATTCATGATCTCTTCCTCCGTCTCAAGCTGCACGACCGGGTCCCGCACATGCACCCGTTTGATCACGATGGTCTCGCTCAGGATGGAGCCCAGGCTTACCTCCAGCGTCGCCAATGGCACACGCACCGCAAACGCTCCCTCGTAGCCCGGGGGATTGCCGATAACGAGGTCCTCTACGCGGCCACGCCCACTCCAGACGGAAACCTCCAACTGCCCGATTTCAATCGGAGTCTTCGTCAACGCCGGGCCGTAGGTGGTGATTCCCTCGCGCACAGCGCTGTCAAATACTCGTCCGCCAAAGATAGCCATAATCAGGAGAAGAAGGGCAATGAGGACAACAACGCTTGAGAAGTTTTTCCCCCATGGTCCGAATGGGTGCACCCCGAGTCTACCGAACCGGCATCGACATGCAAACACGACGGGGATGCTTCCCCCTTCAGGCTCGTCTTGCCACGACATCCCCTTGTCGCACACTCGTCCGATGATGGAAACGTTCCGCGTGCGCAAGACGGTTGAATTTGCGGAGACCGATGCCGCCGGGTTCCTCCATTTCAGCAATTACCTGCGTTACGTCGAAATTGCTGAAAGGGCGTTCTTCGAAAAACTGGCCCTGCCGCTCATCAGCGATTCGGCCGATCAACTGGCCGGATTTCCCCGGGTGCACGCGCAATGCGATTACCGCGCACCCCTGCATTTCGGAGACACCGTGGAGATCGTGCTCTGGCTCGACGAGGTCGGGACGCGGTCTCTGCATTTTGGATTCCGGCTCGAAATCCCCGGCGATCCTTCCCCGCGATGCGCCGCTGAAGGCACCATGGTGACCGTCTATTCCGTGCGCGATCGCGCCGCAAAAACGGTCGAGAGCCGCGCACTCCCCGCGCACTACCTTCAGAAGCTGCGTCCAGCCATCCGGGCAACGCCTCCGCCCGCCAAGCCTTCCATTACGGGAAATTGAATTGCCACCGGAGCAGGGCTGACACAGAGTCCGCCGATCCATGGAAAAGGCTGAGAGTCCGCTTGTGAAACGTGAAGACCTGCTCAATCCGGATGTCGAGATCGCCGTTCAACGAGAGGCAGTCAATCAACTGCCCTTGGGGCGCTATGACGGCCCGATCGAGCTGGTGTCGTCCGGAAAGGCGCTGAGAGCGGTGCTCCCAAGGATCCGGAAAGAGACCGTGCTCGGTTTTGATACCGAGTCCCGGCCGGTTTTCCGCCGCGGCGACTCCTCCCACCCTTCCCTCCTTCAGTTGGCCGGAACCGAATGTGTCTGGCTCTTCCAGCTGCGCTACCTCGGAGACCTCGCGCCGCTCTTCGAAATCCTTGGCGAAGCGAACCTGCTGAAGGTCGGGGTCGCGATCCGCGACGACATCCGCAAGTTGAACGACCTGCACGCGTTTGCCGCTCATGGCTTTATCGAAATCTCGGAACTCACCCAGAAGGCCGGGATCGTGAATACCGGCCTGCGCAACCTCGTCGCCCTCTTCCTCGAGTTCCGCATTTCCAAGGGTGCCCAGGTCACGAATTGGGCGCGGCGCGACCTCAGCAAGGCGCAGATCAATTACGCCGCGACGGACGCGTGGGTCAGTCGACAGTTGTATCTGAAGATTGTCGCGATGGACCTGAGAGCGAAGAATGCAGCGTCATTGGCCAGCTGAATCGCGCACCGATTTCCGCGAGTTCAGGATCGAGAGGGGCCACGATCTCTCGGCGTGCCCCGTCCCGTGGATCGAAAAAGGCGATTGCACGCGCCTGCAGGAGTAGCCTTCGCACTCCGAAATGCAGGCGGAAATAGCGGTTCTGCCTTCCATCACCATAGACCGTATCATTGATCAGCGGATGATCGATACCGCGAAGGTGCCGACGAATCTGGTGTTGCCGACCGGTTTCCGGACGCGCTTCCACCAAGGCAAAGCGTGCCTCCTCAAAAGCCCCCACCGGCTCCGGCCAGACGGCCCTCGACAATGTGCGGTACGCCGTCACAGCCTCCTGCATCCGGGTCCCGTCCACCTGCCGAAGGGATCGCTCGATCCGCCCGTGCTCGTCCGGCCAACCGCGGACGATGGCCCAATACCGCTTCACCGTCGAAGACGCCGTGATGACGGGTGCCATCTCACTCGCGGCCTCCGATGAACGGGCGAAGAGCAAGACACCGGAGGTCGGACGGTCCAGGCGGTGTAGTGGATAAACCCGCCCGCCGCCGCGCTCCCGCAGGGCGAGCATGACGGTGTAGCGGTCGCCCGAAAGCGCCGAAGGATGCGTAAAGATCCCGCTGGGCTTGTTCACCGCGATGAGGTCCTCGTCTTCGTACAAGATCCGGTCCTCCCAGTCGGCATCGGAAATGTAGGGGCGGTTCGTATCCATCAAAGTCGCCATCGTGCGCCATCGCGGTGGAAGGACAATGTCAGACAACCCCTCCATACGCTGCCTCACCCCGCTGACACGGGCCGGTCACCACCGATGCAATACGCGTAGCGACCCGTGCCGGCCAACCGCCGGGGTCCCGGGAAAATCTTCGAAATCGTCATCGAGGAGATTATCGAAGACAAAATGAATCTCCGTCGGCAGCTCGGACCATGGGCGCCAGCGAACGGCCCCCGAGATCCGGATAGCCTCCCGACCGCCTGTACGAAGCGGGTTTGTTTCCGCCATCCGGTATTCGCCCTCCGCCGCCAGTTCGATCTCGTCACGCGGCTTCCAGCTCATCCTTCCGGCAACCCGATGTATTGGATAATTGAGAACGTAGAAGGAGCCCCCTGCACCGGACGATCCGTATTCCGCGTCCTTTTCGATCCACGCATAGGCGACGCGAACCTCGAACTTCTCCAAAGTTCGCGCGATCTCCCATTCGGCCCCCCATTGATCCACTGCCACCGGATTCGCCTGACGGGCGTTGGGCGAGCCGGGGGCATAGGTCCAGTCGACGAGGTCCTCATCCTTGCGCCAGAAAAGCGAGCCCCCCACTCGCCACCCAGGACTTGTCCATCGGCCCCCGATTTCCACCACGTCTGTCACTTCCCGTTCGAGGTTCGGATTGCCGCCGAAGAGCCCGTCCGGATTCGATCGAAGCGCGGTGTACCCAGGGACCTGTGACGTTTCGGCGTAATCCGCGAACATGACGAAGTCGCCCGCGCCGGCCGGACGCACGCTTTCCCACCGCACGCGTGGGCTGACCCGGTCACTGTCCTCGTTCGTGCCCGCCATTCCAAGTCCCATCTCGACCCGGTGAAGCCTTTGCGTCCCCCATTGAATGCGGACTCCCGCTGACAGGTTGAGGTAGTTCCTCTTGGTAAAGTCGTTCCCGCTCGCCGGGTCACCGCTTGTCAGGCTGGTGCTATCGACGAGTTCGTCGCGCAACCAGACTCCGCGATAGAGAAGAGAAGTCCTCTCACTGAACACATGCTCGCCTTCGCCCCCTAGGGCCCATGCACGTGTGCGATGCTGATAGAGAAGATCGGGAAAGCGAAAGCGGTCGAACTTGTAGTCGTCGTCCACCTGGCGATAGCCCACGGCCACGCTCCACCGACTTTCATTGCCGTATCGCTGGTGATGGTTCACCCCCGCCAGGAGCGTCTGGTAATCATCCGTCTCGAGAGGCGTTTCCACAAACGCACCTCCTGTATACATCCGGGGCCAGCCGTAAAACTTGTCGAGATATCCCAGCACAAAGTCTGTCTGCGAACGCTCCGCTCGATGCTGGAGCCGCGCGGCCCCCCGCCAAACTTCAAAATCCCCATGGTCGATCGTCCCGTCACCCTGACTGTGGCTGAGGCCGAAATCCGCCGCCCACCCGTTCTGACCATGCATGCGCATTCCTTGATAAAGGCTCGCATAAGCCATCGCATCGCTTCCCAGCCCCGCGATCATCTCGCCCACTGGACGCACTGGCGCCCAACCGTAATGCAATGTCGCTACATTGGCGTTGAAACCGCGTCGGGCATTTTCGGACCCGGTGAGCAACCGCGGGGCCCCCAGCATCTGCGACGGGAACGGCACCTCCGCCGTATAGTGCCCGGTTTGCGCGTCAAAGAGTGGCAGCGCCCCCACCGTCACCCCCGTTTGCTCAAAGGTCGAACCGCGGACCGTGATGTCGGCTTGAAGTTCTCCGTAGCCCCGGCGCTGCAAATCCACCCCGGGTGCATACCGCAGCTGCGTCACCGGCGTCGCCAAGCCGATTGCCGGTTCATCACTCATTCCCAGGGACGATACCACCGTCAACGGATCCAGTTCAATCGACTCCTCCTGCGCGACAGCGGTAAGGGCAAGGACAGCCAGCCCAAGCGCCAACGCGCCACCCCCCGGATGCGAAAACGAAATTCGAGACATGTTGCAACGCCTTGCAAGTTCGGTCGCAGGAGCGCAAGCCCTTTGTTAACCGATCATACATAACCCGTTAACACCATGCCTGCGACGGCCTCCACTCCCGATTGACGAATCCTCCCTAACGCTTGCATGTTAGAACATGCCTTTTCGCCTGACGCCCCAGGAACGCCGCACCCTCAACCTGCTCCTCCTCATCTGTGCACTTGCCCTCCTGAGCTATTGGGTGCTCGGGTAAACCGCGCGCGGCCGGGGCGCCCCAGCCGTGACCGGACGCTCTCCGGGGAAATGCCTTGCAGGGGCTGCCCGAGGAGGCAATTTTCTGCACTTTTGTTCCAACCGGTTTTTTCTTGTGACTCCACAGCGCCAAGTTTCCGACATCAACGTGACCGATTCTGCGGTACTTCCGGCTCCGGAATACCTCTGTCGCGAAATCCAGCGGCCCGATGCGACGGCCGACTTTGTCGCCGAGTCTCGCGACCGGCTGGACCGGATCATCTTTGGGGATGATCGGCGGCTTGTTGTCGTCGTCGGGCCGTGCTCGATCCACGACACCGACGCCGGATTGGAATACGCACGCCGCCTGCAGCGCCTCGTGCCCGAGCTACGGGATCGCCTCGAAATTGTCATGCGGGTCTACTTTGAAAAACCCCGCACAACGGTTGGTTGGAAGGGGCTCATCATGGATCCGAATCTCGATGCGACCTGTGACATCCCCACGGGCCTGAAGCGAGCCCGCCAGTTCCTGCGCGACGTGCTCGACCTCGGGCTCCCCACCGCGACGGAATTCCTCGATCCAATCACGCCGCAGTACATTGCCGACCTCGTTTGCTGGTCGGCGATCGGCGCGCGCACAACGGAGTCCCAGACCCACCGACAGATGGCGAGTGGCCTTTCCATGCCCGTTGGTTTCAAGAACGGGACCTGCGGAGATCTCGGGGTGGTAGTCAATGCGATCCGCGCGGCGAGGGCTCCGCAGACTTTTCTCGGGATCAGTCATCAAGGGCTCGCCAGTGCCGTGACGACCCGGGGCAATCCGACCTGCCACATGATTCTGCGAGGCGGTCGCGAGGGACCGAATTACGACGAAGACTCGGTCGAACGCGCGGCGGACGTGCTGCGGGGAGCCGGTCTCAGCCCGGCGATCATGGTGGACTGCAGCCACGATAACAGTGGAAAGGACCCCGCCGCCTCCCGCGCTGTCTTCGCGGATGTCATGGCGCAGACACTCCTGGAGAAATCTCCCGTCATCGGTGTGATGCTCGAAAGCAACCTTGTCGGTGGCAGCCAGGCGTTTCCCCAGCCTCTGGACCAGCTCACCCGCGGACAATCCATCACCGATCCCTGCCTCAGCTGGGAAGATACGGAAGCCGCCTTGCGCGAGGCCTACGCCGCGATTGCTCCGCGCTTCGGGGCCTCCCGTTAGTCCCCTATGCGGAAGCTTCCGCCGCTCCGCATACGGCATCTCGAGAACCCGGCCTTGCGCCGATCTCGTTGACGGTTCCCGCAAACGGCGGGCGCATGCACTTTTTGTTCGGGGGCATGCAGCCTTCGGTTGCGTTTTCGGTGGCTTCCCCTTTCCTCGGCGGAATGTCCTGGGATCGATTCAAGGAATTTTATTGTGCGCCGGAGGGCATCGACATCGCCCTCGATATCAGCCGGATGGACTTTCCCGATGGCTTTCTCGAGAAGATGGAACCGCGCCTGCAGGAGGCTTACACGGCGATGCAGGCTTTGGAAAAAGGGGCCATCGCCAATCCCGATGAACAGCGAATGGTCGGGCACTACTGGCTCCGCGCCCCTCATCTGGCACCTTCTGAGGCGTTAACGACGGCCATCTCGGAGGCGTTGCAATCGATCGAAGAAATCTCCTCCCGCGTCCATCGCGGTGAACTCCGGGGAAGCGGTGGAATCTTCACCGATCTCCTGGTGATCGGGATCGGCGGCTCCGCTCTGGGTCCCCAATTCGTCGCATCTGCGCTCGGCAAGGCAGGCGAAGATCGTCTCGCAGTGCACTTTTTTGACAATACCGATCCGGACGGGATCGACCAGACCTTGAGCCATCTCCGCGGTCGTCTCTCGACAACTCTTGCCGTCGTCATCTCAAAGAGCGGCGGCACGCCGGAGACCCGCAATGGCATGCTGGAGGCCGCGCAGGCATTCTTGTCGGAGGGAGTCGAATTCGCGCGGCAGGCGGTTGCCATCACCGGAAAGGACTCGAAACTGGACCGCCAGGCAAAGGAGGAAGGCTGGCTCGCCCGCCTGCCGATGTGGGACTGGGTAGGCGGACGCACGAGCGAGACGGCGGCGGTCGGATTGTTTCCCGCCGCCCTGCAAGGTTTGAACATCCGGGAAATGCTTGCCGGCGCGGCCGCGATGGACGGGACAACCCGCTCGACCGATACCTCCCGCAACCCGGCCGCCCTCCTCGCTGCGATGTGGTACCACGCGACGAACGGCCGCGGAGAGAGGGACATGGTCGTCCTCCCCTACAAGGATCGGCTCATGCTCTTCTCGAAGTATCTCCAGCAGCTAATCATGGAAAGCCTCGGTAAGGAGCGCGACCTCGACGGCAACCTTGTGCATCAGGGAATTGCCGTCTACGGCAACAAGGGCTCGACCGATCAGCACGCGTATGTGCAGCAGCTGCGGGAGGGCGTGAACAACTTTTTTGTTACCTTCATCGAAGTGGCCAAAGATCGCGAAGGGGCCTCGATTGACGTGGAGGAAGGCATCACCTCGGGCGACTACCTCAACGCCTTCTATCTCGGCACGCGGGCGGCGCTCGCCGAGACCGGACGGGAATCCATTACGATCACGGTACCGGAGGTCACTCCCGCCGTCGTGGGTCAGCTCATCGCCCTCTATGAACGTGCGGTCGGGTTCTACGCATCTCTCGTCAATATCAACGCCTACCACCAACCGGGCGTCGAAGCGGGGAAAAAAGCCGCCTCCGCCTTTCTCCAGCTCAAGCAGGAGGTGCTCAGCGTGCTCCGCTCCCGGGACGCTGCCACCGTAGATGAAATCGCCGCCGAACTCGGAGAAGGCTCCGCCGAAACCGTCTTCAAACTGCTCGAGCACCTCGTGGCGAACCCGAGCAAAGGCGTCGTCAAAATTCCCGGCAAAGACCCTTTCGAGGCCCGCTACACCGCCCGGTGACAAACCATCGGCGGGGGTGCACCGCAACGGAACCCAGCTCTTTGCCAAAGTGCTTCCTTGGAGCTTGTCAGCGCAGACAAGAGTTTCTTAAGTCGCGCCCTATGAAGTGGAAGTTTCGTCTCCTCTGTTCCCTCGCGAGCCTGCTTGCGGTGAGTCTCTTCACGGCCTGCAACTCCAACCCATGGGCTGAGGATCAGAATGAGCAACAGGTGCCGTGGTCGCAACCGGCCTCGTGGGAAGGACAAGTTCCCGGCATGCCTACGACACAGGGTTAGCTCCCGTGTCCGACCAAGCTCCCGTGCCCGGCCTCTATGTCGTCGGCACACCGATTGGCAATCTCGGCGACCTCAGTCCGCGCGCGCACAGAACGTTGGAACAAGCCGACCTCATCGCGTGTGAAGACACCCGGGTGTCCCGACGGCTCTTTCGGGAATCTGCCTCAATGCCCCGCCTGCGCCCTCTCCACGAGCATAATGAGGCGACGGTTGTCGAGGAACTGCTTGGCGAACTGCGCAACGGGCGGCGGATCGCGCTCATCTCCGACGCGGGCATGCCCGGCATCAGCGATCCCGGGTTTCGGCTCGTTCGCCGCTGTCGGGCGGAGAAACTGCCTGTATTCGCGGTTCCTGGCCCCACCGCCGTGACAACCGCCCTCGCGATTTCCGGCCTGCCGACGGACCGCTTTCATTTCTTCGGTTTTCTTCCCCCCAAGAGCGCTGCGAGGCGGCGGCATCTCGAGCAGCATCAGGCCGACGACGACACCCTCGTCTTTTATGAATCGACTCACCGGATCTTCAAATTCCTCGACGAGATCGTGGAGGTCCTCGGGCCGGAGCGCTGCATCTGCGTGGCCCGCGAGTTGACGAAACTCCACGAGACCGTCCTGACCGGGCCAGCCGCTGATGTCCGCGAACGCTTGCGCAATGGCAGTTCCAAGGGAGAGTTTGTCATCCTCATTGCGAAACCATCCTTTGCCTTATGAAGCGTATTGCCGTCATCGACGTCGGAAGTAATTCCATCAAGTGCCTGGTCGCCCGCCGCCATCCCACCGGTGGCCTGGTCACCCTTTACGAAAATACGCTCGCGGTCCGGATCAGCGCCGGCATCGGCGCTGCCCAGCCCACCCTCGAACACAGCGCCCTCGACGCCGGATCCGAGGCCGTCGCTCAACTTGTCAGCGAATGCGAACGTAAGGGACCGATCGAAGATACCCGGATTGTTGCGACGAGTGCGGTTCGCGATGCCAGCAACGGCAACGACTTCCTGCGCCTCGTCTACGACCGCACGGGCATCGAGGCGACGATTCTGAGCGGGGAGGATGAAGCGCGGCTGATCGGACGCGGCGTGATCGAGGATCCGGCTCTCCAGGAAGTGGGATCCCCCTACAGTGTTGCCGACCTCGGGGGGGGCAGTCTCGAGATCATCCGGGTCTCAGGGGGAGCCATTGAACAATCTCTGAGCCTTCCCTTGGGGACGGTGCGTCTGACCGAAAGGTTCATCCGCGACCCCCGCGCACCGCTCGACGTCGAAACACGCAAGGCGATGACCGCGCATATCGAGGAAGTTATCCGAGCCTCCGGATGCCATCTCTCGCCGATCATCGTGGGAACAGGCGGGGTGGTGACCGTCTGGCGTTCGATGGTTGCACAGCAACGCGGGCTCGCGCTTCCGGAGATCTCTCCCGATCTGCCCCGCGATTCCCTCCGGGAATGGATCGACCGGTTCGCGCAGATGGGATGGGAGGAACGTCGGGCGATCCCGGGGCTCCCCATTTCGAGGACCGACATCATTCCCGCCGGATTTGTCATCATCGATGCCGTCCTCGGTCTCGCCGGCTCCGATCAGGCGACCCATTCCCGCTTCAACCTGCGCTACGGAGTGGCCGCGGAGGCGCTCGATGCCCTCGATCGCGCATCGATTCCGAACGCCTGAGTGCTTTCAACTTCTGCCCTCAGAACGGAATCGACTCTTTACGGGCCCGGCCGCGGGCCCAACAGTCGTTGCATGAATATCGCCCAAGACCGTGTTGTCACCATGCACTACGAGCTTACCGGTCCCGATGGCTCGATTCTCGATTCGTCGAAGGAACGGGATCCTCTCACCTACCTCCACGGCCATGGCAATCTGATTGTCGGGCTGGAAACGCGCATCGCCGGGATGGAACCACCGGCATCTGCCGAGGTCCTTGTTCCCGCCAAGGAAGCGTATGGGGAGCACGATCCCAGCAAAACGGTCCCGGCCAAACGCAGCCAGTTTCCCGCCGAAGCAACGATCGAGCCCGGTGCGCAGTTTCAGGCCGACGGCCCGAATGGTCCGATGGTCGTGCGCGTCAGCAAGGTCGACGGCGATGAAGTGACGCTCGACGCCAATCATCCGCTGGCCGGGGTTGACCTGAAGTTTTCGATCGAGGTGCTTGAAGTCCGCGATGCCACGAAGGACGAACTGGAACATGGTCACGCTCACGGCCGCGACGGCCAGGCGCATCACCATTAATTCGGAAAGCGAAAGCGGCGCAGCCGATTTGCGTTGGCGATAACGGATACGGAACTGAGGGCCATCGCTGCGCCCGCGATCATCGGACTCAGCAGGATTCCAAAAAATGGATACAGCAGCCCGGCCGCAATCGGAACCCCGGTCGCGTTGTAGATGAAGGCGAAGAAGAGGTTCTGCCGGATGTTGCGCATGACGCGACGACTCAAGCTCAGCCCGCCGACAATGCCGCGCAGGTCTCCCTTTACCAGCGTGATGCCGGCACTCTGAATCGCCACGTCGGTGCCCGTCCCCATCGCGATGCCGACGTCAGCCGCTGCCAGCGCGGGCGCATCATTGATGCCGTCCCCTGCCATCGCGACCTTGTGACCGCGCGCCTTCAGTTCGTTTACGATCCGTTGCTTGTCCTCCGGCGAGACCTCAGCGTGTACTTCACCGATACCCAGCTCGCGCGCCACCGCCTGGGCGGTCCGCGGATTGTCCCCCGTGCACATGACAACGGTGATCCCCATGCGGTGCAGGGAATCAATCGCCTCGCGCGAGGTCGATTTGATCGGATCCGCGATCGCCAGTAGCCCGAGAAGAGTTTCACCGCGGGCAACCCAAATCACGGTGTTCGCGGCCTCCTGCAGACGCTCTGCCTCGGCGCCCAGCTCCGGATCGATCACGGCGCCCTGCTCTTCGACAAAGGAACGCTTACCGACCCGCACAAGAGCCCCGTCCACCCCGGCTTCGACTCCGCCCCCCGTGGTGCTTGTGAAATCGCTCGCGGCACCTGGCGGGAGATCTTCCTCCCGCGCACGGTCCACGACCGCCCGGGCAAGCGGATGCTCGGACTGGATCTCGACGGCAGCGGCCAGACGCAGCAGCTCTTTCGCAGATTGCCCGGGCACCGGACGCACCGCAACCACCCTCGGTTTTCCTTCCGTCAGCGTTCCCGTCTTGTCAGTGATCACGTGAGTAATCCTCTCCGCACGCTCGATCGCTTCCGCGTTTTTCACGAGGATTCCGTTCTGCGCACCCTTGCCCACGCCGACCATGATCGACATCGGTGTGGCCAGTCCGAGGGCGCAGGGACAGGCAATGATGAGAACCGCGACGGCGTTGACGATCGCATACGCCATCGCCGGGTCCGGTCCCCAGATTGCCCAGACGACAATCGAGATGATCGCGACGAGCACCACGGCCGGCACAAAATACCCCGATACCTTGTCAGCAAGCCTCTGGATGGGCGCTCGGCTCCGCTGCGCTTCCGCCACCATCTGCACGATCCGTGCGAGCATCGTCTCTTCGCCAACCGCCTGTGCTTCCATCACAAAGCTCCCCGTCTGGTTCATCGTCGCGCCGATCACGGTGTCGCCAGGCGTCTTTTCGACCGGCACCGGTTCACCCGTTATCATCGCCTCATCGATCGTACTCCGGCCCTCGATGATCTTGCCGTCGAGCGGGATCTTCTCTCCGGGACGCACGCGCAACCGGTCGCCCTTGCGGAGGACGTCGATGGGCACCTCTTCCTCGTTGCCCGCGGCGTCGAGGCGGCGGGCGGTTTTCGCCGCCAGGTCCAGCAGGCTTCTGATGGCCTCGCCGGTCTGGCGACGCGCCCGCGCCTCCAACCATTGCCCCAGAAGAATCAACGACGTAATCACGGCACCGGCTTCAAAATACAGCTCGACCACTCCATCCTTTCGGAACGCATCGGGGAAGACGGAGGGGAAGAGGACCGCCACCACGCTGTAGGCGTAGGCGGCGCCAACGCCGAGAGCGATCAGGGTGAACATGTTCAGGCTCCGGTTGACGATCGAGCGCCAGCCCCGGGCAAAAAACATTCCGCCCGCCCAAAGGATGACCGGGGTCGCGATGATGAATTCCAACCAGCCCTGCACCCGCGGAGACAGGAACCGCTCAAACGAGAGGCCCGGGATCATGCTGTCAAACGCAAGGAGAAGGATCGGGATCGTCAGCAGGCTCGCTATCAGCGTCTTGCGTCCGAGGCTCCGGATCTCCTGTGCCTCCTCGTCGCCCTCCCCCTCGCCGCCCATCCGCTCAAGGTCCATGCCGCACTTCGGGCAAGTGCCCGGATGATCCTGCTCCACCTCCGGATGCATCGGGCAGATCCAGATCGGTTCTTGTTGCCCGCGGTAGGAGGGGTTGCGCTCCAACCGCATGCCACACTTGGGGCAATCGCCCGGTTGGGGCGACTCGACCCCTTCGCACATCGGACAAAAATACTTGGCGGCGCGCGAAGGCTCGACTGCCTCACCACCCGTTCCATGCCCATCATGGCCCTTTTCATAGTGTCCCTGGTGTGCATCGTGTGCGTGTCCCTCCCGGCAACAGGCATGGTCGCCGCGGGAATCAGCGAGGGGCTTGCGGATAACCTCCTCCTGGTCCCGATCGCAGCTGTGCTTTTGATCCTTCATAGGAACATCGTAGCAGATCGAAGCGCGATTTCACCTACAGGATGATGGCGGTGTTTTATAGAATTCCTCCGACTGCGGACCTCATCGGTCACAATTTTTCCAATCCCACTCGTCCCGATGCGCCCAGTTTCCTGAAGGCGCGCGGCGTCATCCCCGTCACCTGTTTGAACTGCGCGCTGAGATGCGCGGGACTGCTGTAATCCATCAACTCGGCGATCTCCGAAATGCTGTTCTCATCATAGACGAGCAACTCCTTCACCTTCTCGATTCGCTGCCGGGTGGCATAGCGTTCAATCGTCATTGATTCCACTGTGCTGAAGAGCTTGCTCAAGCGCGCGTAGTCACAACCGGTGTGCTTTGCGAGGTAGGCCGATAACTTGAGGTGCGGCTCTCCCCGCCCATGGTGGACCCGTTCGACAATGAGCGCCTTCACCTGATTCAGGAGACGCGCAGATTCCGTTTCGATGAGCGCGAATCCATGGTTTTTGAGCTTCCGGCTCAGCGCGGCCAGCTGTTCGACGGAGGGCGATCTGCGCAGCAAAACCTCTCCCAAGCTGACACTCACAGGAGGAAGGTCCGCCTCCCGCAGAAGCTCGCGAACAGTCTCCACGCATCGTGCGCAGACCATATGCTTGATTGAAAGCTGAACGTAGGGTGGCTCCGTTTTCATGGCGGCCTCTCCACTGAATCAGGGCTCTTCCAGAGGGACAAGGCTTTGCGCGCAGGGGGCGGCGGGAGAAGAAGCCTCTCCCGGAACTGCTCGCTCGCCTCCACGGCAGCCTTGCACCGCAGGACAGGGCGGCAAGATGACCCAAAACTGCTCGCAACTCCACCGAAGCGAAGGGCCGGAGGCAGCCGTGGCAGAGCGCTTCGGGAGAAGTGGACGTCCGCACGTCACCAGGCCGTCCCGCCTCCCTCGAAAAGCGAGATAATCGGCAGAAAAAGAGCGATCACGATTCCTCCGACAAAGATCGCGAGGACGACGATCATCGCCGGTTCCAGGAGCGCCGTCAGACTCGATACGATCCCCTCGACCTCCTCCTCGAACGTGTCGGCAATGCGGTCACACATCTCGCCCAATTGTCCGGTCTCCTCTCCCACCCCGATCAGGCTCGGAACGAGAGCCGGAAAAACGGACGATTGTTCCATCGGACGAGCCAGCGTGTCCCCGTCCCGAACGCGGTCATGAAGGCGAACGAGGCTCTCCCGCACGACCGACTGCGGAATGACCCCACGCGTGATCGTGAGCGCCTCGAGAAGGGGAACGCCGCTCTCCGCGAGCGTGCCGAACGTGCGCGCGAACCGCACCATCAAGACTTTTCGGATGAGCCCCCCGGCCAGCGGCAGCCGCATCATCGCACCGTCCACCCAGCGCCGTCCGGTGGCCGTTCGCCATACCGTGCGCGCCGCGATGCCACCCAAACAGGCGGCACCGGCCAATTCCAGCCAATGCCGACCGGTCCAGCCACTGAAGCCTGTAAGCATCCGGGTGGGCAGGGGCAGCGGTTTCCCCCGCAGCGAAGTCGCGTAGATGTCCTCGAACTGCGGAATGACGATCCACATGAGCAAGGATACGATCAGCCCTGCGACGAGAACAACGACCGCCGGATAGATCATCGCCGTCCGCACCCGGCCCCGCAGGCGCGCCGATTTCTCACGCATTCCCGCCACCCGCTTCAGGACAAGCGCAAGGTCTCCCCCAGCCTCTCCCGCACGAACCATGTTGAGCATCACGTCGTCGAAAATCTGCGAATGCCTCGCCAGCGCACCCGAAAAGGACACGCCTCGGCGTACCTCATGAGAGAGTTCCCGCAGGAGCTCCCGGTAGGGTCCCGGGCCGGTCTGCCGCTCGAGAACCTGCAAGCTGCGCATCAGGGGAAGGCCCGCCCCGAGAAGGATGGATAGCTGCCTCGCAAACGTCGTCACGGTTCGACTCCTCGCCCGCAGACGAAGGGCGGCTGGCCGGGGTCGACTCCAGATTTGCATGCCTGCGCTCTACACCGTTACTCTTCGCACGCAACTAAATTCGTTCGACGGGCGCCGCAGGCCAATCCTGCCGAGATTTACAGTTGATCTTATGCATAGGAACGTTTGCCTTCACTTCCATCGACGTGTGCCTTTTCCTCTGATTTGCCTTGGACGCCCTCCGATACCAACCCTGCCTGCGCGAGATCGCCGTCCACGAGCGGCCTCAGGAACGCCTCGAACGCCTCGGGGCGAGTGCCTTGAGTGATGTCGAGCTCCTCGCCATGCTCCTGCGGCGCGGCACCGCGGAGCTCGACGTCATGGGGTTGGCCACGCAGCTGGTGAGAGACGCCGGATCCCTGGGGGGACTCACACGATTGAGTGCCGAAGACTTTCGCGTCTATCCGGGCATCGGACCGGTGCGGGCCCTGCAATTGGTCACGATCATCGAAGTGGTGAAGCGCATGTGGGCGGCGGACGATCCGCCTCAACCGCTCCTCGACGATCCGGAAAAAGTCGCGGCTCTGATGCGCCCGCGCGCCTCGGGATTGAGCGTGGAAAAGTTCTGGGTTCTTTGCCTGAACACCAAGAACCGCCTGCTCAGGCTCGTCGAAGTCACCAGCGGAACCGCCACCGCGAGCCTTGTTCATCCCCGGGAAGTATTCCGGGCTGCGATCCGCCACGGGGCGACCGCGATCATCTGTGTGCACAACCACCCGAGCGGGGATCCTGCCCCGAGCGCCGCCGACCTGAGGGTTACGCGCAAGCTCAAGGAGGCGGCACGGGCAGTCGATATCGACCTCCTTGACCATCTCATTCTCGGTCACCCCGGGAGCGATCCCTCCGGGCTTGGCCACTACAGTTTCACCGCCAGCGGGGTTCTCGGGTAAGCAGATGCCACTGCCAATGCTGCCTTCCCGTTTGCACTCGGGACAACGCCCGTCATAATGGCACCCCATCATGGCTGCACTGCTTGACGACCTCAGCCTGCGCGAACTTTTTGATCACTGTCGGGATGCCATCATCGTTGTAGAGGCGGATTCCGGACAAATCATCGAAGCCAATCGGGCCGCGCTTGAGCTGGTTGATCGCTCCGAGGAGGAGTTGTCATCTTTGACCTTTCCGGAGCTCTTTGAAAACGGAGAACGTTCGATGGTCCGCCGCCTGGCCGCGCGCCATCCTTCACAAGGACGTCTGGAATCCCAGACCACCCGGCTTCGGCGCACCGATGGATCCACCGTTACGTGCGAGTGGTCCGGATGGAGCAGTGACCAGTCCTTTGGGCGGGTTTTCTTTGCGATTCTGAGAGACCGCTCGGCCGAGGTGCGCGTTCTTGAGGAGATCCGGCTGCGCAACGTCGCCATTGCCAGCGTCAATAGCGGCGTTGCGATCGCCGACGCGCGTCTCCCGGACCTGCCGCTCATCTACGTCAACGAAGGCTTTCAGAAAATTACCGGTTACAGCGCCCGCGAGTGCATCGGCCGCAACTGCCGTTTTCTTCAGGGCGACGATCGGGATCAACCGGAGCTGGAGATGCTTCGGGACGCCCTCCGCCGCGGCCTTCCGTGCGAAGTGCGCTTGCGCAACTACCGCAAAAACGGAGAACGCTTCTGGAACGAGCTCCACATGTCGCCCGTGCGCGATGACGACGGACAGCTCACCCACTTCGTCGGCATCCAGATCGATGTGACGGAACGGGTCGATTCGCGGCGGCGCCTCGAAGAAAGCGAAAAGCGCTACCGGACCCTCGCCGAAAGCATCGAAGACCTGATCGTCCGTTCCTCCAACACCGGAACCGTCCAGTTCCTCTCCCCTTCCCTCCTGAAGATGCTCGGGTGGGCGCCGGAGGCCTGGATCGGCAAGGATTTCAGCTGCTGGGTGCATCCGGAGGACCAGACCGCCCGGGCAGAGTCCATCGCCGCCTGCGGTCCCGGGAACGACTCCGTCACCCATACCTTCCGGCTGCGCCATATCTCGGGCAGCTACGTCTGGGTCGAAGCGACCGAAACACTCATTTCACCGGCCGATTCTTCACCTCACTTCGTAAGCGTTATTCGAGATATTACCCTCCGGCGAAAAGCGGAGGAGGACATCCGCAACAGCCTCCGGACCGAACGTGAACTCAACCAGATCAAGAACAGCTTCATTCGCATGGTGAGCCATGAGTTCCGCACGCCGATGACAGGGATCAGTGCGAGCACAGCCTTCCTCCGAGCCTACGGGGACGAGTTGTCGGAGGAGAAACGCGAGCGTCATTTCAACAACATTGAGCGCTCCCTCCACCGCATGAACCGCCTCCTCGACGACGTGCTCTTTGTCAGCCGAAGCGAAACCGAGCAGATGCAATGCGGCCTCGAGCCAATCCCCTTGATCGATTTCTGCGAACACCTCCTCGACGAAACCCTCAGTGTTCATCCCGGACGCTCCATCGAGCTGCATACCCAGATCGATCGTTCTGAAGTCTTCGAACTCGATCCCCACCTCCTCCATCATATTTTTCAGAACCTGTTGAGCAACGCGCTGAAATATTCTCCCTCCGACAAGCCGGTCGAGCTCGAAGTCATCGACGATCCTGCGTCGGACCTCCTGCACTGGAGAGTGACGGACCGGGGGATTGGCATTCCCGAAGCCGACCAGTGCACGCTTTTCGAGCCCTTCCGGCGGGCCGCCAATGTCGGTACGATCAACGGGACCGGCCTGGGACTTTTCATCGCCAAACGTTCCGCCGAGCTCCATGGTGGCGAGATTATCTTCTCGTCCGCCGAAAAGGTGGGGAGTGAGTTCCGCCTCTCTCTCCCAAGGATCGTCTCTGCTGTTTCCGAACATGTCTAAAGAACCTGCCACTATCCTCGTCATCGAGGACGACCAGAACGTACGCCTCCCGCTTGTCGATGTGCTTGAGGCCAATGGCTACTCCGTCCTCAGCGCGACCAATGGTCGCGAAGGGATCAAGATCGCCCGGGATGAAGAACCCGACCTCGTCATCTCGGACATCATGATGCCCGAAGTGGACGGCTACGGCGTTTTCGACGCCCTTCAGGATGATCCGCACACCGCCGTGATTCCCTTCATTTTCCTCACCGCCAAGACCGGCGCGGCTGACGTGCGCGAGGGGCTCGGCCTCGGCGCCGACGACTACCTCACCAAGCCCTTCGAGGTGAAGGATCTGCTCGAGACGATCCGGACCCGGATGGAGAAGTATCAGCGTATTACCGACGCCGCCGTTACCTTCAACGAGGAGAACGATTACGAGCACATCTTCATCAAGGACGGCGAAAGCTGCTGGTTCGTCGAATACCAGCAATTGCGTCTCCTCGAGAGCGAGGACAACTACGCCCGCATTTTTTTCGAAAACGAAAAGCCGCTCATCAGCCGCACCCTCAACTACCTCGAACAGCGGCTTCCCTCGAAGATGTTCTTCCGTGCCAATCGCAAGCAGATCGTGAACCTCAAATGGATCAAACACATCCAGCCATGGTTCAACGGAGGGTTGCTCGTGACCCTCAAGGAGGGCTCGAAAGTTCAGATGTCCCGGCGCGCCGCCCAGACGTTCCGCTCAAAGATGGGTATCTGACGCGATCAGGGCCTACTCCCCGGCCTGGTTGCCCCGATTCCTGCCTCTCCTCGTTTGCCGGTGCCATTTTCCGTGACAGCCCGCGGATCGATGCACCATCGTTATCCTTATGCTATCAATCGTTAGCTCAGGGGCTTTGCAGGGAATCGATGCCGTCCCGGTGGAGGTGGAATGCAACACGGGACTGCCGGGCGAATACAAGCCAGTCGTCGTCGGGCTACCCTCGGGGGCGGTGAAAGAGACGTGGGACCGGGTCTACTCGGCGCTCGCAAACAGCGGGTTCCCCGTCCCGCAAACTCGCTGCACGATCAACCTCGCACCCGGAAACCTGCGCAAGGAAGGTCCTCTCTATGATCTCCCGGTAGGTCTCGGTCTGCTCGCCGCGATGGGGATCCTCAAAGCCCCGCGGATGCACCGCTTTCTCATTGCGGGAGAACTTTCCCTGAGTGGAGAGACCCGGCCGGTGAAAGGAGGTCTCGCCCTCGCCACGCTGGCCGAGGCCGAGGGCAAGGAGGCGCTGATCGTGCCCCCGTTGACGGCCAATGAAGCCAGTCTGGTGAAAAACCTGCCGGTTTATCCGGTGCGTTCGCTCGCGGAAGCGGCCGCCTTTCTCGAGGGCCGCACGCTCATTGAGCCGGTCGCATCCTCGGGCGACGAATCGAGCCGGGAATGGTCATCCGACCCCGCCTTCGACGTCGATTTTTCTGAAGTCAAAGGACAGCATGCCTTGCGCCGCGCGGTCGAGGTGGCCGTTGCCGGTGCCCATAACTTGCTGATGATCGGTCCCCCAGGATCCGGAAAGTCAATGATCGCCAAGCGCGTTCCCACGATCATGCCGGAACTGCTTTTCGAGGAATACCTCGAAGTCCTTCGGGTCTATTCGGCCACTGGCCTCACCATCGAAAAGTCGGGGTTGCGCCGCAGGCGTCCATTTCGGTCGCCGCACCACACGATCTCGGATGTTGGTTTGATCGGAGGCGGGAGCATTCCGGGCCCTGGCGAAATCAGTCTCGCCCACCATGGCGTGCTTTTCCTCGATGAGCTTCCGGAATTCAAACGCAGTGCGCTGGAGGTTCTCCGACAGCCTCTTGAAGACGGGGAGGTCACCATTTCGCGCAGTGCCGGTCGCGTCACATTGCCCGCACGTTTCATGCTCGTGGCAGCGATGAATCCCACGCCGGATGGTGCCAATCCGGACGAGTCCACGGCCTCCCCGGTGCAGATCCAGCGGTACCGCTCCCGCCTCAGCGGTCCCCTTCTGGACCGGATCGACCTGCACGTGGAAGCCCCTGCCCTCACCGTGGAAGAACTCCGCCGGGCGCAAGCGGGAGAGGACTCGCGGACGATTCGTGCTCGTGTGCAGCAGGCACGGGATCGCCAGGCCGACCGTTTCCGGGGTTCCGCCATCTCCGTCAATTCGGCAATGACGCCACGGCATATCCGGGAGCACTGTGCGATCGATGATGCCCAGGGCGACATCCTGCAACAGGCCATGGAACAGCTAAACCTCAGTGCTCGCGCCTACGACAGAATCCTGAAGGTCGCCCGGACCATTTCGGACCTTGGGGGAGCGCCCCGAATAGAGACGCCCCACCTGCTCGAAGCCATCCAGTATCGCAGTCTCGACCGGGAGCTTCTCGGCTGAGCTTCCAGCCCGGAACCCCTTATTCGAATCGCACCTCAAGGTCGCCCCGGAGATCTCCCGCCCGTGCCCGGAGTCGGGTGGTGCCCCCCTCGTGTTGAGTCTTCAGGAGGATCGTGGCGATGCCCGCCTCGGCCCGGATCGGATTGTCCCCGATGAGTTCGACTGGCCCCTCCGCCTCAAACCGAACCGACGGTGTGAAATCGGGAACGACGACGCCAGCCGCATCGACCACCCTCGCGTAGGCGAAGACAAGATCTCCGCCCGCTGCGAGCGGTTTGCCCGACAGGTCCAAAGCCAGTTCGAGCCGCTCCGGCGCTCCCGGCGTCTGCACGGCATGGGTTGCCGCGACTTCTCCCTGACGGTAGGCGACGGCCCGAAGCTCGCCCGCCTCGAAGGCATTCACGGCGAAAGTGAAAGGTGGATGCGCCAAGTGCTGCGAGATGCGGTTCGTGTCCGGGGATTGCCGCCCGAGGCTTCGGCCATTGAGAAACAGTTCAACCTCATCGCAATTGCTGAAGACCCGCACGTTCAGGGGAGAATCCTCCGTCCACCAGGAGGCGACATGAACGACGGGCCCGCCGGATCCATCGGCATGCTTCTCATCCGGGCCTCGCTGTGACTGAAAGAAAAAATAGCTGAATTTGGGCAGGCGAAAGATGTCCATGATTCCGGAAGCCTCATGATCCGGCGCATACCCGCGGTTGTAGTCATACATCACCCAGTAGGCGTCGCCAAAGGCCCGCGTTGAGCGGTTTTCGTTATGGGCCTCCTGAAGGTTGGTCGCCTGCTGGAGCAACCTTACTTCGCCATCGCCCCGCAGTTGCCGGGAATTTCGTTCCGTGTCTTTCAGATTTTCCCACTTGTCCTGATTGAGCCCCGCATTGCCAGCATAGTATTCCCAGTCGCCGTATTCGCTGACAAAGGCGGGAAAGTCAGCCTCCGCAAATTCCGCGGTACTCCCCGTCTGTCGGGCTGTCACCTTCACATCGTAGCCATCGACCCAACCAACCGTGACCATCTGGTCACCCGGATACTCCTCGTGACCGACCCGATGCAGGCGGGCAACAAACTCCGGCGACATCGCCGTCTCGTTGAGGGAAAGTTCCCAGAGCAGGGAGCTCGCATGATTTCGGTCACGTCGGACGAGGGTACGCGCCGCTTGCAGGCGGTTTTCCTTAAAGGCTTCGGTGCGCGGGTTGTACTGCCATCCGAGGATCGGATTGATGACGATCAGACCGAGCTCATCACAGGCCTCCATGAATTCCGGGCTGTGCGGATAGTGCCCCAGCCGAACGACGTTGAAACCGGCCCTTTTCATTTTGAGGACAGACCGGTACTGGGCGCGGGCCGGAACGGCATTGCCCACATATGGATACTCCTGGTGATGATTCACGCCGCGCAAATCCAGCTCCCGACCATTCAGCACGAAAGCACCCGGCCTCACCTCGAAGCGCCGGATCCCGATCCGATCCCGGCGTTCGTCAATGATGCGATCGCCCTCCACAAGGGCGTTGTCGAGGTAGTGAAGATGAGGTGACTCCGGGCTCCACAGGCGGGGTTCATCCACATCCAGGCGTAGCACAAATGCTCCCTCCTGCCCCGGCTCAAGGCGCTGCAACGCCGACTCCCTGCGGGCAATCGAATGGCCATCGAGGTCGCGCAGCGTGGTCACCAGCCGAAACTCCCTTCGCTGGGGGGCGGCATTCCGCACATGCACCTGCGTTTCAACCACAGCCGCGGTCTCCGACACCTCGGGAAAGGTCACAAAGACCCCTCCCGAAGCTACGCGGTCGGCAAAGATTTCATCGGTGATGTGAAGCGGCGGACGAATGATCAGCGCCGCTGTCCGGTAGAGTCCGTGATAGAGGTGAAAATCCAGAATCGGCAGCGGTTTCGGCCCCGTGATTTCACTATGCCGGTTGTCCAGTCGAAGCGCCAAGGTGATCGGCCCGTCCGCCCCCGCAAGATCCGAGAGGTCGGCGACAAACGGCGTATATCCGTCGATGCTTTCCGCCCGTTTCTCTCCGTTCACGAACAGCTCCGCCCGATTCATCGCACCTTCGAACCGCAGTTGCACGACCTTGCCAGCCGCCTCGGGCGGAAGAGTGAGAGTCTTGCGATACCACGCCACGCCCTCCCACTGCTGGTTCTCGCCCATGTCCGTCACAAGCGCTTCGATCCGCACGGGGTGCGGCGCCTCGACCGTTTCCCATGCGGCGTCGTCGAATCCCGGTGCCTCCGCTCCCGCCACATCTCCCCGGTGGAACCGCCAATCCGCACTCAGGTCGCTGACGCTTGCCCCCTCAGCACCCGCCAAGCTCAGGATGAACCCGGCAAAGATCACCGCAAAGGAATGCCAGCGCGCAACCGCCAGCGGCTCAAAGCGCCGCGGCATGCACCGCCAAGTGGGGATGAATCGAAGGAGTTCGTTTACCATTCAATTCCGATACCACCCCTTTCCCGAATACCGCAACCCTCGGATGATCCGCGTGAGCGCGGGGCAGCGGCCGCCACGCACGCAATCGAGCGGGCGGCGGGTGAAAGAAAGGGATCAGCCAAGAGCCCGTCGCAATCGCTGCAGGGAACGTCCGGCAAAGAGGCGCGCACGGGCCTCGGCAAGCTCCATCCGGATGATTGCATTGACCTGCATGTGGCGGAACACGCGACGGCCCTCCGGGGACACCAGTTCATAGCCACTCAGGACCATCTGTGCGAAACAGCGGCCTTCGATCAACGCGACTTCTGCGGAGTTCAGCTGATCCTTCCATTTTTCGAGGCTCTCATCCGAAACCGGGCGCAGTGACTTCTCGTTGTGTTCAACACGCCACTGACGCCATTCCGCGGAGGGAATACGCTCCGTTCCAGCCGGCGGCGGAACCCCCTTTCGTTGGGTCACCATGGCGGGTTCGTAGGTCTCCCCGATGAAGGCACAGATCTTCTGCAGCTCCGATTCCACGTCCCTCACAAGATCCTCGTAGGAGACGATGTGGACGCGGGGATCTTTCCGATAGGCTTTCACCGGTCCTTCATACATCTTTGCCCAATCATCGGCAAAGCGGGCAACCTGGTAGCGACGACTTCCTGTCAAAATGCCGGTGCGCAGCGAACTCGACCGGATATTGCGCCGCACCCACGGCGTCTGGAGCAAAGACGCAATCACGGCCCGTGGATCCCGCCGAAGAACGATTATCCGCGCTTGCGGGAACCAACCGAGCAGTTCCGGAATGTGGTGAACGTGACCGGGAGTCTTTTCGCCCACCCGAACCTTGCCCACCTTTTCGGCATAGGCGTCGAGCATGGCACTGAAGACCGTGCGGTAAGAGTAATCTCCCGTCTCATCAATCAGCGCGCGGCACCGGTCCGGGTCCACCCCGAGGTCGATGAATCGGGTGGTCTCGACGTGTTTCTTCCAAAACTCCTCAAAGTCGGCCGGAGCCTCTGCGCCGATCCCCCCCGCGCCGACCGCCTCGATCAAAAAGTGGGTTTCCGGCGTAATCGCCACACGCGAGTGGGCGGACAGAAGACTTCGCACCAATGTGGTGCCTGACCGGTCAGGTCCCACGATGAAGATGGGAGGTTCTTTAAGAAGATATCGTGTCATTCCGTATTGAGTAAAATGAGAGAGCAGCCGACTTGCCGTGCGCCATTCCGGATCTGTTTAGGATCAAAGGCCACCCGGCATTCAAGCACCAAACGGATGGTCGATTCACCGACTGCCGCAACCCTTGTGATGCGTTTACCGCCTGCGCACTCGCCCGAATCCCGCGCGACGGGCTCATCCGGAAGGACGAATCACGCCGGAAACAGGGCCGCAAAATCGCCCGGTGGGGCCTGAGACGGATCGACTCGTTCACACAGCCAGGTTTCGTCCGCGATTTTCCGCTCTGGACGGAGACCCGCCACCCGCAGGAGGGCGAGAATAGCGGCCGTATCGGGCACCCACCAGTTGGTCGAGTCTCCCGCGAAACGATCTTCGATAAAGGCCATCCGGGGCCAACCGGGCTGCCCAAGGCGATCTCTCTCCTCGTAAGGGAGGTTCCCCG
This sequence comes from uncultured Puniceicoccaceae bacterium, assembly GCA_964629165.1. Taxonomy (GTDB): domain Bacteria; phylum Verrucomicrobiota; class Verrucomicrobiia; order Opitutales; family Oceanipulchritudinaceae; genus CAWVVV01. The sequence continues at coordinate 32,696 of CAZVQJ010000004.1, forward strand.
GCAGTTCCACCGCGGGGTCTCCCTCGATGCTCAGTGATTGGAAGATCAGCTGGCGACCGGTTTTTCGAGCGAGAATATCAAGACCGAGCAGCGGATAGCGCAGGTGATAAAAGACCCCCATGAACCAGACGAGGTCATATACTTCCGGCTCGCGGGCGAGCTCGTAGACCTGCGCCTGCCGGAAACGGACGCGATCGCTCAGACCGAGCTTCCCGGCCGCCCATGTCGCCTGCCGGAGGTAATGGGGGTCAACGTCCACGCCATCGACGCTGGCGCCGCGTTTGGCGAGTTCGAACGAATAGAAACCGGCGTTACAACCGATATCAAGGACCCGCCACCCCCTCAGATCCTCCGCAAGGTGAGGCGAAATCGCCCTCCACTTGAAAGCCGGAAAATCCCCCAGAGGATGGTGCGGGGCTGTCTCGACACCATCGCCCAAGTGAAGGTTGTGAAACCATGGATCGAGCGCCGAAAGTTGGCGTTCGAGATCGGTGACCGCACCAGAATGAACGGATTGCAGGGTTTCCGGAATCCGCATGGGTCAGACGGTGGCGGTGGATATCATCACGGCGCCCGGCATCTGAGTGGCCTCGGCGAGAATCCGCTCGAGGGCATCGGCCCGATGTGCGTAGGTGTGTTCATTCAGCAAACGCTGGCGAGCCCGGGCGCCAATCTCCGCGGACATCTCCGGGGTGAGCTGCCGGAGAAGAGCCGCCACCTCCTGTCCATCCCGCGCGACAAGGCACTCCTCGCCGGGGGCAAGGAACTGATCCACCCCCCGCCATGCATCCGTGATCAGGCACGCACCGGAGCCCGCGACCTCAAAAACCCGCGTCGGTGGTGAAAAGCCCATCACCGCCATACTTTCGCGACAGACATTGAGGACCGCTTTGGCAGAGCGATTGAAGGCGTTGTGGTCGCGGGTGTAGAGATGGCCCCAGCGCCGCACGTTGGGAAGTTCCGGAGCATTTTCCTCCCACCCGCTGCCCGCGAGCAGAAATGTCTCCTCGGGGGCAGCCTCGGCCGCTTTGAAGAAAAATTCGCGCACGCGCTCCTCGCGATCGGGCAGGCGGTTCCCCGCAAACGCGAGCGAAACCGCAAATTCTTGCCGCACCTCCACCGGAAAGTGGGTTTCGGGGTCGAGCGCATTGTAGATCGGAACACAGCTTCGCGCTCCCAGCGCTCGATAGCGTTCGACGACGGCATCGCCGCCACCGTAGGTGAGGATACCATCGTATTCAGGCACACACCGGCGAAACCGATCCGCTGCGTTCTGCTCCATTCTCAACAGCGTCGCCGGGGCATCCACGTCCCAGAAGAACCGGGCACGCGGTCCCCGCAGGCGAGCAACCGAAACCTCCAGTTCCTCATCGAAGACACCCACTCCGCTGGCCTTGATGACGACGTCAGCGGCGGCCGCTTCCTCAAGCACCTTCGCAAGGGCCCCGGCATCGGCCTGGTAAACGACGCTGCGGGCGAAGGCGGGCTCCTCGAGATCGCGGTGCTTTTGCCGGTCGAACGCATCCGGTTCATAAAAAGTGACGTGATGCCCGCGCCGATGAAGTTCCTTGATGACGCCGCGGAAGTAAGTCGCCGCGCCGTTCCAATACGCCGAGACGAGACTCGAGCCAAAAAATGCAATATTCATGGGTAGCTCCGTTTTCACTGTACGGCCGGTTGCAGCGGAGAGTCGTCGACCGCTGTTTCGGTTCGATCCGGCCGAAGCCCGGCGATAATTTTTTCCAGTTCCAGAACACGGTGGAAGCAGGAGTGCCGACGCTGGATCGTCCGGAGTCCATTGCGCCGAAGCCGTGCCCCGAGATCCGGGTCCGTCAGAACGGCGTGCAGCGCGTCCCTCATTTCGTTGCCTGTTTCCACCATGAGAAAATCCTCCCCGGGCGTGAAAAGCTGTTCCGTATCCTCCCACGGTGAACAAATAAGTGGGATGCCGCACGCAAGGGCTTCAAAAATGCGGATCGTGGGAATTCCCGGAAGCGCCTCACGATAGAACCTCCGCGGAACGTGCACCGTCAACGCATGGCGCGCATAGACTTCCGGCGCCTTGTGGTTGGGCAGCCACCCACCGTACTTGAGGCCAGCCCGCTTGAGTTCCTGAAGTGCCTGCGGGGGATATCGGACACCGTGGACACGGCCGCTCAGCCGCAGCTGACGAACCGGCTCAAAGAGAAACTGGCGCAGCTCATCCGAGCGTTCGTTGTCGCCCCAGTTTCCTATCCAGACAAGGTCCTCGCGCAGTTCCGCCGATTCGGCGCGCGGGTTGAACCACGCCACATCCGCAGCCTCGTGCCAGATCCAGACATGCTGGGCCCAGCTCCGGGCAAGGTAAATTTCCTGTAGCGCCCGCCCGAAAACGAGGACCCCATCGTAATGGGAAAGATCATACGCGCGCATCGCTTCCGGCTCGCTCACCGCCCGATGGTGGGTGTCGTGAAAAAGCAACCGCAGGGACGGATTCACCTGACGATACCGGCCAAGGCGGGCAATCAACTCCGGCGAACTCCATTCATGGGCAATGACCACGTCCGCATCTTCGAGGACCGCGCTCAGATCGATGTCCGCGCCATACTCCAACGCGACATTCTCGAGGCCTAAACTCGTCTCCACCTCCTTCAGCGGGCGAGTGCCGTACTCATCGACGAGATTGCGCTGGCTCCAGCCGTCCTGCGGCACCATCACGGTGACGGAATGCCCGCGGCGGCGAAGCTCATTGACGACTCCTCGGAGAAAATGCGCGTTGCCGTGGTTCCAATCGGACAAGAGCGAATGGTAAAACAGGATCCACTTCATATCCGTCAGGAAGCATGCTGGCCTCGCGAAACAAACCGGTTGAAGCGGCTCTCTTTTCCGTCCGCCGTCGTGTCCTCGTAAACGAGCGAAAGATTCTGCGCATCGAAGGTGCGGAAGAAGGTCTCCCAATCGATCTTCTCGAGCGATTCCGCTCCGGCATCTCCCGGGAAATCGATCCGCAGGAGCCCGGAATGATCGGGATCGTCGCTGGATGTCGCCTTGACGCGGGCAGGTTTTCCTCCACGCGTTTCGGCCCATTTCCGGATCGTTTCATGATCGGTGGTTTCGTGGTTGGGTGAGCTCATGGGTGCCTTTCAGGTGATAGATGAGTAACTGAAATCAATCCATCCCTTGAGGAAGCCCGCTGGCCGTTCCTCGAGGTCGGAAAATGCGCGATCGATCTGGTCTGGTCGATAGCGGTGCGTCAGGAGCGCTCGCAGGTCGACTCCGCCCCGGGCAAGGACGTCGAGGCCCCTTCGCATGGCCGCAAGGAGCACATCCTGGCACCGCTCATGCGCGTTGATCACGTCGATGCCTTTCCAGTTCCACTCCTGCAGGTTGACCGATCGCAAGCCGTCCTGGTGGTATCCCGCAATGACCAGTTTTCCGCCCGCGGCGACGAGGGAGGAGGCGAGACTGAGTGCCTCCTGGTTGCCAACGGCCTCGATCACCCGCGGAAAACCGTTCGCAAAACGTTCGCCCAGTTGTTCCTCAACCTCCCACGGCGCGCCGAACCGGATGGCCCTGCGGGCGCCCATTGCCCGGGCCGTCTCAAGCGCAAAATCGCGGCGTGAAATAGTGGTCACCTCGCAGCCTTGCGCGGAAAGCAGCTGGATGAGCAGCGTCCCCAGAAACCCGCTACCAACGACCGCCACACGCGTGCCCCCTTCTACGTCGGCTCGTTTCAGAATGGCAAACGCACAAGCGATCGGTTCCGCCGGAACGGGCCAACCTTCCAGCCCTTCCGGGACCGTGCAAACCTCCGCCGCAGGAACGCACAGATGGGTCGCGAAAGCGCCATCGGCGAGCATCGCCACGCGCTCACCGATGCGATCAGGACTCACCGCTTCGCCCACTGCGATGATCCGTCCCCACCCTTCGTGGCCAAGCTTCCCCGGACTCATCGGATACGAGAACCAGTCACGGCCCTGCCATGCGGGCAAACTGGAAGCGCATACACCACAGCCTTCAATCCGCACCGTCACCTCTCCGGGGGCAGGCGACGGCACCTCCGCCGGCTGGATCGCCCACCGTCTCGGAGCAGTCAGGACGGCAGCCTCCTCCCGAGAAGGATACGGATCAGCGAGGCGGGAATATGGATGCACCTGCGTCATCGGTCGTTGACTCTTCGGTGGCTATTGTTGGCGACCAGCGGGATGAGCTGATCGGCCTCGTCCCGGTGCTCGGTGAAGAACTCCGCTGCCATCCACTCGTGCAGCCTGCGGAGTCCGATCGGAACATGTGTCCGTGGCATCCAGTCAAGGTGCCGGCGAATCTTTGCGTTATCAGAAACGTAGTAGCGCTGATCGCCCATCCTCCAGGGCGCAAAATTCACCCGAACATCCAGCCCGAGGTGCGAGCGCATGGTCGCAACCAGTTCGAGCAGGCTAACGCTGTTGGCAAGCCCTCCCCCGACGTTGAAAGCCTCGCCTGCCGTTGCCTCGATGTGCCGGACGGCCCGGATCATGGCGTCCACGAGATCTTCGACAAAGAGAAGGTCCCTGACCTGCGCACCATCTCCGTAGATCGTGATCGCCCGTTTCTCCATCGCGTGCCGCACGAAGTGGGCGACCCAGCCCTGGTCCTCCGTTCCCCACTGCCGTGGCCCATAGATGCAACTCATCCGAAAGACCGTCATCGGCAGATTAAACGACCGCGCGTAATCGAGAACGTACTGATCGGCGGCCCCCTTTGAGCAGCCGTATGGACTGTGAAGATTCAGCGGCTCGGATTCCGCCACCGCCATCCGGCGCGCCTGCGTCGGTGTATAGCGTTCCCCCACCCGTTCCAGTTCCAGCCCACCGAGGTCTCCGTAGACCTTGTTTGTGGAGGTGAAAAGCAGGGGCACCGGGTTGTGCATGCGGAGAGTTTCCAGCACGTTGATCGTACCCTCTAGGTTGACCGAAAAATCCTCGCGGGGCGCGAATAAACTCGTCGTGACGGCGACCTGGGCACCGAAATGATACACACACCGGGCGTCGCCAATACACTGCCTCACCGCCACTGGATCGCGGATATCCCGTACATCCGCCTCGATGAGATCTCCGTGCGTGCGGTAGAGCTGGAGCAAATTCCACTCCACCCCGGGCCGAGAGAGGTTGTCGAAGATCCGGACGCGTTGGCCCTCCCGGCAGAGCCGATCGGCAACATTGCTACCGACAAAGCCCGCGCCACCAATAATCACAACCGGTCGTTTCTCGAGCGCCCTGCGCTTGCTTCGGACCGTCGGCTTCTGCAACTCGCGAAAGATCTCACGGACCCCCTCGAGGCCATGCTGCTCCCAGAGTCGGAACATCAGCTTGGGTGTGTCATCCGCCCGCTTGAGCCCGAAATGGTAGTGCTTCACATCCTCCCGGAGCCCCGCCTGGTGGGGGCGGTCAGGGTGGAGATCGTGCAACTGGTAGAGGTAACAGCGTTCGATCGGGAGATCCAGAATCTGGAGGACCTGCTGGATCTGGTTCTGCTCATCATGGCGCCACGTGGAATAGCCTCCCTCCGTCATCCATACCGGCAGGACCGGATCCCACCCGCCGAGAACCTCAAGAATGCTCGCCAGCGGCTGCTCCCAATCCCCCCGGTCGCTCTCCCATGTCCCGGGAAACCCATGCATTCCGACGACATCGATGTCGCGAAGGGTTCCGCTGTCCCGCATGAGGCGAAGCCACGCAGGATCGGTCGGTGCCATGCCTCCAAGGACCGTCTTGAAGCCGCGTTTCTTGCACCAGAACGCCGCCTGCCCGATCATCTCCCGAAAGATTTCCCATCCCGGATCCATGCGGAAATCCCAGTCATTGAGATTGTTCGGTTCGTTCCACAACTCAACGTACTCGAAGTGCTTCCCATATCGGTCGAGGACATGATCGAGGAAATCAGCGTAATCCTTCGGACGCCTCGGAGGCGCGGAAGTGCGAGGTTCCCGCGCCAACGACGGCGGCGTGTAGGTGAAACAGGGCAACACGTCCACTTTGCCCGCCAATTTCGGAATGAGCCAATCATACCATTTCGGCCCCTGTGGGGTCAGGTAATCGGCCCATGAGAAGCCGGTTCGCAAATGGTTGACCTTCAAGCGAGAAAGATCGCTCAAGAGGATCTCTGCGCGCTCGTACTCATTGAGACAGAGCCATTCGCAGAATCCGGGCATCGCTCTTGCGAGCGGCGCCGGATAGCCGGTTCCATTGGAATCGTTCATCGTGCAAGCCCGCGGCTGACCAGTTCACTCTGCATCCCGTCAAATCGATCGATGGCGATCTGCCCTTCGAGCCATCCCGCCAGCTCCTCCAGCCCCGCCTCGAAGGCCACCCGTGGTTCGTATCCCAGGAGGTTCCGAGCGAGCGAAATATCCGCGAAGCAATGACGCACGTCCCCCACCCGGAATCTCCCCGTAAGTTCGTACCCGGAATCACTGCGGCCAAGCACGCGTCCCAGAGATTCCGCCACTTCCAGGATTGTCCGCATACGACCGGAGCCCACATTGATCACATGCCCGTCCGCCTCCGGGCGCTCGAGAGCCAAGCGGCAGGCGCGCGCCACATCGGTTACGTGGACAAAATCTCGTCGCTGCAGCCCATCCTCGAAAATCTGCGGCGGTGTCTTGTTGAGAAGTCTCGATGCAAATATCGCGAGGACGCCCGTGTAGGGATTCGACAACGCTTGTCGGGGGCCAAACACATTGAAGAATCGCATCGCCACGACCGGATACTGGTAGGCATGACCGGCAATCAGGCACATACGCTCCTGATCGTATTTCCCTAAGGCATAAATGGATGAAGGCGCACAGCTTTTTCCTTCATGCGTGGCCACGGGCGTCAGCGTTTCTCCGTCGTCATCGACGAAATCCCAGATTCCGGAACGCATGGATACCTCGTTTCGGGCGTCCGGGGCCACCGGCCGTCCGCTGCCATCGTTGTAGAGACCCTCGCCGTATACGCTCATACTCGAGGCCACAATCAGCTTTTCCACCGGTCGTTTCCCGAGCGCCTCAAGGAGAACGGCCGTGCCCATCACGTTGGTATTGCTGTAATCACATATCTCATACATGCTCTGACCCACACCCACGCGGGCGGCGAAGTGATAGACGTAGTCGATGTTCTCAAGCGCCTTTTCGACAGCAGCCGGATCGCGCACATCTCCGGTAATCAGTTCCACCTCGGGATGCAGGTAGGATGGCCGCACGCCATCCTCATGAACCTGGGGGTGCAGGCAATCGAGGACGCGCACCGCATAGCCTCGCGCCAGCAGTTCATCGGCAAGGTGAGATCCGATAAAACCGGCTCCACCGGTGATCAGAACCCGCTTCTCGGTACCCCCGTCCGGCTTCGATTCGTCCATGGCCGACCTCTTACGCAACAGCCATACCAACGCTGCGGATTTCGCCCACAAACTGTTCTTCTTCTGACGGTTCCCATCATCTGCAAATCTCGGGGCAACATCCAATCACCGCAGGATGCACATTTACCGGGGAACACCCGTGCGATGTGCAACAGGAGCTGCCTCCAGAACAGCTACGCCATTGGCCGGGAGTTCCACGCCGTTCTCCTCAAGGCTCCCCTCCTGCGGAAAGACGAATCTGAACGACAGCTCGCCGGTCGCAGGTATCGAAATCTGCTGCCGACGCTCGGCAAAGTTGAATACGCAAAGGAATCGTCCCCGGCGAAAGTAGATCCAGCCCATTTCTTCGTGGAACACGACCGATCCCGCATCGACACGGCCACTTCTGAATTCGGCAAACTGGCGCCGCAGCACGATGAGCGATCGATAGGTTTCCAGAACCGCCTTGTGCAGTCCGCCCTCCTTTTCCGACCAGACCAACCGGGAAGCCTCGCAGGTTGAGGCCGCCTGCGGATCGGGAACTTGAGACGCTTCCCAGCCGAACCCAGCAAATTCCTCCCGCCGCCCCTTTCGGACCGCCTCCGCCAATTCCCTGTCCTCAAAATCCGTGAAATACTGAAAGGGCGTCGAAGCCGCCCACTCTTCCCCCTGGAACAGCATCGGGGTGAAGGGTCCCAACAAGAGCAGCGCCGCTCCCAGGCATGCTCGCTCCCACCCGATGAGATGACTGATGCGGTCGCCCACCGCGCGGTTGCCGATCTGGTCGTGATTCTGGAGGCAGGCGACGAAACGATGCCCGGAGATACCCGTTGCCGGCCTGCCGTGCGCACGCCCCCGGAAGGAGGAGAAGCGCCCATCGAGCGAAAACCCATGTTCCAGCACCGTGGCCAGGTGTGAGAGACGCTCAAAATCCGCGTAGTAGGCAAACCGCTCCCCCGTTATGACGGCGTGCAGGGCGTGATGAAAATCTTCATTCCACTGGGCGTCGAGGCCCCAACCACCCTCCGCCTTTTGCCGCACTACCCGAGGATCGTTGAGATCGCTCTCCGCAATGAGAACGAGAGGTCGGTCGAGGGTGCCGGAAAGTTCGCCCACCTCATCTGACAGCTGTTCGAGAAAATGTCTCGCAGACTGATCGAGGAACGCATGGACGGCATCGATGCGGAGGCCGTCGAAGTGATAGTCGCGCAACCACATCAATGCGTTGTCGATCATGAACCTGCGTACGTCATCGCTCCCCGGACCGTCCAGGTTCACCGCAGCACCCCACGGCGTCTTGTATCGATCCGTGAAATATGGTCCGAAGAGGCTGAGATAGTTTCCCTCCGGGCCGAGGTGGTTATAGACCACATCGAGAATGACCCCAAGACCACTCCGGTGGCAGGCCTCGATCAATCGTTTGAGGTCAGAGGGTTTCCCGTAGGCATGATGCGGGGCATAGAGGTTGACCCCATCGTACCCCCATCCCCGCGAGCCCGCGAACTGGGCAATGGGCATCAGCTCGACGAACGTGACGCCGAGATCGCGGAGGTACTCCAGCTTCGGGATGATCGCGGAAAAGGTGCCTTCCTCGCTGAATGTACCGACGTGCAGCTCGTAGATCAGCCCTTCGGAAAGCGGCGGTGCCCGCCATCCCTCGTCCCGCCACTGAAATCTCTCGTGATCCACCCACCTCGACGAACCGTGCACACCGTGCGGCTGCCACCGGGACCGGGGATCGGGCACCGGCTGCCCCCCGTTCACCCGAAGGCGATAGTCCGCGCCATCGACCAGCCAGGCTGGCTCTGCGGTCCATTCCCCGTTTTGGCCGCGGGCCATCAGGCTCCATCCTGATCCTCCCGCGATCTCAACTTGCTCTGCTTGCGGAGCCCATATCTGCAACCGTGCCATGTCCGAGCTATTCTTCTTTTGAAAGTAACGCGACGGGAAAGCTGGCGAACAGTTCCCCGAGCCGCACCTGCCCCTCCCAGGGCGCGCTCGATTCCATGCAATTAATCCACCGCCCCGGCGGCAGCTCCAGAAACGTGTCCGCCCACTCCCCAGCTAGCGAGACGGTGAGGCGGGGCGCGACCGCAATGACGTTGTCGCTTCGCCGAAATGCGATAGCGTGTGCAGCCCGCGCACCGCGCACCGGCAGCGCTGCGTAGGAGGCGCCGGGGCCAAAGGCTTCGGGCATCCTGCGCCGGAGTGTCAGCGACTGCCGGATTACCCACAACTTCGGGAGCCCCTCTTCCATTCGGTTCATGATCTCATGCGGATCCGACTCTTCCAGTGCATCCATCAGCCTCCTGCGATGATCAAAATCCACCGGCCGACGGTTGTCCGGATCCACCAGACTCAGATCCCAGAGTTCGCACCCCTGATAGATATCGGGGACGCCCGGAGCGGTCATCTTGATCAATGTCTGCGTCAAGCTGTTGAGGCGACCCGGCAGTAGAATCTCCCCCACAAACGTATTCACCGCACTGATCATTTCAGAATCAGAAAAGATTGCTGTGATCCACTCTTCCAGGGCCGCTTCATACTCCTTGTCGGGCGCGGTCCAGGTCGTCCTTGTCTTCGCTTCCCTCACCGCCTTCAGGGCATACTCCGCTACCCGCTTCCGGTCGATCGGCCAGGCTCCGACGAGTGTCTGATAAACAAGGTATTCCGTATTTGGATCGATCAGAGCGGGACGGTAGCGATGCCCGGAGGTGCGCCAGACCCGGCAGGCTTCCGCCCAGCGATCCGGGATTTCACTCAGGACCATCAATTGCGCGCGTACATCTTCGCTCCGCTTTGTATCGTGCGTTGAAGTCGTCAGCATCGAGCACGGACGAAGGCGGGCAGCCTCCTCGCAGGTTGCGTGAAATTCGGAAACGGTAATGCCGAAGGAGCTGGGATCACCACCCACTTCATTCAACGCGACCAGCCGGTGATAGCGATAGAACGCGGTGTCTTCGATTCCCTTTGCCATCGCCGGCCCGGTCAGCTGCTGGAAGCGGACAGCAAAGGCCTCCTCGCGTTTTCCCGGCTGCTCCAGACGCAGGATTTCACCGAGGAATCGGCAAAGTTCCGGATCGAATGGGTCCTGCCTTTCGATCGATTCCACCGCACTGTTGATGTATCCGCGATCCTCCACCGAAATACCTGCATCCTCCGCACGCACATACGTCCGGTAAACCGGAAAGGCGGTCGCCAGCTCGATGATCGCCCGGCGGAGGGTCTCCCGGTCATAATCACGGTGGCGCCAGTGGTGCTCGCATATCTCACTCAGCAGAATCGTGAGACGATTGATCTCGCTCCCCAACAACTCCTGCAGGACCTGACGCTTGCTATCGCGGGCGACCTCCTCAAACGCCGGTTCTTCACCGCAGAATTCCCGGTAGAATTTTGTCAACTTCGCCTCGCCTTCCGGATCCGCGAAGAGACCGTTCACCCGGTTGAGGAAATCGTATCCGGTGGTGCCGTCCACCGGCCAGGCAGGTGGCAGTTCTTCATTCCTCTCGAGGATCTTCTCTACCACAATCCAGGCATCGGGTGCCGCCACGCGAAGCCGCTCAAAATACTGGGTGGGGTCCCGCAGCCCGTCAGGATGATCCACCCGCAGGGCATGTGCCGCGCCATCGTGCACCCACCCGAGAGGCAGTGCATGGACCGCACGAAAGACGTCCGCCCGCTCAACCCGCAATCCGACCAGGTCATTGATATTGAAAAACCGGCGGTACCCGAGGTCGTGATCCGCTGCGCGCCAGAACGCGAGACGGTAGTTCTGCTTCTCGATCAGTTCACCGAGTGCCTTCGGCGTGCGATTGAGGCGATCCAGCTCTGACTCCAGTGCCTTCGCGATCCTCCGATCCTCGGTGCAAAGTTTTCGGAGCCACGAAGCGAGGACCAGTTTGTCGCGGTGTCTCCGGTCCACTTCGCTTCCATAGGCCGCACGAGGACGGGGAAGCTGCCCAAAACTGCCGGCAAGAAACGCAATCCCGGCATCGCCCGTCTGTTGCGCAACGCCCTCGAGCACGTCGCCAAGGCTGGTCGGTTCCACCGGAAAGATGCTCTCGTGATAGGCGATCACAAAACGTTCACCGTCGTATCGAAGGGTGAGTTCCCCCGCCTCGAGAACGCGCCCGAAATGGTCACCAAGGACCGGCAGGAGAATCCGATTGATCCGCCAGTCGCCGCTGGCGTCCCAATCGACATCAAAGTAGGCGGCATAGCGGCTGGCCGGGCCATTTTCGAGCACGTCCCACCACCATGGATTGTCATTACCGGCGATTGCCATGTGATTGGGAACAATGTCCACCATCCGCTTCATGCCGTGGTCGCGGAGGCTGGCAGTGAGACGCTCATGCGCGGCCGCCCCGCCGAGTTCCTCATCCACCTTTCCGGGATCGACCACGTCGTAACCACTGGTGCTCCCCGTCACCGATTGCAGGTTCGGCGACGTATAGAGATGGCTGATCCCGAGGCGGGCGAGGAATGGAAGGATATCCGCCGCCGCGCCGAGTCCGAATGCCGGTGTCAGCTGCACCCGGTAGGTCGCGACAGGATTATCGTTCATACCGGAAGAGAAGGAATGACCGCGCGACCACATCGATTTCATCGCCCGCTGCAAACGTCTCATCTCCATCTGCCCAGCCACGGCAGGTATCAAATTCTTTTCTCCAACCCTCCACGCGCTCGATCTCCGGAAGAGAGAATTTCATGTCCTCGTGGTGGGCATTGAAGACGAGGTAAAAGCTGTCGTCCTCCACCGAATCAGAGAAGGGATCGGTGTGCAGTTTGGTCTCTCCATTAAGAAAAATGGCAAGCACGCTCTCAACCCCTTCGCCCCAATCCTCCATTGCCATGCGAACTCCATTTGCGGTGTACCAGACAATCTCCTCCACGTCCTGCCCTCCTGTCTTCCCTTCGTGGAACCATCGGCGCCGGCGAAAGACCGGGTGCTTCTTGCGCAACGCGATCAGGCGCCGGGAGAAGTCTAGCAGATCCTCGTCAATGCTCTCCCAGTTCAGCCAGGAGATTTCATTGTCCTGACAATAGGCGTTGTTGTTGCCGCCCTGGCTCCGGCCGAACTCGTCTCCACTGAGAATCATGGGGACTCCCTGTGAAAGAAGCAGTGTCGTGAGAAAGTTGCGTTGTTGCCGTCGCCTCAGCTCATTCACGGCAGCGTCATCGGTTTCCCCTTCCGCGCCATGGTTCCATGATCGGTTGTGGCTCTCGCCGTCACGATTGCCCTCACCGTTTGCTTCGTTTTGCTTGGTATTGTAGGAAACGAGATCCCTCAGCGTGAATCCATCATGTGCAGTGATAAAGTTGATACTCGCTACGGGCCTTCGGGTGGTATTCTCGTAGAGGTCCGAACTTCCCGTAAAGCGGGCCGCGAACTCTCCCAGGGGTTGCCCTTGCCCATTCCAGAACTCGCGGACGCAGTCACGGTAGCGGCCATTCCATTCGCTCCACGCGGGCGGAAAGTTGCCCACCTGATAGCCACCCTCTCCGACGTCCCAGGGTTCCGCGATGAGCTTGACCTGGCTGACGACCGGGTCCTGCTGGATCAGGTCGAAGAAGGCCGAAAGGCGGTCCACGTCATGCAGTTCCCGGGCGAGAGCCGAAGCGAGGTCAAACCGAAAACCATCGACGTGCATCTCGAGAACCCAGTAGCGCAATGAATCCATGATCAGCTGGAGAACATGGGGATTGCGCATATTGAGGCTGTTCCCGCACCCCGTGTAGTCCATGTAGTGCTGCCGGTCATCATCAACCGTTTTATAGTAGTAGACATTGTCGATGCCCTTGAACGAAAGCATCGGACCGAGGTGGTTGCCTTCCGCCGTGTGGTTGTAAACCACGTCGAGGATCACCGCGATGCCCGCCTTGTGAAGAGCTTTTACCATACTCCTGAATTCGGCAACGACCGCCGCCGGAGTTTCCGCCGCCGCATAGTCATGATGGGGAGCAAAGTAGCCGATCGAATTGTATCCCCAATAGTTTCGAAGTCCGCGTTCAACGAGATGAGAGTCCTGGATGAATGCGTGCACCGGCATCAGTTCCACCGCGGTAACGCCGAGTTTTTGCAAATATTCAATGGCGGCGGGATGAGC
>CAZVQJ010000005.1:0-41382 GCA_964629165.1 uncultured Puniceicoccaceae bacterium
CCATAGAGGCGAAAGGCAACGAGATCGTTTTCAAACGCGAGGTCATCGAACCGTTCCGGCACGACGGTTACGCCTGCCTGGAGGGAAGTCAGCCCTGCGAGGCCCAGCACGGAATGAAGAAGGAGGCGAATGGAGCGGTTGCACATCATCGGAATATGAAAGAACCCATTTTTCGATGGGGAAAGGACTGAGGTGGCGGCCGAAGAAATTTCCGGGGACGCACGAGGAGAGGGTTTCGTCGAATACCAGCGTGGTAACGAACTATCGGCAGCATGGAGTGAACTCCTGGGACCGCGCAAGACATCGTCGAACTGACCGTAAGGCATCGTTCACCACGCAACAAAACGCCGCCTCCTGCCCCACTCTCCGCATCCAGTCCGTGGCCGAGGGCGAAGACCGGATCCCATCCCGTCGCGGAGCCTTGCGCGCTCGCCCGGTGCAGGCGGCGCTCGAACTGCCCGCCAAATACGCCCGACGATGGTTATGCCTGCCAGAGTGGCTTCATTCAGCCGCCCGGGAATCGGTTGATCCATGAGCCGTCAGCTCACTCCCCACGATCGGTTTATCTCTCCCGCGCCGACGCGTTGCCGACCGGGCGAAGAACCTTTCGCCCCCAATCATCGACAAGCTCCTTTTCATAAAAAAACGGATCGTTGCGGCTGAAGGAGCGTCCGGCGTTCCACGTGAAGGTGAGGTCCGTGAGCTGTGCGAGACCCTCCGTCAGGGCTTCCCCCGAAGCATCGGTTACCCGGAAATGAAACTTCATGCTGGGCGGGTAAATTTCGCGCACGATCCGGGTGTTTTGGGCGTTCGGCCGCCACGGTTCAACCTCCCCGGCGAGATCCACGTTTTGAAACTCGATTTCGAGGGTGGCGTCATCCGGGAGGTATCGGTCAGCAAGATCTTCGAAGTTCTCCTGCATCGCGTTCCGGAATCGCTCGAATACATGCCGATCATACCCGAACCCATCGCCGAGATCAGTGAAGGATTCCGGATCATCGAAAGATAATTTCACCTCCGCCGCCGAGACTGCGCCCGCTGAGGCACAGAGAAGCGTCGCGAGAAACAGAGAGAAGTGAGAATATATTTTCATGGGCGAGTTCCTGTTCGTCTTTCACAGCGCGCAAGTGCGCAAACCGGTCACCTGACCCGCGCTTCGAACCTTACAATAAAACCGGACGATGTCTGGCATCAAGTCATCTTCGCCGTTACCAGGAGCACACGGAGAGACTACCCGCTGAACACCCCGCGCTTCCCCTCAGACCCGCGGACCCATCGGGCGATTTGCATGCGCCGTAGCCGGCGCTCCATGCATCCTGAACGACTTGCGAACGCGGGTTCGCGGATCGCCGATACTCCTGCTGCGGAAAATGTTCATCCGGCGCGGTGCCTGCTTAAGGCCTTTTCATGAGGATCCTTCCGACCAAGATCCACGGCATCATCGATTATCTCTCGGGTATCCTGTATCTGGCTCTTCCGTGGCTTCTCGGGTTTCATCGAGGCGGGCCTTCGACAAATGTGTTCCTTGTCCTCGGCGTCGCGATGCTGGTCTACAGCCTCCTGACACACTACGAACTCGGGCTCCTCCGGTTCATTCCCATGCGGGCACACCTCATGATGGATGTGTTTGGCGGCATCATTCTCGCAGCCTCTCCGTGGCTCCTGAGCTTTGCCGACCACGTTTTCTGGCCACACCTCTTGCTGGGTCTTTTCGCCATCGCGGCGGGGTTGATGACGCACAAGGAACCAGAGCTTACGCCCAAACCGTACACAGTTCCCACTTCCGAATAGTCTAGTCGGCAACACGTTGGGGCGCCCTTTCCCGCGCCGTGGTAAAGGAACTGCTTAGACCGTTGGCCGATGGATGAACAACCGCCGCAGGAATCGACCAAAGATCACGCCGGGCGGACTCTGCTCACACCGGTTTTCGGACCCGCTGCCGATGTTGCGGTACGCTATCTGATGGCGGCGAGCGCGCTCATTGTCCTCTTCGGCGCTTATTTCTGGTACGCCTTTGCCCGTTCGGATTATCTCACCGGAGTCGGTGTTCCGGTCACGCAGCCCGTTCTTTTCAGCCATCGGCACCACGCCGGAGACCTCGGAATCAGCTGCCTCTATTGCCACACCTCAGTCGAAAATTCCGCCTTTGCCGGGATGCCTTCGACGGAGACCTGCATGACCTGTCATTCCCAGCTTTTCACCGATAGCCCGATGCTTGAGCCGGTCCGGGCCAGCTTCGCATCCGGAGTCCCGATTGCCTGGAACCGCGTTCACGATCTGCCCGAATTTACCTACTTCCACCATGGCATTCATGTGAGCAACGGCATCGATTGCGCCCAATGCCACGGTGAGGTCGCGGACATGGCGCTCGTTCACAAGGTTGAGACGCTCCATATGGAATGGTGCCTCGAGTGCCACCGGGAAACACAACCCACGCTTCCCCCTCCGCTTCCCCAATGGACTGGCCCAGGCGAGGAATCCGTCGTGCATCACGCTTTGGAACATCCCGTCAATCCGCTCACCAACTGCTCTGTTTGTCACCGCTGATGCCGACACTGCCGCACAGTCTTCTCGAACGCGCACAACATGCGGCCGACTCGGGCCCCCGGTTCTGGCGAAGCCTGGAAGAATTGGCGGAAACCGAAGATTTCCAGGAGCGTCTCGCCGACGAGTTCCCCGAAGGGGCCTCCATGTGGACGGGGGGCAGCCTGGGCCGGCGCAGGTTCCTGAAACTGCTGGGGGCATCCCTCGCCTTCGCTGGCATGACAGCCTGCACACGACGCACGCAGGACAAGATTCTTCCGTATGTTCGTCAGCCCGAAGACGTGATTCCAGGAGAAGCGCTCTACTATGCCACGGCGATGGACTGGAACGGATTTGGTCGCGGAATTCTCGTCGAAGCCCACATGGGGCGACCCACCAAGATCGAGGGGAACCCCGATCATCCGTGCAGCCTCGGAGCCACCGATGCGATCACGCAGGCTGCGATTCTCAGCCTCTACGATCCCGACCGCTCGCAGGTCCCGCGCCTCAATGGAGTCGCCAATACCTGGGCCGGTTTTGAAAACGAACTGCGGACGGTCCGGGCGGAAGCGGTCCTCGGGCGTGGCGCCCGACTCGGCCTGTTCTTCGAGCCTTCGACTTCCCCCACTTTCCTGCGGCAACTGGAGGCGATTCGGGAACAACTTCCCGACGTCCAACTTTTCTCATACAGCCCGCTCACCACCGAGACCGGGTCGCTTCCGGTGCGACCGTTCTACGATTTTTCCGAGGCCGACCTCATCGTTTCGTTCGACCACGATTTCCTCGAATCGAGTCCTGCCAGCCTGCGCTACTCCCGGGACTTCGCTTTCCGCCGCCGCATGGACCCTGCCATGACCGTGGGGATGAACCGGCTCCTCGTGTTTGAAAGCACCTACACGCTTACTGGTGCGATGGCCGACGAACGATTTCCGATGCCGCCCGACGCCATCATCGCCGCTCTCCGGGATCTCAAGGCAACGATCGATTCTCCTCAAAGCGGATCGATGAGGCACCTCGCCGAATCTCTCCGCGCACGCCGTGGCCGCAGCCTCATCACCGTGGGAGAGCACCTTCCCATCGAAGCGCATCGTCTGGCGCACGCCATCAACGAGTCACTTGGAAACATCGGCAGGACCCTCCGCTACGTCGAGAATCCGCTTCGTTCACCCCCGGGAACCCAAGACCTCGAGGCCCTGAGCAGCGCTGCCACCGACAGCCGTCTTGATGCGCTCCTCGTCCTCTCCGGAAATCCGGTCTATACCGCACCGGTCGATGTTCCTATCGGTGACGCCATCCGCAACCTCCGGTGGACGGCGCATCTTGGACTCGAACGAGACGAAACCGCACGGCACTGCCGCTGGCACCTCCCACAGGCCCATTTTCTCGAAACCTGGAGTGATATCCGCGCCAGCGACGGCACCGCCACGGTCCAGCAACCGCTCATCGAACCTCTCTATCTCGGCCAGTCCCTTCACCAGGTCCTGAACCGACTGCTCGATCGGCCAGAACCGTCCGCACAGATGATCGTTCAGGAGACGTGGCGACGCCTTCACGGGAGCGATAATTTTGAATCGTTCTGGCAGCAGGCACTGCAGGATGGGGTCGTCCCGGGAAGCACCGCAACGCCACCTCCGATCATCGAAAACCCCTATCGTGATACCGGTGGCACCCAGCCTGTGGGCGTCGAAGAAAACGCCGGTCTGTGGGCGCTTTTTCGGCCCGATCCGACGGTCGGGGACGGGCGCTGGAGCGCGAATCCATGGCTCCAGGAACTGCCAAAGAGCCTCACCATGCTCGTCTGGGACAACGCCGCCATCGTCGCTCCCCAAACCGCTCTTCGTCTCTCCCTATCGAATGGAGACGTTGTTCGCCTCACCCTTGACGACCAAAGCGTCGAGGCAGCGGTCTGGATCCTTCCGGGGCACGATCCCTCCAGTGTCACGATCCACCTCGGCTATGGGCGTGACGCAGATCCAGCCGGAGACGAGCCACGCGGGTTCAATGCCTACCGGATCCGACCGGCGAGGGCTCCATGGAACGCTTTCGGACTTCAGATCGAAAAGACGAACCGCGTCTACCCACTCGTGACCACCCAGCAGCACCACGCGATGGAGGGCCGCCACCATGTTATCAGCGGAAGCGTTGAAGAGTACCGGCAGAACCCGCGTTTCGCCCATCAGGGGCACCACGAACCGAGCCCGGAGGAGTCCCTCTACCCTCAATGGCCGAAGGGCACCTATGCCTGGGGAATGACGATCGACCTGAATGTCTGCACGGGGTGCCGCGCATGTGTCACCGCCTGTCAGGCCGAAAATAACATCCCGGTCGTGGGCAAGGACCAGGTCGCTCTCGGTCGCGAGATGCATTGGATCCGTGTTGATCGTTATTTCGAAGGGGAGACCTCCGCCCCTCGCGCTGTTCATCAGCCCGTTCCCTGCATGCATTGCGAGAAGGCACCGTGTGAGGTCGTCTGCCCGGTGGCCGCGACCGTGCACAGCAACAGCGGGCTCAACGAAATGATTTACAACCGCTGTGTTGGCACGCGGTATTGCTCGAACAACTGCCCCTACAAGGTGCGCCGTTTCAATTTTCTCGATTGGGGCCCAAAGGAATCCCCGGGAACGTTACAGCACAATCCCGATGTCACCGTTCGAATGCGCGGCGTGATGGAGAAGTGCACCTATTGCGTGCAACGCATCAATCAGGCCCGCCTCGCTTCGAAGCAGGAGGATCGTCGCATCCGTGATGGCGAAGTCATTCCCGCCTGCGCCCAGGCGTGTCCGACGGAGGCGATCGTCTTCGGAGATGTCAATGATCCGCAAACACGCGTGAGCCAGCAGAAGGCAAGCCCTCGAAACTACGGGTTGCTCGCCGAACTCAATACCCGGCCACGCACGACCTATCTGGCGCGACTGCGAAACGAGGAATCATCATGAGCGGCCGGGTGGATTCCCTCCTTACGGGCGAACGGTCAGCGGAGGCAATCAACGACCGCATTGCCGGCCCGCTCGAGCGCAAGCCGGGGCGCGGCTGGTGGATCGGCTTCGCCGCCTCCTTCGGACTCCTCATGGTCCTGCTCGCGTCCGTCACCTGGCTGTTCGCACGCGGCATCGGAATCTGGGGCGTGAATGTTCCGGTCGCCTGGGGATTCGCCATCATCAACTTTGTATGGTGGATCGGGATCGGGCATGCGGGGACCTTTATCTCCGCAATTCTCCTCCTCTTGAACCAACACTGGCGGACGTCGATCAACCGTCTGACGGAGGCGATGACTCTTTTCGCGGTCGCCTGCGCCGCCGTTTTCCCGCTTCTTCACCTCGGCCGTCCAGACCGTTTCTACTGGCTTATTCCGTACCCCGACACGATGGGTTTATGGCCGCAGTTCCGAAGCCCGCTCATCTGGGACTTCTTTGCCGTCCTCACTTATGGAACCGTCTCCCTCCTTTTCTGGTATATTGGATTGCTCCCGGACCTGGCCACCCTCCGTGATCGCGTAACCGGATTGTGGAGACGCCGTCTCTATGGTCTCTTTGCCCTCGGCTGGCGCGGCTCCGACCGCCAATGGAAACACCATACGGCGACCTACCTTGTCCTCGCCGCGCTCGCCACCCCGCTCGTGGTCAGCGTGCACAGCATTGTCGGCCTCGATTTTGCCATCTCGGTGGTGCCCGGGTGGCATTCCACTATTTTCCCGCCCTATTTCGTTGCAGGCGCCATCTTTTCCGGCTTCGCCATGGTCCTGACGATCGTCATTCCCCTGCGGCGCGCGTATCGTTTCCATCATTACATTACGGACAAACACCTCGACAACATGTCAAAGGTGATGCTGGCGACCGGACTGATGGTCACATTCGGATATGCTTCGGAGTTCTTCATGGCCTGGTTCAGTGAGAGCGAGTTCGAGCGGGCAATGGCCATGAACCGACTGGCGGGCCCCTATGCCCCCGCCGTATGGACGATGTTCGCCTGCAACTGCGTCTTCATCCAACTGCTCTGGTTTCGGCGAATCCGCGTCCATCCAGTGGCTCTCTGGATCCTTTCGATTTTCGTCAACATCGGCATGTGGCTCGAACGATTCGTCATTATCGTGATCAGCCTGCACCGCGACTACCTCGTGTCATCATGGGAAAACTACGACGCCAGTTTCTGGGACTGGTCGACTTACCTGGGCACGTTTGGTCTCTTCGGATGCCTGCTCTACATCTTCATCCGATGGCTTCCGGCGATGTCCATGTCGGAGATGCGCCACATGAGCCATAGCCACCGCAGAAAGGACGCGGAATGATCCGGATGCGGCAACGGGGAACGGTCGGCATACTGGCCGGGTTTGCAGCTCCGGAAGCGTTGTTCCAGGGCATCGATAACCTCAACGCACTACCCCATCCCCCTGTCATGGAGACTTTTTCGCCCTATCCTCTCGAAGAGGTGGAGGCCCACTTGCATCGCCCCCGGTCACGGATCCCGCTGTTCATGTTCATCGGCGGATTTATCGGGGCCTGCCTTGGCTACGGCATGCAGATCTATGCCATGACGATGGACTACCCCCTGAACGTCGGGGGCCGCCCCCTCCATAGTTGGCCCGCTTTTGTGCCGGTCACCTTTGAGCTGACGATCCTCTGCGCAGCGCTGAGCGGCTTTTTCGGCCTGATCGTCTCCTCCGGTTTACCGAGGTTTCATCACCCCGTCTTCAACGAACCCCGCTTCCAACGAGCCAGTCAGGATCAATTCTTTCTCCTCGTGCACGAAACCGGTGCCCCGCTCGACCGAACGCAAATCCACAGCGTTCTGAAGGACGCCGGGGCCATTTCTGTCACCGATCTCCACGCATGATCAGAGCCACTTACAGTTGTCTTGCGAAGACAGTAGTATGCGCCTGCTTGATCGCCACCATTTCGTGCCGTCCGAACATGTCGGATCAACCCCGGAGCGAGTATCTGGATCCAAGCGATTTCTTTGCCGACGGCGCATCCGCACGGCACCCAGTAGAGGGAACGATTGCCCGGGATCTGCTCCCCCCTGATTCCCCGCAGCGGACGGGAAAAGACGCCGCGGGAAGGCTCCTCGACGACTTGCCCGGCGCCTTGACCGCTGAGGTTCTCGCCCGGGGTCAGACACAATTCTCTATCCACTGCGCAATCTGCCATGGGGACGCTGGATACGGCAACGGGATTGTCGTGGAGCGCGGATTTCCGGCCCCTTTGTCCTACCATACGCCGCGACTGCGCGACGCCCCGCTCGGCTACTTTGTTCATGTCATCGCGGAAGGGTACGGTGTCATGTATCCCTATGCCTCCCGTGTCCCGCCAGATGACCGATGGGCCATCGCCGCCTACATCCGGACGCTCCAGCTCAGCCAGCATGCGGACGCGGCGAATCTGCCGGAGCGCGACCGCGCGATCCTCGAGGAGGTGGAACGATGATGCCGGAGCGCCAGGCCCGTCGTCTCACACGGATCGCCCTGTTTCTCGGATTCGCTGGTACCGCCGGTGTGCTCGCCGGCCTCTTCGGGAGCACACCGGCGGTTGTCCGTGCATGGTATTTCGGAGCCTATACCGGCCTCCATCTGAGCCTTGGCTGCATCGCTCTGCTCTTCATCGGGGATCTCACGGGTGGACGATGGGTGGAGCAACTGGAACCATTTTTCAATGCCGGTCGCCGCGCCCTCCTCTGGACGCTTCCTTTATTCGCACTGTCCCATTTCTGGCTTGTGGAGATCTTCCCATGGTCGGCGAACGAGGCGGCGCTGGAGAACCTCTTTCCTCTCTCGAAGGAAAGCTATCTCAGCCCACCCCTCTTTCTCGCACGGGGCGCCCTCTACGCCGTCATCTTTACCCTGCTCGGGTTCTGGGCGTCCGCCTCCGCACGCAATATCCAGGCGCGACGCAACGGCGAGCAACCTCCCTCACGAACCGGTAGCGCGGGCGGCCTTGTGCTCTACGCATTCACCCATCTGCCCTTTCAAACCGATGCGATCCTCTCGCTTGCGCCAGACTGGTTCTCCACCGCATTTCCGCTCGTGATGATGGCGAGCCAAGTCTTTGCAGGCTACAGTCTGAGCCTCTTCTGCCGGACTGTGATGCATGCGCCCGACCGGCCGGAGAATCCTTTTTTCGGGAACCTGCTCCTCGCGATGATGTTCTTCTGGCTTTACGTGACATTCGCTCAGTTTCTCATCATCTGGATGGGCAACCTGACGGAGGATATTTCCTACTTCCTCGACCGCTCGGGCCCGCTTTGGAAAGGGCTCACCCTCTACCTCGCAGTTTTCTCTTTCGTCGTTCCGTTTCTCCTCCTTCTCCATCAGCGCACGAAGACGCGGGTGCGCCGACTCGGTGGCATCGCCCTCCTCCTTTTCACCGGTCAGTTGGTCTACCTTTGCTGGGCAGTACTTCCTTCATGGGAACCGATGAAGGGGATCGACGTCCTCCTCGCATTGAGCGCCTTGATCGCGGTCGTCGGTTTCTGGATCCATCGGTTACTCGCAACCACGAATCGGGAGGTATCCAGTGCATAAGGATCCGGGGAACGAAAGCGAACGCCGTCGCTTCGAAGTAACGGACGCACCGGCAAACCGCATCGTCTATTTCGCGATCGGCCTCGGTGTCGCCGTCGCAATCGTGTTCACGGTACTCTGGTTCTACTACGAAACACAGATGGGGGTGGCACCGAATACGCGCGACACCGAAACGTCCGCGTGGTCCTACGCTGCCAGGGACCTGCTTCTTGTGAGGGAGGCTCGTTCCCGGCTTCAAGACGAGAATCGTCAGTATCTTTCCCAGTATGGGTGGATCGATCGGGAGGCCGGGATCGCACAGATTCCGGTGGAGCGCGCGATGGCAATCGTGGCCGAAAACGGTCTTCCCCGCTGGCGAGAGTCCGAGGAGCCCGTCCAACCCATCGACATGATCTATGAAAATGCGGAACAGCCATAAGACCCACCTTTGTCCCTTCGCGGCCGTGGTCCTCATCCTTCTCACCCTCTCATGGGCGGGTGCCGTCGCACAGGAGGGCCGCCTTCCGGAATCCGAGGTAACAGGAGTGACCCTCGAGCAGCGGCTGGGCGAACGGCTTCCGCTCCATCTCGAGTTCGTTGATTCCCATGGCGACAGGCGCCTTCTCGGCGAGTTCTTCGGGGCGCGCCCGGTTGTCCTTGTTCTTGGATACTACGAATGCCCGAATCTCTGCACCCTCATCCTGAACGGGGCGACCGATGCATTCGCCGCCCTCACCTTTCAACCCGGACGCGAATACGACTTCGTCTTCGTGAGCATTGATCCGAACGAAACACCTCCCCTGGCCGCCGCCAACAAACGCGCGTATTCCCGTCACTATGGCAGGTCCGGCACAGACGAGGGTTGGCATTTTCTGACGGGCGAGGAACCCGCCATCCAGGCACTCGCCGAGGCGGTGGGCTTCCACTACGAATTTGATCCCATGACCGGCCAGTTCGCGCATTCGAGCGGCATCATGGTGGTGACTCCCGATGGCGTGCTCTCGAAGTACTTCTACGGCATTGAATATAACCCCCGTGATCTCCGCCTGGGTCTGGTCGAGGCGGGTGACGGCGGAATCGGCTCTCCCGTCGATCAACTCCTTCTCCTCTGTTTCCACTACAATCCCCTCACCGGCCAATACGGTCTCCTCATCGATCGCGTGATCAAGATCGCCTGCGGGATGACCGTGCTCGTCGTGACGACTCTCGTGCTCGGACTTTTGCGCGCAGAGAAGCGGAAAAGAAAGGAGCTGCAGGTAGCGTGAGAACGGCGGTTTCAGCTGGCTACCTGCCGATCGATCCCGCCGCCATCCTGCCCCGGGCGAGCTCGATCGCGGGCGAAGTGGATCTTCTCTTCCTCCTTCTCCTCATCATCAGTGGCTTGATTCTCGGGGTGCTCACCTTCGGCACGGGCTACTTCCTCATTCGCTACCGTGCCGGATCCAGTGCCAAGCGGTCACCACCGAAATATAACGAGACCCACCTTGAAATCGTCTGGATCGTCGTGACGCTTGTCGTCTTTCTCGGGATTGGTTTCGCGGGTGCCTTTTCGTATCTCCGGATGGCCAAGCCGCCGGACGGCGAGAGCCTCGAAATCTACGTCCTGGGTCGACAATGGATGTGGGAGGTCTCCCATCCGGGCGGTCGCCGCGAGCACAACCAGTTGCACGTGCCCCGTGGCCAGACGATCCGTCTGAATTTCGTGAGCGAAGACGTCATCCACAGCTTTTATGTGCCCGCCTTTCGCCTCAAGCACGATGTCCTTCCGCAACGGACCACCTCGATCTGGTTCGAAGCCACGGAGTCGGGAACCTTCGACCTCTTCTGCGCGGAATTTTGCGGAACCGAACATCATATCATGCGCGGATCGGTCGTCGTCATGGATCCCGCCGACTACGCAATCTGGTCGAGCGAAGGTGATCAGGATCAATCGCTCGCCGCACACGGATCCGACCTGTTCAGAACCTACGGCTGTGCGGCCTGCCACGATCCCCGGGCAGTGGTACATGCACCGAACCTCGAGGGACTTTTCGGCAGTGCCGTATATCTGGAGGACGGAGGATTCGTCATCGCCGATCATGCCTACCTGCACGATTCGATCATGCTCCCGAACAAGCATATCGTGGCGGGTTATGAGCCCCTCATGCCGACCTTTCAGGGCATCATTCCCCCGGAGGAAGTTTTTGCCCTCGTGGAATATATCAAATCGCTCAGCACACGCGAATTCTCCGGAGACATCAGTCAGCCATGAAACCACAGGCGCCAACCGGACAGCCCATTGTCGATGAGCCGCACTACCTTGCGACGGGCCATAACCTGCGTTCGTGGTTGCTGACGACAGACCACAAGCGGATCGGGATTCTCTACCTCGTTTCGATCACCCTCATGTTCATGATTGGCGGACTCGCCGCGACGCTCATGCGGATCGAACTGGCAACGCCGGAAGGCGACGTCGTGGTGTCCGAGACCTACAACAAGCTCTTCACCCTCCACGGGGTGATCATGGTCTGGTTCTTCCTCATCCCCTCGATTCCGACCGTCCTCGGAAACTTCCTCGTTCCGCTCATGATCGGCGCGCGGGACCTCGCCTTTCCCCGGATGAACCTCGCCAGCTGGTACATCTTCATGGCTGGCGCCCTGCTCGCCCTCTACGCCATCATCTGGGGAGGCGTGGACACCGGATGGACGTTCTACACGCCCTACAGCACAACCTACTCGAACGGTTATGTCATTCTCATGGCGCTGGGGATCTTCATCACCGGATTTTCCTCCATTTTCACAGGGTTGAATTTCATCGTCACGATCCACCGGATGCGGGCCCCAGGCCTCACCTGGTTCCGCCTCCCGCTTTTCATCTGGTCCCTCTATGCGACGAGCCTGATCCTTGTCCTCGCAACTCCCGTCCTTGCCATTCTCCTCATCCTCCTGGCACTCGAACGGCTCTGGGGAATCGGTGTCTTCGATCCCAAGCTCGGTGGCGATCCGCTCCTTTTCCAGCACCTTTTCTGGTTCTACTCTCACCCCGCCGTCTACATCATGATCCTTCCCGGCATGGGGGTGGTGAGCGAACTGGTGACCTGTTTTGCCCGCAACCGCCTCTTCGGTTATCCCTTTGTCGCCCTTGCCAGCCTCGCGATCGCGATCCTCGGCTTCCTCGTCTGGGGACACCACATGTTTGTCTCGAGCCAGTCGATCTACGCAGGCTTGGTCTTCTCCATCCTCAGCTTCCTTGTCGCGGTGCCGTCCGCCGTGAAGGTGTTTAACTGGATGTTCACCCTGCAGCGGGGCAGCATCACCTTCCACACCCCGATGCTCTACGCCCTCGGCTTCATCGGACTATTTACGGTCGGCGGCCTCACCGGCCTCTTTGTCGCCACCCTTCCGGTGGATGTGCACGTTCACGACACCTACTTTGTTGTCGCTCATTTTCACTACATCATGGTCGGAGGAATGGTCATGGCCTACATGGGAGGCATCCATTTCTGGTTCCCGAAAATGTTCGGAAAAACGTATCCGGACTGGCTCGGGCGATTGATGGCCCTGCTCATCTTCGCAGGCTTCAATCTGACCTTCTTTCCGCAGTTCATCCTCGGATACCTCGGCATGCCACGGCGCTATCATACCTATCCCGACCAGTATCAGATGTTGAATACGCTTTCGAGCGCAGGCGCTTCGATCCTCGCGATCGGATATGCCGCACCCCTCGTTTATCTGGCATGGTCCTATTTTTTCGGAAAAGACGCCGGTCCCAACCCATGGCGCGCGACCGGCCTCGAATGGCAAACGCCCTCGCCGCCTTCCAAACACAATTTCAAGACCCCGCCGGTCGTGACAGAAGGCCCCTACGCCTACGATCGTTTCGATCGCTCCCGCCAACTGACGATGGATCTGGATGAACCCGATCGCCCGAACGAGAAAGGCGGCGAATGACCGAAATCCGGCAGGAGGTTGCGGCGCATTTCGAGGACGCTGAACAGCAGCATGACGCCGCCCATCTGGGGATGTGGACCTTTCTTGCGACCGAAGTCCTCCTCTTCGGCGGCCTCCTGCTCGCGTACACCGTCTTGCGCATGCAGCACGCCGAGGCCTTTGCCGAAGGCAGCAGCCACCTCGACCGCGTGCTCGGAACCGTCAATACCATTGTTCTCCTCGCCAGCAGCCTGTTCATGGCCTTGGCCGATTCCGCCGTGCATGCGAACCGGAAGAAGCACCTCCTGCTCTACCTGGGAATTGTCATCGTCCTTGGCTGCGCGTTTCTCGGAATCAAATTCTACGAATATCATCATGCCTGGAACACCGGCCACGTCCCGGTCTTTTCGTGGGTCTACGATGGATCTCATCCGGAAAGCATCCAGCTGTTTTACTTTCTCTACTTTGCGATGACGGGATTGCATGCCGTCCACATGACCGGAGGTATCGCCACGCTCACCGTCCTCGCCTTCCTCGTCACCACAGACCGTGTCGGCGCCCACCGGCCTCTTCCGGTGGAAATGACCGGCCTCTATTGGCACTTTGTCGATCTCGTCTGGATCTTCCTTTTCCCGCTCCTCTACCTCATCGGGGCTGGTCATTACTAACACCATGGAGACTCCCTCGAACCGACACCTTGTCATCGTCTTCGGAGCTCTTCTGGGCCTCCTCGGAGCGGCGCTGTTGGCGGCTTACCTGCCCCTCGGGCGTTGGGGACCGCTCACCGCCATGACGATCGCGGGGGCGAAGGCCGCCCTTGTCATGATTTATTTCATGCACCTGCGGGAACGTGACGGCCTCATCCGCGTCTTTGCGCTCGGGGGTTTCTTCTGGCTCGCCGTCCTTTTTGTGCTGGCGATGAGTGATTACCTGACCCGCGGCCAACCGCTCTGAAGGACCCGACGAGGCGACTTTCCTGCAACCCGCATTTCGCAGGAATCAGCAAACGGGATCAGGCAGTCTGCACCGGCAAATGCGCGCACAGGCGCGGCACGTGCGTGACTGGGAATCCGTGGAACACTCCGTCGACCTCCACACAACCCCAAGGTCCGCGCCTCATTGCGCCGTGATCGCAGGCAACCGACCTACACCGACGTCCCTCCTGGCACGGCGGTCGCTCGAACCAACCCAACTCCATCATGGCGCGCGAAGACAACAGTTTCAGCAACCGGGCGTATTCCTGTGTCCGGTGGGCAAGGATCCGCGCCACAGCGACTCGCACGGCGCGTATTCTTTCTGTCACGGTGCTCGTCCTCGTCGTACTTCTCATTGCCGCGCGGATCGCTGCCCCCTGGATCATCCGCGCCGCCATCAACGACCGCCTCGCCTCTCTCGACGGCTATTCGGGGCATGTGGAGGACATCGATCTGCACCTCTGGCGCGGCGCCTACAAGATGAAGGAGCTTCGCCTGACGCGCACCATCGAGGAAGAACAGGCACCCTTTCTTTCCGCCGCCACCCTCGACTTCTCCCTCAGCTGGGGAGAGATCCTGAAAGGCCGGATCCGAAGCGAAATCACGGCTGACAATGTCGACGCGGTTTACGTTGTCCTGCATGAGGAAGACGAAGCCACCCCACTCGATGAACCTCGTTGGCAGGATGTCGTCGAGGATCTTTTCCCGATCGAGATCACGAAACTAGCGATCACCAATGCGACCGTTTCCTATATTGACGAGAACGCCGATCCCACGATCGACCTGTCCCTTGGGGATCTCGTCCTTGCGGCCGTCGGATTGAGCAATCGTCCGACCGCCGATCCCCGCGACATGCCGGCCTCCATCCAGCTCCACGGCACGACCGTTGGAGGCGGCTTTGTGGAGCTCGATATCCTCGCCGCTCCCCTCGCGGATGCCCCGCGGTTCGATATCGACGCTTCGATCACCGGCGTGCACCTGCCGGCCTTGAATGATTTCCTGCGAGCGCACGGCAACATCGACGTGGCGGCGGGGACGCTGCAGATCTACACCGAGGTGACGGCGGCCGAGGGACGATTCGAAGGTTACGTCAAGCCGCTCATCGAGGACCTGAAATTTGATGATTGGGCCACCGAAGAACAAAGTGTCCTCGACGCGATCTGGGAACAAGTCGTCAGCGTCGTCGCCTTCATCGTGAAAAACCACTCTCGCGACCAACTCGGGACCCTTGTCCCGTTTGCGGGAGAATTCGAGCAGACCGAGGTCGGGACGTGGACGGCCGTTGGCAACACGCTTCGGCATGGCTTCATCAACGCTTTTTCCGAAGGCATCGAAGGCTCGCAGTCACCCGGCGACGTCGGCGACGCAAATCAGGATTCTGAAAGCCCCACGGCTTCCCCAGCAGAGGAATCCGGAAACCTCGAACCCGAGGATGTTCCGGTTGCCGAGGAACCCGAGGCCCTCGAACGGGTGCAAAGCCACCGGCGCTGAAAGGATACGCTCGTCTCCATTCAGGCACCCGCCTCTTTCCGATCGTTATCGATCGCAGCGTCGGCTTCTTCCTCTTTCTCGTCGTTCTCCGCTGCCCGCCGCGCCATCTCATCCAACGGAACTTCCTCGATAAAGGTCGCGATATACCAGTGGTTGCCACAATCATCGACGACTCCCGCCGAACGCTCTCCGTAAAACTTGTCCTCCGGCTTGTAGAGAGATGCCGCCCCCGCCGCGATCGCGCGTTCATAAGTCACATCCACATCGGGAACATAGACGTGTAATGAACCCGGGCGCGCCGTGGATTCATCGGTGGCCTCCGACAGCTCGATCCGGGAATCCCCGATGATCATTGCCGCGTGTGAAATGGTCCCATCCGACCGTTCCATCGCAAAGGCACGCTCTCCGCCAAAAATGGTCTCCACAAACGCCATCAGGCGATGCGCGCCCTCCACGACGAGATAGGGCGTAACGGTGGGCGATTGAGGGGGAATATGTGACGTCGACATGTGCGTACCCTATCACAGAACCTCGCTGGCCGCTGGTAAAATAAAGTTACAGTTCCACCCGCTGCCCCGTCCGCGACGCCTCATAGATGGCCGTGATGATCCGCATGTCCCGCAGTCCCATCTCGCCGGGCACAATCGACGGCTCGCCCGCCTGGATCGCTTCCGCAAACGCATCCATCTGAGCGGCCTGCTGGTTGAACGCGTCCGTGCTCGGAAGCGGCCCGCGATGGGTCTGCGCACGCACTCCCCGGTATGCAAAGGCAGAGTCAAACTCGATCCACCCATCGGGCGCCTGCGCACGGAAGTCACCGTACGATTCGGTGAAACTGGTTTCACCCCGGGCGATCAGTCCATGGGGAAACTCAAGGGTGAACCGGATCGTCTCCTCCACCTCGTCGAACAGCTCCGGACGTGTCTTTTTCGGCTCCTCCGCCGTCACAAAGACAGGCGCATCGCCTCCCGCCGCCATACAGGCAGCCTGCACGATGTAGATACCGAGATCCATCAATGGCCCCCCACCACCGAGAGACTGCGAAACCCGCCAACTGCGTCCCGAAAGGTAGAAACCATGACGACCCCTGCTTTTCTCGAATTTTCCCCATGGTTGCTCCCGGCCCAACCGCCGCAGTTGCACATGGCTCGGATCGAAGTGCAACCGGTATCCCACCGACAACTGCACCCCCGCCCGGCCACAGGCGGCTATCATTTTTTCACAGTCTTCCACCGTTGTCGCCATCGGTTTCTCGCTGATGACGTGCTTTCCGGCCTCGGCCGCCCGTTCGCAAAACTCACGATGAAGGCCCGGCGGCGTGACGATATACACAATATCGATCCCAGGATCATCCGCGATCCGGTCCATCGTTTCGTAACTGTAAAGCGCGTGCTCGGGCAGATCGTATTCCTGTGCCCAACGAGCCGCCTTGGAAGGCGTTCCTGTGATCACCGCGGAAAGGCGGCACTTTTGCGTCTTCCGCAAGGCCGGCCCCAGCTCGCCCGTTGCATACCCGCCCAGCCCCAGAAGCGCCACGCCGAGCTTGCGTTCCTCACGCCCGTGAGGTTCTTCTGCAGCCTCTTCCGATAGCTCCTTCCGACCACTCCCCCGAACGACGCCGACTCCGCCGATGATGCCGACAGCCCCACAGGACAGCTGGCGCAGAACAGTACGCCGGGATATAGATTCTGCACACTCCGTCATGGCGCAGAGTACGCTTCACCAGCGCCGGACGTCAAACGCCGATGATGGGACGCTTCCGCTCCCCGGACGCCTTCCGCCAAACGGCTTGACAGTGAACAAACGCACAAGTAAACGTTTGCACAACATGAAAGAGCTTACGGTGCGACAGCAGGAGGTCCTCGGTTATCTCCAGATTCATCAGGCGGAGCACGGCACCTGGCCCAGTTTCCGTGAAATCGAGAAGCATTTCGGTTTCCGCAGTACAAACGCCGTCATGGGGCATCTGCGCGCACTGGAAAACAAGGGCTACATCAGCCGGGTGGCCGGCCAGGCACGCACCTTCCGCATCAACCTTGCCCTTGACGACCAACAGGTTCCGGAGGATGCGCTCGACGTGGTGGAGATTCCGATCTACGGCCATATTGCGGCGGGATACCCGGACGGGGTGGAGTCAGCAGGGGAAATCGGGCGCCTCCAGATCGATTCCCGGACCGCTGGTATCCGCCAGTCCCGTCGTTGCTTCGCGCTCCTCGTCCGCGGCGAAAGCATGATCGATGTCGGCATCTTCGACGGGGACACCGTCATCATTGAACAGGCGCCTCCCAAGGACGGCGATATTGTGGCTGCCCTCATCGATGGCGAAACCACCCTCAAGCGGTTTGTCAACCGGCCGGGGCACTCGCCTTACCTGAAAGCCGAGAACCGGAATTTTCCCGAACTCTACCCGATCTCTGAACTGGTCGTGCAGGGGGTCGCCCGGGCCGTCGTGCGGAATCTCTAACCGGCGGGCCCGAGGAAGCAGGACCCGACGGCCACCCCTATTCGCCCGATCGGTCTTCCAGGCCGTCACCCTTTAAGCGGCAAAGCCCTTCGATCATGGGTGCGCCCGGAATGGGTCAGATTTGTCATTGACGACAAAATCCGGGTTCCCATCCTTCCTCATCTTCGAACCTGATGGTGGTAGTAGCTCAGTCGGTTAGAGCATCGGATTGTGATTCCGAGGGTCGGGGGTTCAAGTCCCCTCTATCACCCCAATTTTTTCACGATTCCCTGAACAGGCGGGAGTGATTTCCATCGACCCCGGGATCATCGGGGCAGGCGTCAGGATGAGACGTTCCCACGATCGTCTACAGGCCGCCGGAGGAGGACCCATAACCATGTGCCCAGTCCCCCCACGAGGAGAACGGTGAGAAGGGGGAGTCCAAACCGGTCCCAAGCGAGGCGAAACCTGTCTGCGCTACCAATCTGGAAGTTCGGGTTCCGCTGAACCTCACCCAAGGCAGCGAGAGGAAATGCATCCAGCTGCTCACGATGGCGAGGCAGCACGTGCTGAAGGTCAAAGTTGGCAGGCTTCGCCGTCGGGTGTCCCCACGCCAGACGGACGCCCTCCTCATGCTTACCGAGAAAAATGACTTCCCTCTGCACAGCTTTCCCCGTCGCTTGGCTGATCGTGAGGGGCCGGTTGCGGCCATGATCCACCGTCAGCTCGATCGCGGCTGCGGGAATACCCGGCAAGCGAATGGCGAGGGGCGCGCGAGCCGTGCCGATCTTGCGTTCAAGGAGGCCACTCCGCTCCCAGATCACTTCATGATCGAGATCCGTTCCCCGCACCACAAAGGGTCGGGAAAAGTGAGGATCTGCAATCTCAAGTTCGATCCGCTCAAGCGGCATCTGGTCGGCGGACCATCGATAGGAACCTTCCGTATCCGGCGCCACCGCTTCCACTGGTTTCAAGCGCACGCTCATCTCGGTGGCACCCCATGAAGTGTCGAGGGCCGAAAAAAGCCTGATCCCGCTCACCCGAAGCTCCGCAGAAGAATGCTCCCGGATGGAACCTTGCACGTTCGACAGATCAACGTCGATCCGCCGGACAGAAACGTCATCGGTCGGCTCGAGACGCAGCCTCAGATGGCGTGTCTGCCAGTCGGGAATATCGATGCAGAGGTCCGACGCACGGACATGCGGCGCAAGGTTGTAGAGGGAGGTTTCGATGCGATCCCGAACCTCTCCCCCTACCCAGCTCTCCAGCGAGGCGTTGTAATAAAAATTCGAGGTCGTCGTTTCGAGGCATAGCCGTTTCAACACCGGCAAGTCATCGGGCACCGCGAGATGGAGGATCCAGCCGCTATCGCCCGCTCGGACCCCCTCATCCGGCTGCACTACGATGCTTTTTGCCGGCGCACTGCCTGCGGCTCGTGCAACGATTGCAAACGGCACGTCGTTACCCTCCGCGTCGAACATGCGGAGGTCGGCAAGCTCGTCCCGTGCAGTCGCCCAGACTTCAGGACCAATCACCAATCTGAAGTAGGATGCCTCCTCTTGTGGAATTTCAATCGGCGCTGAAAACCGGAAGTCGTCAATTCCGGCTCCCATGCAGGAAGCCGTTGCGATAGAAATCGCTGCGAAAACAGATCCGAAGGGAGTCATGAAGAGCGTTTTAAAACAATGGTTCCGCGACCGATTCCTCCCGTTCCGACACGTCGCGAAACCGGTGGTAGATAAAGGATCCGAGAATGAGAAAGCTGCCGACCCCGATAAACGAAAGGATACGGAAAGGGGTGCTCGCTTCAGCCATGTCCACGAGAAACACCTTTAACCCGATCCCTGCAAAGAGGGCCAGACCCGTGATCCGCAACGGCGACACCCGACGCACAAAACCAGCGCCGATAAGCATCAACGCAAACAATGCTCCATAAACGGACAGCGCAGCATCGAACGCGGCGGGGAAATGCCATCGAAAAAGTCCCGCGATCTCGCGCATGCCGACAAAGAAAATCAGTGCAATGAGAATCGCTGACAGAAGGCGCCGGGAAACTCTCTGTTCTCCTTCACGCAGGGCGGCGTGGCTTCCAAAAGTGACGACCGCGTAGACGGTGGCGGCGATAAGGGCGGAGAGAACCAGCCATCGCAGGGCAAAGGTAGCGAGATAACCGCCCTCGAATCCGCTGAGAAACCGGTGCTGCCCAAAGCTGAACGGATAGTCGTAGGCAAACAGGTGGATCCACCCTGCGGCGAGCAGGAACACCGCCGCAACGAGCGGCAAGCGATGCTGCACGCCCGCGCTCAGCCGCAGTACCGCGATCGCCAGCAGGGCCCACGAAAAGGCAACCCATGGCCCGTCCATCGCAAGCGGGGCCGCGACCGCGATGAAAAACGCCGCCTGCACAAGAAATCCTGACTGACTGCTTTGCGCGGAAGGCCGCAGCCCGCGAAGCCATGTGGCGAGGGCCAGAAAGACACCCGCATAGACGAGCGCGACAAGCGCCACCCAGGGACTCCCGTATGGCTCTAGAATTCCCGCCGCCACGCCAAGCGAGATCAAGGCATTCGGGACAATCATGAGGAAACCACGCAGCGGTTGCGGAGCGCCCTCCCGCGTGAGAAAATAGGCAAACGGCACCCCCGCGTAGATGAGGAAAAAGAGGCCCTGGAACAGGAGCGGGCCCCAGACCGGCGGCGGATGCCCGACCGCTATCAACCAACCGAGAACATTCCCCCACGTGAACCACAGCCCAAGATGGTTCAAGAGGCCCCATTGGCGACGAAACGCGATCCCGAGGACACCGGCATTGAGCAGCGCGAGGTAGGTGAAGTGAACCATGTAATGGGGATCGTCACTCGCGAACAAGGCTGGCGACAACATCCCGCCCGCCAGTCCCAGTACCGCGAGCCATTTGCCGTCGTAGATCAATGCGAGAGTGCAGGCCAGAGCGGTCGTCACCGCGGCGAGACCAAACGCGAGGTAGTTCGGCAGGAGGCCGTAAAGCTCGAAGCCCGCAAACGAAGCAAAATAGAGGGTGCAACACCCTGCCCCCACGAGGCTGAGTCCGAACGCACGCAGATCCTTGCGCCGTGCCAGTTCACCGATCGCAAGGAGCCCCGCCCCCGCGAGGTAGGTCATGAGAATGCGCACGGCGGGAGGAATCCAACCCTGCTCGATCGAGTATCGGAGAAAATAGGCGACACCGATCACGAGGATGATCAGTCCTCCGAGAAGCAGCAGTCTTTGGCCAATCTGCCGCTCGAGGCCGGGCATGGCAGGAGCGGTTTGGCGCGAAACGGGAACGCGTTGCGAGGAGACCGGGGCCGTCCCGACCGTCGGAACAGGCGGCGGCGTCTCCATTGCAGGCGCCGTTGGCTGAGCAGGATCCTCCTTTGCGATTGGCACCACCGGTTGAGGAACCGATGGAGGCGTCCGGTTCGGTGCACCGATTCCTCTTTCCGGGCCCCGGGGACGGTTGTCCAGCTTGCCCACAGCGTCCTCCAGTCGGCTTAGCTTGACGAAAAGACCCGCAACCAGCGCGAGCGTCACAAGTTGAAAGAAAACGGCAAAGACCATAACGGGGAAACAAGCCGAGTTTCACCTTGCGGCGTCCAAAAGCAAGAATCGTTGATCGCCCAATCCTGGTGCCTGCGCCCTCCGCTCAGCCCGTTCGACGAGGTTCTCTGAGCAACCGCAATGAGTTCGCGATCACGAGCAAGGTGGCCCCGGTATCCGCCGCAATCGCAGCCCACAAACCGGCCAAACCGAACACCGCAAGAAGCAGAAACACCGCCTTGATGGTGAGTGCGAAGAAGATGTTAAAACGGATGATCCTCAGGGTACGACGTCCCGCCCGAATCGCCTCGGCAACCTTTCCGAGTTCATCCTGCATGAGGGTGACGTCCGCCACCTCGATCGCGGCGTCCGTTCCCCGCATGCCCATCGCCATGCCCACGGTCGCGGCGGCGAGCGCCGGAGCGTCGTTGATGCCATCTCCCACCATCCCGACAAAACGATGCTCGTGGAGGAGCATATGAATTTTCTCGATCTTGTTTTCGGGCAGCAGATTACCGTGTGCCACCTCGATCCCTGCCTCCCGGGCGATCACGTCGACCGTCTGCTGATTGTCGCCGCTCAGCATGACGATCGTCTCGACACCGGCTCTTCGCAGATCCTCGATCGCGCCGCGCACGTTTTCGCGAACGGCGTCCCCGATCGCAAGGATGCCAAGCACGCCACCCCGACATCCTGCCTGCGGCCGGTGCCCGACCACGACCGCCGTCTGACCTTTCCTCTCGATCTCGCTGAGGGCAGACGCCAACGCCGGAGTCGAGACTCCCAGCTCATCTGCAAAGCGAGGATTCCCCACAAAGTAACGGTGCCCATCGATCGTCCCTTCGGCCCCTCGACCATCCCGGGACGCAAAGTCCAGAGCCCGATCAAGTGCATATCCCCTCTCCTCGCAGGCGTCTACAATCGCCGTGGCCAGTGGATGCGTGGAATGGGCATCGATCGCCGCCGCGACCCTCAGAATCGAATCTTCGCCTTCATCCCACGGCCGGATCGCAAGCACCCGCGGTTTTCCTTCGGTTACCGTTCCCGTTTTATCGAGGGCGACCGCACGCAGACGTCCGACCAGTTCGAGATAGACCCCTCCCTTCATCAGGACTCCTCGACGCGCCAGCGACGTCAGGCCCGAAACGATCGAGACCGGCGTGGCGATGACGAGAGCACACGGGCAGGCGATGACGAGCAGGACAAGCGAGCGATAGAACCAAACATTCCAGTCGCCGCCGAACAGGAGGGGCGGAAAAAGGCACACAAGAGCTGCGCCCACCACCACGGCCGGGGTGTAGTAGGCGGCGAATACATCGACAAAACGCTGGGAAGGCGCCTTCCGCGACTGCGCCTCCTCAACCATCGAGACGATCCGCGACAGGATAGTCTCCCCGGCAACCTTCGTGACACGGATTTCGACCGATCCCGAAGATACGATCGATCCAGCGAAGACCTCCGCGCCGACTGCCTTTTCGACCGGCACGGATTCACCGGTGATCGGTGATTGGTCGATGCTCCCGCGGCCGGACGTCACGATGCCGTCGAGGGCGATGCGTTCTCCGACCCGGCCAGCGATGATCTCTCCGGCAGAAATTTCAGATACCGGCACCGTCTCAAAGCGGCCGTTGCGGCGGCAGAGAGCCATCGACGGTGAGCCGTCGAGCAACGACTGGATCGCCCGGCGTGCACGGCCGACGCTGAGCGACTCGAGCCATTCGGAGAGCGAAAAGAGGAAAACGACGGCAGCGCCTTCCGCCCATTCACCGATCGCGACCGCACCGACGACCGCAATCGTCATCAACACATTCATGTCCATTCGCCATTGGCGAAGGGTCCGGATTGCTTTTGGGAAAATGATGGTGCCCCCCGCCACAATCGCAGCGGCAAAAAGCGCGCGCTCGGCAAGCCCGCCCTCCATCAACCACGCCAGGAGAAGACCCCCGATGAAGAATCCGCCCGAGATCAGCACGGGCCACTGCTCGGGGGGATGCGCGTGGGCCGAATTCTGATCGTCCAAGGACTTCGGGCGCGCCTTCAGCCCTGCCCGGCGGATCGCCCGGATCAACGACTCTTCCCCGACAGACTCGGTGTGTTCAATGATGGACACTCCCGTCAGAATACTCGTCTCGACTGACCGGACGCCCTCCAAGCCGACCAACGCAGCTTTGATCGCAGACACTTCCTCCTGGCAATCGACACCCGCCACCCGCAATCGTGTTACCCGATCCGCGGGAACCTCCGCCCGCAGCATCGCGGTGTCGACTGCGGTACCGGTTCCACAATCAGTGCAGTGGCCTCGATCTCTAGTCTCCTTCATCGTGCAAGAGGAGAGGATCTTCTCTCTGCGGAACGGGTGCAAACCACTTGTAGAGCGCCGGCACGACAAGCAGCGTAATGACAGTCGATGTCGCAAGCCCACCCACAACGACCACTCCGAGCGGTCTCTGCACCTCACTCCCGGTGCCGGTGGCGACAAGCAAGGGGAGCAGCCCAAGCGCCGTTGTCAGGGTCGTCATGAGCACCGGACGCAACCGAAGGCAGGCGCCCTCGATACACGCCGTCTCCATATCCTGCCCCTGCCGCACACGCTCGTCCAGCCTGCTCACAAGGACCATGCCATTCCCCAAGGCGATCCCGAACAGCGCAATGAAGCCAACGCTGGCCGGAACCGACAGGTTCTCCCCCGAGATCCAGAGGCTGATGGCCCCGCCCACGAGCGCCAGAGGGATGTTCAGCAGGATGAGCAGCGTGTTTCCGAGCGAACCCAGGCTCAGATAGAGCAGCAGCGCCACAAGACCGAAAGTGGCCGGAATGACAATGGCAAACCGGCGATTCGCCTCCTCTTGCAGTTCGAACTGACCACCCCACGAGATAAAATAACCCACCGGCAGTTCCACCGCCGCAGCGATCGCAGCCTGGGCCTCGGCCACCAACCCCCCGATATCCCGTCCGACCGCGTTCACCTGCACCTCGACATAACGTTGATTATCCTCCCGGACAATCTGCCTCGCCCCGACAACCTCGCGGACACTTGCCAACTCTCCCAGGGGAATGAGCCCACCGTCCGGAGTCTTCACGGTGAGATTCCTGATCCGGTCAACCGAGTCGCGGGCCTCCGCGCGATAACGGACATATATATCGTATCGGCGAACACCCTCGAAGATCTGTCCGGCGACAACGCCACCGACCGCCGCTTCGACCAGTTCCTGAACATCCGCGATATTCAGTCCGTAGCGCGCGATCCGTTCGCGGTCGGGTACGATCACGACTTGCGGGGCTCCCGTCACCTGGCCTGGCTGCACATCGGCGGCGCCCGGCACCTCCGCGACAACCGAAGCGATCTCCGCGGCCTTCTGTTCGAGCACATCGAGATCCGGCCCGAAGAGCTTGATCGCCAATTCCGCCTTGGAACCTCCGACCAGCTCATCAACGGTCAGCTGGATCGGCTGCGTCATGTTCGAGAGGACACCCGGCATGCCCGCAAGTGCTTCCCGTACTTCGTTCGCAATCGTCGCCTGCGAAACGCCCTTCCGCCATGCCGCCTCCGGTTTCAGAATCACCATCAGATGCACCGAGTTGACCGGATCTGCATGTGCGCCCACTTCTCCCCGTCCAATCCGGGCGTGTGTGGAAACGACTTCCGGGATGCGCAGCACCCGTCGCTCGGCGAGGAGCGTATTGCGTTTGGTTTCCTCCAGAGAAACAGACGGCGCCATCGACAGATTTGCGATGATCGTTCCCTCTTCGAGTTGAGGTGTGAATTCCGTGCCCAGCCTGGGAAAAATGGTCCCCCCGGCGATGAGCAACCCGAGGGCAAAGAGCACCGCCAGCAGACGGAACCGCACAAAAAAAGCGATGAGCGGCCGGTAGGCCGCCGTCAGGCGTCGCACAAGCCATGGCTCCCTCCCCGACAACTGCGAGCGGCCGTCCCCTCCGCGCATGAAAGCCCATGCAAGCACCGGGGCCACGACGAGGGCGTAGGCGAGTGATCCGAACATACCGAGGACAAGGGTATGCGCCAGAGGCCGAAAGGTCCTGCCTTCCACTCCCTGCAGGGTGAACAGCGGAAAGAACACCACGATGACGATGAGGATCGAAAAGCTCAGAGGCCGGGCAACCGCTCCGCAGGCCCGGGATACAACCGCCAGCCGCGAATGTCCCGCCGGCGTCTGCCGCAATTGCCGGTCGGTGTTCTCAACCATCACGATCGCCCCGTCCACCATCATCCCGATGGCGATGGCGAGGCCGCCCAGCGACATCAGGTTGGCCGAAATGTCGAAGAGGAACATCCCGATGACAGCCATCAGCACCGAAAACGGAATGGCCACCGCGACCACGATGCTTGCCCGCACGCTGCCCACGAACACCAGCAGGACGAGGGCGACCAGCACAACCCCTTGCAAGAGGGCGGTCGTCACCGTTCTCACGGCGTTCTCGACAAGCGTCTTCTGCTCGTAATAGGGCGCAATCCGCACGCTCTCCGGAAGCGCCTCCTGGAGCTCCTTCAGCCGCTTTTCGACCGCCTCGATGACGGTGGAAGAATTGGTCCCGTGGAGCTTCACCACCATACCGGAAACCACCTCACGTTCGCCGTTCATTGTCTCAAGCCCCTGACGGATTTCACCCCCGATCTCGACCGCGGCCACCTCCTTCAGGAAGACCGGTGTCCCCGCCTCATGGCTGACAACAATGTTTTCCAGATCCTCGATGCCACGCGCAAGGCCCGCCGACCGCACGACGATCATCTCTCCGTTGCGCACGATAAACTGGCCGCCGACATTCTGGTTGTTCCCCTCGATACGACCGATCACCTCACGCAGGCTGAGGCCATACTGCAGGAGCGCATCGGGATCGATGTTCACGTGATACTGCTTCACGAAGCCGCCAATGCCGAGCACCTCGGTGACGCCCGCGATTGTTTCGAGACCCGGCTTGACGATCCAGTCCTGAAGGGAGCGCAACGCTTCCAGTGAATGTTCTCCCCCTTCGTCGACCAGATTGTAATAGAGAACCAGCCCCTGGCCGCTCGAGATCGGACCCATTTCCGGCTGCCCGAATCCGGAAGGAATCGCCTCCCGGGCCTCCGATAGCCGTTCACTCACGATCTGGCGTGCAAAGTAGATGTCCGTGCCTTCCTCGAAATAGACGCTGACGACCGACAGCCCGAAGTTGGAAACCGAGCGGATCATTTCCACCGCCGGCAACCCACTCATCGCTGCCTCGACAGGATAGGTTACCAGCGTCTCAACCTCCTCCGGGCCGAGTCCATCGGTGACGGTGAAAACCTGGACCAGAACAGGTGAGACATCCGGAAATGCATCGATCGGAAGCTGGCGGTAGCTCGCGAGTCCACCGGTAAAAACCGTCACGACCAAAAGCGCGACGAGCAGTTTGTTCCGAAGACTGGCATCAATGAGTGGCTGAAACATATCGTTTTATTCCGGCATTCCCGTCAGTGAACGTGACCGGCATGAGGATCAAAAAGACCCCTTCCCATCTCTGCTTTCAGTGAAATGACGTTTTCCACCGCGATCACCTCGCCCACTTCCAGCCCCCGGACCACCGCGACGTGCTCAGTATTCCCCGCTCCCAACACCACCGCACGGGCTTCGAAACCCTCTTTCTCCTGCACAAACACCACTGGCTGGCCATCCATCGTCGTTACCGCAGAGTGAGGAACGACGATGTCGAAGGTTCGTTCATGCACGCCGACTGCCCCACTGATGAACAAACCCGGTTTCCAGACGGCCCCCGTGTTTTCGATCACGACGCGGGCCAACCCGGTCCGGGTATGGCGATCGACCACCGGCGCGATATAGCTGATCAATCCCCGGTAACGCCCCCGGCCCTCACCCCCCTCGATCGAGACGCTCTGCCCCACCTCGACCCTGTGCAAATCGCGGGCAAAAACCCGCAGATCCGCCCACACCGAAGAGAGGTCGGCGATCGCAAAGAGCGGTCGCCCCGCTTCGACCGATTCCCCCGGCGTGGCATGGAACTCAACGACGGTACCGCGGATCGCGGATTTCAATGCAAACGGCCGCAGGGTCTCATTGCTTTCGAGGATCGCGAGCACATCGCCGGGTTCCACGACATCACCCAACCGCGCCCGTACTTCGAGGACGATGCCCGCGTAGCGCGGTGTGGCGTAGGCAAACCGCTCCCGGTTGTAACCAACTTCTCCCGACAGGACAATCTCCTCCCGCACCGTCCCCGCTCCGACTGGTGCTAGCTCAATCCCGAATTCAGCGAGGACCGCAGACGAAAGGATGATCAGGTCATCGTGGTCGCCGTGGTCCTCATGCGGATCCGTGGCAAGCAGCGGCAGAAAACTGCTGAGGCCTGCGGGGAGCATCCAAAGGCAACGCCATCTGAAGATCGTGGAGATCGGGAATATCAGTTTCATGAATAGAGGAGGGAAAAGGTTATCGGGGAGCGGCATCCGGCCGGGCGAGACGTTCAACCTTCAACCGGGCAACCGCATAGCGCCCGAGCGCATCGAGATACGTCTGTTTGATTTCATATAATGTGAGGCGGCTCTCGAGGACGGTGAGAAAGGTGTCATGCCCTCCCGCATACCTCTGTTCGGCAGCATGCACGCCCGCTTCGGCGACCGGCAGCAGTCGTTCTTTCACACTGTTTGCCTCGGCGTGTGCGTCGCTCATCTCCGCATGGGCGGTCATCAGTTCCCGTAGAAGTGAGCGATGGGCCATGGCGCGCTCGCTCTCCACCGCACGCAGTCTCGCCCGCGCAGAGCGAATATTTCCCTGATTGCGGTCAAAGACCGGCCACGGCACCTCGGCACCCAGGACGATCGCACCTTCCCCGCTTCCTTCGTTCAGGAAACGGGCTCCCCCGAACAGCTCGAAGTTGGGTTTCGCCCGCGCTCGCTCCAGTTCGAGGGCGGCCTGCCGCGCCGCGCGCTCATCGGCAAACCGCCGCAGGGCAACCGAGTCTTCGAGCCTCGCGAGCACCTCCGCAAAAGAAGGCATCCGTTCGGCGAGACTTACTTCGCCGGCAAGATGAAAGTCTGTCCTTTCCGTTTCGTTCCAGAAGGCAACGAGCCTTCGTTTCGCCGCATCAGAGTTCCTTTCTGCCTGCTGAAGCACCAGGGCCTGCTGCTCGACAAGGAGGCGCGCACGCTGGAGATCCGCTTCCGGTGAACGGGCCGCCTCGACGAGTTGTGCCAACTCCGAAGCGTATCCATTCACGACCGCCAACCGCTCCTGCACAAGGTTTACCGTTGCCTGCGCAAGTAGCGCCTCCGTGAATGCGGAACGGACCTCCGACTCCAACTCAACCAGACGTTGTTCCCGGTCCCACGCGATCAACGCCCGCTGATGCTCCGCGAGACGAATACGCTTCTCACGTTTCCCGGCCGTTTCAAATTCCTGTCTGACCCCGATCGTGATTTCAAGACTGTCGACACCCGAGGACGAACCCGTTCCCAGAAGATTCTCCACCTCAGCGCCCACAACCGGATTCGGGCGCCGCGAAGTTTGGTCGATCTGCCCCGCCGCCGACTCCGCCTCCCATTCGTTCCAGGTGAGAACGGGATCATTCCTCAACGCCAGCCCGAGCACCATCTCCACGCTGAGCGGATCGAGCGGTACATCATCGATCGATCGACCGTCGGCAACTGTGCCGATGAGAGAAAACGCGAGGGTTATGTATGGAAAGCGACGTAGAAATCTTGTATGCATGTAGGGATCATATTCGTTTACCTCCGGCTGGTGACTACCAGCCCAGGAACCCGACCACTCATTGAACGGCGGCGGATCGAACAAGATCCCTTCAGATATGCAGAACAACCATGCGGGCCACCTCCACGCTATGCGCGTGATGGCTTCGCAAAGGTGCGCCGATGAGGCGCGAACGAGAATCAATTTCCCGCTCCCAGGCGAACGGATCCTCCGTTCCCGGGAGAAGCGTGTCGGAGATCAATCCCGGCGCTGCTCCCGCAATATCGGCACCCGAGGAGCGGATGCTGTCACCCGGTTCCACCGAGACATCTTCACAACCGTCGCAATGATGATGCGCCGATGTGGCTGCTATCGACAGCGCCAACTCGCCACAACAGCCGGCTTCCGGAACCGCGTTCGCCGCGGAGAGATCAAGAACGTGCTGCTCCCCATCCGGATGGAGACATACCCAGGTGACATCCCCGAAAGTGGTGCTCCAGGTGAAGAAAATCAGGATCGCAAACGTGGCGGAGAATCTACGCACTGCGGAGACAACGGAGCCCCCGAACCCGTGCCGTGTCAAGACCTCCGGGCACGCGGCAGGGCATGTGCGGCCTCTAATTTGTCAGCCGGCCCCAAGCGATCACCGCCGCGACAACGACGGTCGTGCCGG
This sequence comes from uncultured Puniceicoccaceae bacterium, assembly GCA_964629165.1. GTDB lineage: Bacteria > Verrucomicrobiota > Verrucomicrobiia > Opitutales > Oceanipulchritudinaceae > CAWVVV01. The sequence goes on from CAZVQJ010000005.1 coordinate 29,750, forward strand.
CACAGACGAGAACCGCACCCGCCGCGATATCCTTGGCCATCCCGAGTCCAGGCCGCTGCTCGAGCGAAATTTCGTCTGCGAGTATCTCGAGTGCCGTATTGAACAATTCTGCGGCAACGACGAGCCCGATGCAGAGAATGACCGCAACCCACTCCCATGCCCGGAAGCCACACCAAACGCCGGTTCCCACCGCCATCGCGGCAATCACCAGCTGGATCTTCGCGTTTCGCCCCCGACGCAGGTTTGCCCGCAAGCCGCACCACGCATGTCGAGCTGAGCCGAGAAACTTTCTGGGCATCCGGGATCAGCGTCAGGTGCGCTCGGCCTTGAGTCCGCGCCCCATCAATTCGGCAAGCGCGGACCTGAGCTCCTGACCACCGTAAAGGATCCGGTGGATCTGATCGAGGATCGGCGCCTCGATCCCACGCTCCTCACAAATGGCATGGAAGGATTCACACGTCCGGTAACCTTCCACCGTCATGTTCCGCTCGTTGAGCAGCTCTTCCACGCTGACACCCTGCGCAAAGAGTTCTCCAAAGGTACGGTTCCGGCTCTCTTCTCCGTTGCAGGTGAGGACGAGATCGCCGAGGCCCGAAAGCCCATAGAACGTTTCCCGCCGACCGCCCAGAGCCTCCCCCACCCGCACCAGCTCATGGAGCGAACGGGTGAGCAGAGCGGCCCGGCTGTTGTCGTGCAGCTGCAGCCCGTCGCACATGCCGGAGGCGATCGCATAGACATTCTTGAGGCATCCCCCGAGTTGGACGCCAACGGGATCATCACTTGTGTAAATGCGCAGATTCTCGCCGCTCAGGGCTTCCTGCAAGACGGTCGCCTCGTCGCGGGGCGCCGAAGTCCCGAGAACAATCGCGGAAGGCTGCCCCAGAGCCACCTGGCTCGCGAACGTCGGACCCGACAAAACGCCGTGGTAATACCCCGGCAGTTCTTCCTCAAGAACCTGCGTCGGCACCTTGTTCGTGCCCGTTTCGAGACCTTTGCACAAGGTGACAAACCACTTCAGGTTGCGGGCCTTTCCCAGCTCTTCCCGGGTTTCCGCACAGACAGAGCGCAGAAATTTCGACGGGCACGCGATGATCGCAACCTCCGTCTCCATCAGCGAAGGCTCGAGTTCCGTCGCGATCTGCAGGTCCATCGGGAGGATATGGCCGGGGAAAAAACGCCGATTTTCGCGGGTGGAAGTCATCTCGAGGGCTTCATCCAGCTCGCGGGGAACTAGTGTGACGGTATGACCGCGGCGCGCCAGATGCAGCGCCATCGCGGTTCCCCATGCGCCGGCCGGAAAAATACAGACATTCATTGTTGGGCCTTGGGCTAGCTTCCCCCCGAGGTGATGGCAATTCTTGCTTTCGCCTCCGCAGCCGCCCATAGATGCTCACGGTAAACATGATTCGAAGGATCTTCCAGTGGCGCGCCCGGAAACGGCTAGCCCGCACGCGATACAAGCTCGATCGGCGCCACTACCCCGGACAATTTCGCGCTGGATTCCTTTCACACCTGCAGTCCGCCCATTTCTGGGAATCCGATCGCGATCCGGCGATGCGACGCTTGCGCTGGCGGCGTCGACTCCTCAAGATTTCCGGTGTTGTTCTGATTGTCGTCGTGCTCTGGGGAATCTGGGAAAGTGTCCGGGGGCTGTCCCTCTTTTGATCTTACCAGGATCCCCCTCCTCACTCTTCGTCATGATCCTCCCTCCCACCGACCTGCAACTTGTCGGCGACGTGGTCGCCCTCCGCTGGCCCGATGGTCGCGAAGACTTTCTCCCGATGGAAATCCTCCGGAAATGCTCGCCCAGCGCAGAGATGAAGGGTGAACCGGACATCTTTGGACGGATCCGCGGCGGAGATTCCCGGAAGAATTTTCCGGGAGTGCGCGTGACGGACTGGGCCTGGGTGGGCGGCTATGCGATCAAGCTCTACTTTTCCGATGGACATCAAAGTGGTCTCTACAGCTTTGAACTTCTTCGGTCGATCGGTGAAGAACTACCTGCCGGGAGCCCCGACCATCCGGCATGATTTTGAACGCGGTCCCGCAGAACCGGTCAGAATCTCCGGGGGGATGATGCCGCCCGTCATGCCCACCCGCTCCAGATGAGCATCTTTCCTGCTGCGTCCATTCTTCCAAAGACTAACCTCACTCCGCTCGATATACCTTTACATGATCCGATCATTGACCCCCTTCGGGCTCCTCGGCCTCGCCCTCTTCCCGCTCTCCACTCTTCTACCCGCGCAGGAGAGCCTTTCGCCGGGGGCCGAAGAACGCCGCAGCATGCAGCGAGAGACGCGGATCGCCATCGATGTCCTGCAAGATTATCATTTGAAGAAAATGCCGTTCGTCGAGGTCGACAGCGGCGAGATGCTCATGCGCTACATGGAATCGCTGGACCAGCAGCGTCTCTTTTTCCTCGCGAGTGATCATGAGGCGATCATCGAGCGGTTCGAGCGCAACCTGAAGCCCTCCTATCTCTTCGTCGGCGACCTCTATCCCGCCTTCGAAATCTACAACATCTATCAGGAGCGGGTCAGTCACCGCCTGGATTGGATCGACGAACGCCTCCGGGGGGACTTCGACCTGAACCAGGATGACACGGTGGTGCTCGATCGTGGGGAAGCGGCATGGCCCACAAATGCGGAGGAAGCCGATGTCCTCTGGGAAAAACGACTGCGCTCCGACCTGATCTCCGAATTGCTCGAAGACGAAACCCTCGATCAGGCGCGGGACAAGATTGCGAAACGCTACGAACGGCGCCGCAAATTCCTGCGGGAATTCGAGGCGCACAATGTTCAGGAAACCTTTTTGAGCAGCCTGACCGAACTCTACGACCCGCACTCCCAATTCTTCTCCTGGGACAGCGCCCAAGACTTCGATATCGAAATCTCCAACTCGCTCATCGGAATCGGTGCACAACTGCGCGACGTCGAAGGCTATTGCGTGGTGGAGCGGGTATTGCCCGGCGGCCCCGCCGAGCAGAGCGGCGAAATCCACCCAGGCGACCGTATCGTCGCGGTCGCTCAAGGCGAAAACGGCGATGCGGTCGATGTCGTCGGCATGAAACTGCGGCGCGTTGTCCACATGATCCGCGGCGAAGTCGGCACGACCCTCACGCTCACGATTCAACCTCCGGGAAGCGAGAAACGAAGAGTTGTCTCACTCGCGCGCGATCGGATCGAACTCGCCGCCAACCTTGCCAACGCACAAGTCTTTGAAGTGCCCCAAGGCGACCGCATGGTGCCGATCGGGGTGATCGAGCTCCCCTCTTTTTACGGCGAAGGTGACTTCGACGGCAATGGAACGAGCACCAGTCATGACGTCCGCGAGCTCATCGAAAAGCTGCAGGCATATGAGGTCGAAGGCCTCGTCCTCGACCTGCGGAGGAACGGCGGAGGCCGCCTCGACGAAGCCATCGCGTTGACCGGTTTGTTTATCGAGAGCGGGCCGGTTGTCATGAAGCGCAGTTTTGACGGCCAGATCAGCGAAGACTGGGATCACGACTCATCGGTTGCCTATGATGGACCCTTGGTCGTCCTCACTTCCCGCATGAGTGCGTCCGCCAGCGAGATCATGGCCGGGGCCCTCAAGAGCTACCATCGGGCCGTGGTCGTGGGAGACGAGTCGACCTACGGGAAGGGTACCGTTCAAACCCTCATCGATCTCAAGCGCATGGTTTCCAATCCCTTCTGGAAGCCAGCCCCGCAATGGGGCATGCTCAAGCTGACGATCCAGCAGTTTTACCTGCCCGACGGCCATTCCACCCAGGAGCTCGGCGTGCCTTCAGACATCGTCCTCCCCAGCCTGACAGAATCCCTGATTAAGACCGAAGGGGAACAACCCTTCGCGCTCGCCTACGATGAGGTCTCTCCCATCAGCTTTGACCAGGTGGAGAAGGGCTGGAGCATTCCCGTGTCCGTCGTGAGCGATTATCTGCTTTCGAACCTGCAATCCCGTAGCGAAGACCGACGCAGCAGCCTTCCCGAGTTTGCGTTTCTGGACCGGGAACTGGAATGGCGCCGGAAGATGATCGAGCGGGAGGAGTTTTCTCTCAATCTGGACGTCCGCCGAAGCGACAAGGACCGGGAGGAAGCTCTCCGCATGGCCTTTGAAGAAGAACGGAAAGAACTCGGCAAGGCGCTCCAGTTCGACTCCACCAAGGTGGAACTGGCGGTCGCCGCCGAGCAGGAGAAAATCCACCAGGCAAAGCTCCGGGAAACACCGCTTCCAAGTGGAAAGCCACGGACGAATCAGCTTTTCCAGAAAGTTTTTTACTACGAGGCGGAGCCCAATGCCGATATCCAGGAGATCTGGGTCGAGTACATCGACTACGAGGACATGCTCAAACACGCCGATGAACTGGCCCAGCTGCTCTCGCAGGAGATCGATGCGCCCGTAACCACGACCGATGTGAACACGATCCTGATGCGATTGAAGAACGCGGATCGGCTGGCACAGTTCAACGTCGTCAAACCATTCGTGGACTCCCTTCAGGATCGAGCCTCTCCCGAAGTCATTCAAGGGGCTCTCTCCGTCTTCTTCCGGCGGATTGTCGAACTTGACGATGACATCCTCCGCGAACGTCCAGTCCTCGATGTGCCCCTGCGAGAGAGCATGCGCATCGTCTCCGACTGGATCCAAATTGCGGCAAAGGGTGCGCAGGAAGAGGCCCAGGTGGCGGTGAGGAATCCGCAGGCTTCCGGATCACCCGCCGTCGAAGTCGAGCGCCCACGCAACGGGGTCACAAACTGAACCGTCTGCGACGGCCTCCAGGTACGCTCTGGCGGGGAGAAGTAAACGACCTCCCGCGGGTTCTTTGCCTGCCGGTACGCCGCTGAATCCCTCATTGCCTGCCGCTGTACTCAACAAAAAAGCCCGATCCGAAGACCGGGCTTGAAAAGGTGGATCGACGGCTGTGGCCGGACGCGTCCAGGCAGGCGTTGATCAGTAGCGGCTGATCAGGAGGTCGCGCTGCCAGAGAAGCTCCTTCGGCATGTGATCCCACAGCTTCAGGAAGAGTTCCTCGTGTCCGAGTGTCTGTGTCATCAGCGTTTCACCGTCGATCTTCATCAGCTCCGACCATTGCTCCCTGGAAAACTCGAGACCGGCCCAATCGATATCCTCGAAGTTCGGCATCCAGCCAAGCGCGGTTTCCTTCGCACGACCGGCCCCGTTGACTCGTTCCACGATCCATTTGAGGACGCGGGCATTGTCGCCAAAGCCGGGCCAGAGCCAGGCGCCGTTGTCGTCCCGGCGGAACCAGTTGACGTGAAAGATGCGAGGCGGTTCGTTCACCATTTTGCCCATCTTCAGCCAGTGGCGGAAGTAGTCGCCCATGTGGTAGCCGCAGAACGGGAGCATCGCAAACGGGTCTCGACGCATCGTTCCGACCTTGCCCTCGGCCGCGGCGGTTTGCTCTGAACCGACAGTTGCGCCGAGGTAGACCCCGTGCTGCCAGTTGAAGCTCTGGAAAACGAGGGGAATGGTGCTCATGCGGCGTCCGCCGAAGAGCATCGCGCCGACTTCCACCCCAGCTGGATCTTCCCACTCCGGATCGATCACCGGACAATTCCGGGCCGGTGCCGTGAACCGGCTGTTCGGGTGGCTCGAAAGCACCTTATTGCCGTCGGCATCGACCGTCTCGGGCGTCCAGTCATTGCCCTTCCAGTCGATGAGATGCGCAGGCGCCTTTTTCGTCATGCCTTCCCACCAGACGTCCCCGTCATCGGTGAGCGCGACATTGGTGAAGATCGTGTCGCGCGAGCAGGTCGCCATCGCCATTGGATTGGTTTCTTCACTCGTCCCGGGAGCGACTCCGAAGAACCCTGCTTCGGGATTGATCGCGCGTAATTTTCCGTCCGGTCCCGGTTTGATCCAGGCAATGTCGTCACCGACGCAGCTCACTTCCCAGCCTTGCTTCTTGAGGGGAGCGGGCGGAATCAGCATCGCAAAGTTGGTTTTGCCGCACGCACTCGGGAAAGCTGCCGTCACATATGTTTTCTTCCCGCTCGGATCCTTCACCCCAAGAATGAGCATATGCTCGGCGAGCCACCCTTCGTCGCGGGCGATCGTGCTCGCGATCCGCAATGCGAAACACTTCTTTCCCAGCAGCGCATTGCCACCATAGCCAGAGCCGATCGAGAGGATTGTTTTTTCCTCGGGGAAATGCGCGATGTAAGTGTTTTCCGGATCGCAGGGCCAACTGACGTCGTCCTCCGGCTTCAGGATCGGTTTTCCGACCGAATGCACGCAGCGTACGTAATCCCGGCTGTCGCCGAGGACATCCCAGATTTCTTTCGAAACCCGCGTCATGATACGCATGTTCGTCACGACATAAGCGGAGTCCGTGATCTCGATTCCGATTTTTGCGATGGGTGATCCAATCGGGCCCATGCTGAACGGAATGATATACATCGTCCGGCCCCGCATGGCGTTTTTGGCGATGTCATTGATCTTCGCCTTCATCTCCTGAGGCGCCATCCAGTTGTTCGTCGGACCTGCGTCGGCTTCGGAAACGGAGCAAATGAAAGTCCGGCTCTCGACGCGCGCGACGTCCTTCGGATCGGACCGGAAGAGGTAGCTGTTCGGGCGCTTTTCCTCATTCAATTTCACGCAGTCTCCGCGGGTGACCATCATATCGAAGAGAGCCTGGTTCTCTTCTTTGCTCCCATCGACCCAGTGCACGCGATCCGGGTTCAGGAGGCGCGTCATGCGGTCGATCCAGCGCAGGACATCCTTGTTTTCGGTCGGCGCTTCGCTCCTCAGAGGATAGCGGCAACCGGGGGCAACCGCCTCGAATTTAAGTGTTTCGCTCATGTCGGGAAGTGTCTCTGTGAATATGCGCTACTGAATAAGTATATCTTATTGTTCGCACATCCCTATGTAGGTATGCTAATTAGAGATGTCAAGTCTGCGGCGGCTGGAATCTTTCTTTTCGATCCTGTGCCGCGATGATCGCACAGAGGACGAGAGCACCGCCCGGAGCCCAGATCAGAATATAGAATCCACCGTCACGCAGCCCGGCTCGCATGAACTCTCCGAACGTCCGGTCGATCGAGAGGAGCGACCCCACCAGGGGAAAGAGGACACTGCCGAGAAGGGCTCCCCCTGCCACCGCTCCGAGGACCATCCCGTGCCACAAGCCGACCCACCGGGCCGCACCTGAAAGCCGTTCCATTCCCCCGCCGGAAACGAAACGCGCGATGCCCGCCATCGCCGCGACGACGACACACAGGTGAATGCGCAAACCCAGCGTAATCCCCGATTGCCTTTCCTCGGGAACGATCGCATCCGGCACAAACGGGACAAGAAACGCCCCCGCTGCGGCGAGTACGACAAAGACCATTCCCACAACGGTGGCCACATTTCGATACGGCTTCATGACGGACTCCTTTTCGACCATGCGCGTGCCTCGCGGTGATAAATCCGCACCACATTGCGCGCTACTTCATCGAGCGTCCTGCCCTCGGTGGAGATTCCAATTCCGGTTTTCATGTAAATAGGTTCGCGCTCCGCGATGAGCGTGCGGACGCGCTCTTCGAGATCCGGAGCATCGAGCAGGGGCCGTTTGCTGGAAGCTGAAGTTCGCCGCAGGATGGTGGCAATGCTCGCAAACAGGCAGATCACGATTCCGCGGGTGAGCAGGATCCTCCGACGTTCCTCGGCAAGAGGAAGTCCCCCGCCACAGGCCACCACACAACCCTCCCCGGGGTGGCCGTTTTCGAGAAAGGCCCGTTCCATCACCCGGAACGCATCTTCGCCATCGCTCTCGAAAATAGCGCGGACACTGCGTCCTTCGAGTACTTCGATCGCATTGTCAGAGTCGATGAACTCAAAGTTCAAGTGCCGGGCGACCTGCCGCCCAACGGCACTCTTTCCTACTCCCATGAAGCCGATGAGGTACAGGTTCGGTCGCATTTTCGGCATACCCGCTCACTCTTCATGCCCCTGCTGGAGGCGCAATCGCAAAGGCTTCCGCAATCCCGGGATCGCTCGCAATCCGGAGGCTTCCGTCTACCTTCGCCAGTTGGCAATGATCGCCCTCGAAAATTCTCTCCCCGCTGACGACACGCTCGCGCTGGTCCCGCTCGGCGACGCACCGGCAACGATCGCTCGCTGGCGGGATGAAAACCCCGCCCCGGCGCTTCTCGCACGCACCGTAGGAAGCGACGCGGAACCCATCACCGTGGCGATCCGGCGCGAGGAAGATGCCACCCTTGTCGGACTCGTGTGGCTGCTCCACGAGGCGCACCGAGGCACCCTCGACTTCGCGGTCTGGATTGCACCGGCCTTCCGCAACGATGGCCTCGGAAGCCGCACCGGGGCTCTCATCATTGACCATGCCTTCCGATCCTGGCAATGTCACCGCGTCGGCATGGCACACCGCATGAGTGACCCCGCGGCAGCGCGGATGGCGCAGAAGCTTCAACTCCTGCCGGAAGGCGTGCAACGTCATGCATGGCGGGAAAACGGCATCGGCGTTGACATCGCCCACTATGGACTGCTTCAGGAGGACCGGTAAGAAATCGACCGCACGGTCGATTTCCGGGAAGCCCTCTTGCGTCGTGGGGGCACGGACCTAGACTTTTACCTATGCAGAAGGAAGTGCTTCCGGCCTCGATCAAGGGCGTCATGCCGACGTCCAATGGATGCGCCATTTTCCTCGGCCCCGAGCAAAAGACGTTCATCATCTATGTCGATCCCACCGTCGGGAACACCATTTCGATGATCATCAACAACGTCCGGCGGGAACGTCCGATGACGCACGAGCTGATTGGGCATGTCTTCACCGGTTTCGGGATCGAGCTGCAGCGGGTGGTCATCAATCACGTTTCCAACAGTACTTTTTACGCGCGCATCATCCTGAAGATGGAAAACGAACTCGGGCAGGCGATTGTCGAGATCGATGCGCGCCCAAGCGACTCGATTGCCCTCGCCCTCTATCAAAAACGACCCATCTACGTGCACCAGTCTGTCCTTGATTCCGTCGAGGATGTGACAGAGCTCCTTGAACGAATCCTGCGGGAACAGTCCGAGCCCGAAGAGGAGTGAAGCGCGGTTCCCCTTTTCGCCCGATCAGGCGACGAGGCGGATACCCCAATCGACGAGCCAGATGCCGAAACAGCCCGCTGCGGCCATGGGGACCATCCCAAGCGTCAAGGGCCATCGCAACCGCTTGTCGCCGGCAACGAGAGCCCAGCCATATTTGAAAAGGGTATTGGCGACCACACCGATGACGACCCCTTGAGCGGCCAGCGCGAGGGGAATCCGGTTCGCTCCGAATTCATTCGCAAGCGACAGTGCGATCGCGTCCATCTGCGTGAGGCCGGAAATGAAGGCGAGCGGATAAAAGCTACCCGGTCCGCCATACTCCTGGGAAATCCGGACGAGGAGAGCGACCAGCGCATAGATCAGCGCAAACTTGATCGCGATGCGCAGGCTCAGCGGATTCCGGAGCGCCGGTGTTTCGACCGCTGGCGCTTCACCCCGCCGCCGAAAATGCCTCCACGCCAGATGGACGGTCGCGGGCAGAATCATGACGCAGAACGGCAGTGCGACGGCTGTCGCCAAGATGGGATTGAGAGCGAGGATCAGGACCCAGACACGCGCAACCATGAACACGCTCGCCACGACAATACCGATCCCGAGCGCAGGTGCCAATTCCGGCGAATGCCGACTGGAGCGGGAGAACGCGAGCGTCGTCGCGGTGCTCGAAGCGAGCCCACCCGCAATACTGGTGAGAAGCAGCCCTCGTTGAGTGCCAACCCACCGGACCATCGCGTAGCCAACAAAGCCCATCCCCGAGATCAGGACCACGACGAGCCAGATCTTGAACGGATTGAGCGCTCCGAGAGGCCCGTAGCCCTCGTTCGGCAGGACCGGAAGGATCAACGCACTCACCGCCACAAACTGCAGAAAGAGGAAGATATCCTCCCGCGTGAGACGCTCCGTCCAGCGGTGAATGTAACTCTTCGAGCCGATCAGGATCATCGTGCCGGCAACCACCGATGTCGCCTCCACAATTCCTTTCCAGGCGACGAGAGCCCCGGCGAGAAAGGTGATCAGCGCAGCGGCGATCGAAGTGGCACCCATTCCACTGCGGTCTTCACCGTACCGTCGCCAAGCGAGGACGATCAGCACCGCCGTCAATGCTCCGAAAGCTGTCACAAAGAGCGCCCCCCCGGGATCCGGAGAGAGGATGGCGACAATGTAGCCGATCAGGCTCCAGAGCGCATACGTGCGCAAACCAGCCGCCGGTTCGGCTTCCGGCTTCTCATGCTGATCCGCCCACTGCCGGACAAGGCCGACAAGCGCCCCCAGAGCAAGACTCAGGAGAACGCCATGAAAATACGTATTGCCATCGCTCACGGCGGAAGAGCCTCATGCAGCCACTTGGCGGGCGCAAAATCAATCTAATATCATCCCCTCCATTCCCATCCGGAGGCCTGCGCCGGAACCGATTCGTATTCGGGGTTGCTCCATTTGCCGACAATCCCACTGTGCGATGGACCATCGGATTCAGCCTCATGCACCCACTGCCCCCCACACGCGCACCCGGCGTGCCACCAACCGCCCTCGCGCCGATGCAGGACGTGACAACGCTTCCTTTCATGGAGGTGATTTCCCGATACGGAGCTCCCGACTACTTTTTCACCGAATATTTTCGGGTCTACGCCACCTCGACTCCCGAGCCGTTCATCATCCGCTCGCTTGAGGCCCTCGGACCAGAGCACCCCATTTTTGCGCAGATCATCGGCGAGCACATACCCGCGATCGAGCGGACCATCCGTCAGTTGTCGATCTACCCGATCGCAGGCATCGATCTGAATCTCGGATGTCCCGCTCCCAAGGTCTACAAGAAGAACGTGGGAGGGGGCCTGCTGCGAGATCCTGAACGCATTGACGCGATCCTCAGTGCCATGCGGGCCGCCACGACAGGGCGACTAACGGTGAAGATGCGGCTTGGATTCGAAGATGCCGATTCCTTCCCACGCCTGCTCGAGACCGTGGCGCGGCATGACGTCGATCTCGTTTCCATTCACGGCAGAACGGTCAAGCAAATGTATCGCGGCGAGGTGGACTACGAGCGGATCGGTTTTGCCAAGTCCATTTTGAAGTGCCCGGTCCTCGCAAACGGCAACGTCTCTTCCGTCGCCCGGGCCCGTGATGTTCTCGACCAGACCGAAGTGGACGGCCTCATGATTGGCCGTGGCGCGATCCGCAATCCATGGATCTTCCGGCAAATCCGGGAGCACTTCACGGGCGTACCCGTTTTTGAACCGAGGCTGGGCGATCTGCGCCACTACGTGGACGCTCTTTGGCAGGCTTTTTTCAATCCCGAGGTGCCCGACCGACTGCAAACAAACTTCCTGAAGAAGTTCCTGAACTTCATCGGTCAGTCGGTGGATCCCGGAGGGGAGTTTCTGCGCGCCATGCGCCGGGCGCAATCGAGCAGCGAACTCTTTGCCATCTGCGACGCCTGGATGATCGCGGGAGAGCGGGAGACCCTCACAGTCCCTCCGGAGCCCTACCCCGGTATTGTCGCACGGCCGAACCACGAGTCTACGCCGGAACCCGCTTCGTGTGGATTGTAATACTTCCTTGCCGGGCGCACCCGCCGGGCGCACCCG
>CAZVQJ010000006.1:0-37100 GCA_964629165.1 uncultured Puniceicoccaceae bacterium
GCTTTGGCATCCCATGGCGCTGGTTCGTCTGCTGGAAAATGCGGACCAGCAGCCCTGGCTGGAGGCGCGCTTGTCGGCAGACGGGCATGCCGCCTGGATCGGTCGCCGCTTTCCACCCGGAGCACATGGAGAGTTGGTGGCGGATCCCTTTGGCAGCTTCGAGACGCTGCACGCGGGCTGGCTCGATATCCCGACCCTCCTTGCGGCGGCCCGGAACCACTGGTCCTTCATACCCCCGCAGGAACTGGAGCAAGCGGCGGAGCGCATTATCGATTGCCGCGGCTGGCGCTGCTCCGGAGATCCACGTTGGCAGCATCTCCCATGGAAATGCGCACGGGGAGAGGTGATGACGATTGAGCTGGAAAAGGAACTTCCCCGGCATCTCTGGAATGGCGGAGGGTGGCTTCAGCCGCTGGCCGATGGTCGCTGGCGCACCGGTGCCACCTACGCCTGGAGCGGATTTGAATCACCACCTTCACTGGGTGCCCGTGCCGATCTCGTCGCTCGACTCCGGCGCTGGCTGCGGATCCCCTATCGGATCGTTGATCAGCAAGTCGGCGTGCGTGCCGTCGTCATCGACTATCGGCCGGTGCTGGGGGCATCCGCTCATGACCGGCATCATCTCATCTTCTCCGGCCTCGGGTCGCACGGGGCCATCCAGGGTCCTGCATACGCAGCGATCCTCGCCGATCACCTGACGGACAAGATCGACCTGCCTCCGGACGTGGATGTGGCGCGCTTCGCAGGCTGAACGGAGCCGCCCTCGCGACCGCCGTCAAACGTGCACGATTTCAGTCGTACTCGACGAAACAACCATACGGGCGGGTCTGTGGGCGCTCGATCGGTTTACCTGCGCGATCCGCTTCGAGCGCGGCAAGAACGTAGTTGTGGGCACCCTCGAGAGTCGCTGGATCAGCCGAATTCTGGTCATCGATGGCTCCCTGATAGATGAGGATTCCGTCTGGATCGATGACATACATATGGGGTGTGCGACGGGCTTCATAGAGACGCGCCACTTCAGCCTCCGGATCATACAACCAGGTCGATCCCACCTCCTTCTCCTCGATATAGGCGACCGTTTCCGCCTCATCGACGTATTGCCGGTGATCAGGGTGCGTCGAGTTGATCGATAGCCAGACCACCCCCATCTCGGCGGCATTCTCCTGCAGCTCCTGCATCTTCCCGGCATCGTAAAACTTCTTCACGAACGGACACCCCGGGTTCACCCACTCAAGAATCACGTGTTTGCCCGCGAAGTCGGAGAGAGAAACGGACTCGCCGGAGACAGACGGAAGCGCGAAATCGGGCGCTCGTTCGCCGTTCTGAACAGCGGCGGAGGCGATTGCTGCAGGAAACGCTCCCCCAGCCAGGATCAATGCGATGAATCTTTTCATATGCCGTGCAATGTTGATGGACGGGGGATAGCATACCCGAGGCGCTTCCAACCGCAATGATCGGTTCGGTTTTCGCCTCCACAACCGCATCGGTGGAAAATAAAATCCGGTCTGTGGCATTGCCAGCGTGCGGAATCGTCCGCAGAAGGGAGCCGCCATGAATGATCCCGTGTGGGCACAACTCTACACCGAAGCGGAAAACGCGGCGGCGAAGGAACCAGTCCTTGCCGACCTCCTACGGGCGAGTATCCTGAGTTGTTCGTCCCTCGAGGCATCCCTTGCCCACCGCATTTCCCGGAAGCTCGGCCACGACGCCCTGAGCGAGCCTTACCTCCACGAACTCTTCGAGGACGTCTTTGCGGCGGATCCATCGATCGGCCAAAGCGCACGGCGCGACATCATTGCGATCACGGAACGGGATCCGGCCGCCCGGAGCTATCTATCCCCGGTGCTGTATTACAAGGGGTTCCAGGGCCTGACCGCGTACCGGATTGCCCATTATCTGTGGAATCATGGCCGCGACTCGCTCGCCCGCTACCTCCAGAGCGCCATTTCGCAGGTATTTTCCGTGGATATCCATCCTGCCGCACAGATCGGATCCGGTATCTTGTTTGATCACGCCACCGGGATTGTCATCGGCGAAACGGCCCTCGTGGAAGATCATGTCTCGATGCTTCACGAGGTCACGCTGGGGGGAACCGGAAAAGCACGGGGCGACCGTCATCCGAAGGTGCGGCGCGGGGTACTCATCGGGGCCGGCGCAAAGTTACTGGGAAATATCGAGATCGGTGAGTGCGCCAAGATCGGGGCCGGAAGTGTCGTTCTCGACAGTGTTCCCGCGAACACCACGGTGGTCGGGGTTCCCGCCCGTGTCGTCGGGGCGGCACCCGAGGATCCTGCCGGGTGTATGGAGCACGCCTTTCGGTTATACGCCGAAAGTGCCAACCGGCCGCAGTGAGCGGCGGCTCCAGGAATTTCAGCGGGCGCTGCCCTCCCGACGGGCTTAGCGCCTCTTGCGATAGAGGCGTACTTCCTCGCGACCCTCGTCGGTGCCGAAGCTTCTTTTCGGCTGCCACTTGGCCACCATCCAGAACCGGCTGAAGAGTGCGTTCAGTTCGTCGGCGCTGGTCCGTGTCCGCCCGGCTTCCTCGCGGGAGTGAAGCGGGAAAATGCCCAGAAACTGCCCCCCTTTCCGCAGGGCGAATTCGACCGCATCGACGTAGCTACTCCGTTCGGAGGGAGGCAGAGCACAGAAACTCCCCTCCTCCACGACCCAATCGAAGGTCTGACCAAAACTCACCGGCAAGCGAAGCCAATCGGCGCGCAGGTAGCGCTCACGGGCGACGACCGGTCGTCTGAGGGCCTCTTCGATCGCACGCGGTGTGGCATCGATGCCGAGAATCTCCGCGCCGCCCTCAGCAATCGCCCGGACATTGTGCCCGCAGCCGCAGCCCGGAACGATGATGCGCCCCCGGATCGGATTCTCCCGCAGGAACGAGAGCAATGCGGGAGACGCCTCCGTCGGCTCCCCGCGGACGGGCCCGACCTTCCATCCTTCATGATCCAACCTCATCGCAGGGACCTTCCGCGAAGCCCTTGGCCGGACCCTCTTTGTGAAAATAAGTTGAGTCGGCAAGAGCGACCACCTAAGCCGTACTCCTCATGGCCGACATCCGACCCATCCGCACCGCCGCACGCGCCGTCATCATCTCGGACGGGAAGCTGCTTGTGACGAAGATGCGTGATCACCGCGGCATCTATTACATCCTCCCGGGAGGTGGTCAGCGACCCGGAGAAACCCTCTGCGAAACTGTGCGCCGGGAATGTCTGGAAGAAGTGGGGGTCGAGGTGGAAGTGGGGAGACTCCTCTACGTGAGAGAATATATCGGGAAGAACCATAATTTCAGCCCACGCCACGCGCGGTTTCATCAGTTGGAACACGTCTTTCTCTGTTCGGTAGCGGATCCTCACGCCCCGTCTCCCGGGACCGGGCTCGACAACCACCAGGTCGGCATCGCCTGGCTGGCGCTCGATAACCTCGAGCCCATCCGGTTCTACCCGGACTCGATCAAGCGCTTCTTTACCGATCGCAACGTGCAGGTGGAACCGCTCTATCTCGGCGATTGCAATTGATCCGATCCTCGTCGAATCACCAGAAAAAGTAATCCGAACGGGCGTCCTGGTAATCGTTCGAAGGCGGTTCGTAGAGGCAGCGCCAGACGGTCGCGTAGCGATCCCAGGGACCTGGAATCCAGCCATCGAAGACACTGCGGAGCCGGGCCGGAGCCGCCCATGGATCACTTGCCCGGCGCTCATCAAAGAGAGCCTGGCCCATTGGCAGGGCGAAATAAAGGGCCCGACGCTCGTAGGGATCTTCGATCGTCGCAAGGCCGAGACCGGGATCGGGAAAGCGGGAGCAGAACTTCTGGACCACGAGGCGGTGCCGGATCATCTCGCTCGCCGCGCGGCCGATCGCTGTCTTCAGGTTGCCACCGGCACCGTAGCCGTAATGGCGGGTTCCGAATGCGGCGTCATCCTCGAAGACCACCACGGCACGGGTATCGGCCGTCGGGACGAGAATCTCGAGGGCAGTCACCCCGTCGTTGGCAATCCGGTGTTCAAGGTGCGCGAGCCGTCCTTCCCACCAGTGCAGAAGTCCAAACCGCTCGATCGCCTCGACCTGGGCCCGGCGCTTTGCCTGATGGTGCATCAACCCCGGAAATGCCGCCATCCCGGTGGTGGTGGAATCAATATCGAACCCGTAGAGGTCGCGCGACGATGAGTCGGAGCGATCCCAGAAAGCCCACCGTTCCATCGCCTCCGAGATGGCCATGAAGCGGGCGACTATCTCGCTCGAGTGGGTTCCCCCACCGTCGGCCATACCGTAGAGCTGGCTCAGCCGCCGGACGGGCTTGAGCCGTTCATCAAGGAAGGCATTGACGTTGTAGACAATGCCTTCGCGGACGTGGTGGGTGGCGCGGTCGAGGTGCTCGATCGGCCCGCCGTCCTTGTGAAGTACCCTCTCATACCGAAAGGGGGCAAGGTTAAGATCGCACCGGTGCAGCAGCGCCTGCCACCAGCCGGTCCTGGCGGACATAGGTTCGCCAGCGACACGGCTAGACGGCAATGGCATGCACAGGGCAGTCATAAGCAATGGCGCAAAAACCCTGGAACTAGCGGTTGCGGTTATTCACGCAGGGGGGAGGCGCTTCCTGCTGATCGGCAGGAACCGAAATCGTCGATTCCGCGGTGATCGAGCCGAGGGCCATTTCGACCTTGGCGGCGGCGCTGGAGAGGCCGGCCGAGAGAAGCAGCGTGGTGGACGTGGCGAGGAGAATTTTCTTTGCGTAATTTTTCATAGGACCCACATCTTAACGCAGTTCGATGCGGATTGCTTCCTTCACGATTACCCTTCTTCAGGGCCTTCGGCTGAACTTCCGGGGGTGCTGGGTAATCTTTTTCCTGACGTGGTTACCCCCTTTTTTGGGTGCGACGTCAGCCGATTTTGGGCGAACCGGGGCATCGGGCATGCCTCAGCCGGTTCACCGGGAGATCCACGTTCCGGACAATCCCTTCATTGCCCGGAGCACGGCCATCTTTGATGACGCCACGCGCCTCTATCTCGCGGGGGATGCGTTACTTACGTTGAATGGCGAACACTGGGAAACGAGCGCTCTTGCGGGGGTGAGCAACCCGACCGTGTTGACGATTGACCATCACCGGAACCTCTGGGTCCGGGACGGCAGACGGTTCGGCTTTGTTCCGCTCTCCCTGGCGGGGCACCCGGAGACCGATGAAGTGCGCTGGGTGCATCCCGATTTTCCAGCCGAAGCGGCGCGGCTCCAACCCTGGTTTGCCAAATCATTTGACGGGAAGGGTGTCTATATCGTGCTCGGCGGGACAGCTTGGTATTGGTCGGAGGGGGTCGCAAAGAAACTTTTCGAACGCAGCACCGCGATTCTCTTTCCTTTCACCTGGCAGAACCGCTGGCATGTGAGTGATGGCGAAGGCCGCTTTTTCGCGCTGCATCCGGAAGGCACGCGGGAGGCGCTCGAGTCAGCCGAGATGACCGACGACAATCTCCTCTGGGCCCGCGCTGGAACCGCCCCTGGCACCGTCGAGATCGGTTCCTGGCAGCACTATTTCAGTCTCTCGGGCGATGATCTCCAGACGACTCCGAACGAAGCGGTCAACCGGACATTGACCGAGGGCTGGTTCGTCGGCGCGGCCAATTCCCCGGCGGGATGGACCGGGGTCTTTTCCCATACCGAAGGTTTTTTCGTCTATCCTGCGGGGGCTTCCCAACCGGTCCATTTCGACTTTCCCAGCCGGGCCTCCGAAGCGCGGAACAACAATCGTCTGCATTACTATTCGTTCGATCGTCTGGGCAATCTCTGGCTGAGCACGGAGGAAGGGTTGTTCAGGTGGGAGAACCCGGGCACCACCTGGCGTTGGCTGCCCACCGACCGCTACGTGGCGAGGATCAAGCATTCGCCGACAGGGCTCCTCGTGAGCGGACCCTCGAGCATCCACGGGGAGGTGCGCGATGGGACTCTGCGCCCGCTCGACGCTCCGGGAGACATGGTGCTGGATGGGCTGCGGACTTCCGACGGCTGGCTCTTTGCCTCGCGCGGGCTCATCTGGCGCGAGGGCGAACTGCAGTCGCGCGCGGCGAGCGATCCGACCCAGGACTTCCAGCACATCGTCCCGATCGAGGGCGCGGAGGCATCGTTCCTCATCTTTGGCAGCAGTTATGTGTATCTCTGCCACGCGATCCCGGGGGAAGTTCCTGCGCTGGAAATTCTTTATGATCTCCCGTCGCCTGCCGTCAGCGTGCTCAACGGAGCCGATGGGATCTATTTCAGTGACGCCAACGGGGCCACCTTCCGCGTTCGCCTCGCGGCCACTCCTGCGGGCTCCCACCGCCTTGCCCAGGTCCAGGAACTCGGGGGACTGCAGGGACTTCGGAGCGGCGTGCGCCTTTCCCGGTGGGGGAACGCTGTCCTCCGCTTTTCGCCGGACCATGCATCCATTCTTCTCCCGGGGAGCGACGCCTTTGTTTCACTGCCTCAATTTGATGGGTTCAGCATCATCGCGGCGACCGCGAAAGGGGCTCGCGGCCAGATCCTTCTCCTGCGTGATCAGCAGTCGGAGCATGTCGTCTTTGCCGAATTGGAAGGCGCCCCGTCGGCCTCTTTCGAGCCCGACTGGAAGTGGTATCCTGGCACCCTCGCGGTCGGCCGGATCAACGCTGTCGGCTACGATCCGGGGAGGGACGAACTATGGCTTGGCGGAAATGAAGGCCTCATTTCGATCGCCGCATCCTCCCTGCGATCGATCAGTGACCTGCCCCCCATTCACCTCGAGGTCTCGCTCGACGGAGGGACTTCCTGGAAAGCGGCGGATACATCGCGGATCCGTCTGCCCTACTCTCATCCCGGGCTGCGGTTTCGCTGGTTCGTCGAGGATTGGTACGCGCACCCGCCGGTTCGCTTCCAGACGCGGGTAGACGGCATCACCGCCACATGGTCACCGGCCGCGACGGCGGCGGCGGATTTCACCGGCCTGCGGGAAAACGATTATGTCTTTGCCGTGCGGGCGACCGACGTCCTCGGGCAAGAGCATCACCGCCGTGCGATCGCCTTCTCCATTCATCCCCCTTGGTATCGTTCGAAGTGGGCCTATGGCGGGTATTTCGCGACTGCCGTGGCCGTCGTTTTTCTCGCCTTTCGGCTCTACAGCTACCGCGAGCGCATTCGCCGCGATTACCTTGAGCGGATCGTCCGCAAGCGGACGGCCGAACTCGAAATCGCCAATGCCGCGAAGGCCGAGTTTGTCGCGAACATGAGCCACGAACTCCGTAATCCGATGAACGGCGTGGCGGGGATCACGGAACTTCTTGCGCACAGCGAACTCGCTCCCGAGCAGTCCCGGCTCGTCAAGACCTTGCGGTCCTGCTCGGAGCAGCTCAGCCGCATGATCAACGACATTCTCGACTTCTCGAAGCTCGAAGCCGGTCGCCTGACGCTTGAAAAACGTCCCTTCAATGCGCCCGCAATGATCGAGAATGTGGTCGAAGTAACCAGCTGGGATGCCACCCAGAGCGCGCATCTGGTACGCCACGAAAGCCTCGGCGAGCCGCCCTTTCTCCTCATCGGCGACGATGCGAAGATCTCGCAGATCCTGATCAATTTCATTGGCAATGCCTGTAAATACAGCGAGCCGGGAGAGATCAGCATTCGTTCGCTCTACGAGCCGCAACTCAGCAACCGAATGAAGTGCCGTTTCGAGGTCGTGGACAAGGGCCCGGGGCTGACGGATGAGGAACGCGCCCGTGTCTTCGAACGTTTTTATCGCTCTCCGCGAGCGGCGAAGAGCATGGAGTCGGGCTCCGGTCTCGGCCTTGCGGTGTGCGCGGAACTCGCGGAACTGCTGGGCGGATACATCGGGGTCGAAAGCAACCGCTACGGTGGCAGCACCTTTTATTTTGAAGTCACTCTCCCCCTGCCCGAAGGCGCCCATAGCGACGCGGCGACGATCGACTACGACCGCGACTACGTGGGCACGGTCCTTGTCGTGGATGACATGGACTACAACCGCCTGGTCGCCGCCGGCATTCTCGGCTCCCTCGGCTTCACCGTGACGTCGACCGGGAGCGGGAACGAAGCCATCCAGTGTCTCCTCACGGCTGACTATGATTTCGCCTTCATCGACTATGAGCTCCCGGACACCACGGGACCTGAGATTCTCGATGCCGTCCGGGCAGCGAAGCCAGGTTTCACGACAAAATGTTTCGCCGTCACGGCCTATGCTTCGCAAGAGAAACGCGAGCAATGCCGCGCCGCCGGATTTCTCGATTTTGTCGTGAAGCCAATCAGCCGTCTGAAGCTTCGCGAGACACTCATCAGCAGTGGTCTTGAAGCGAGGGATCTGGTGACCGGTGCCTACCAGCGCTCACTTACGGATGGACCCGATCCATCCTATGATCTCGAGCCCCTCCTCATTCTCGCCCATGGGTCGATGGAGCGGCTGATGCAACGCTGCGACGAGTTCCTCCGCATCCTTCGGCAGGAAGTGGAAGCCACCGAAAAGCTCATCTGTGACAATCCCGCCGATATCACGGCCATCTCCAAACGTCTTCACCGGCTCACTTCGCACGGGAGCATTGTCAAGGCGAAGCACTTCATGGCCGCGGTCGAAGCGGTGCGCGAGTCCGTCCAGAGAGGCCAGTGCGACGCTTGGTCCCAACCGTTGCGGGACCTGGACGAGCAATACCGCACCCTCGCGATCAATCTGCGTCGTGTAGTTGATGAATATCGCTCACGCGCGTGAATCCAGTCAGGAGCGCGTAGCGCATCAGCTGGAGTGAGGACGACAGCCCCAGTTTCCGCATGACCGCCCGGCGGTGCCCATGGACGGTGGAGGCCTCGATGCCCGCCCGCGGTGCAATCTCCTCATTGCGCAAACCAAGCCCGAAATATTTCATCAGCTCCGTCTCCTTTTCGGTGAGGAGCTTGTCGAAACCCTTTGGATCCCGCCGCCGTTGAACGAGGGAATCATGCACGCTGCGCGAGAAATACATGCGCCACTCCAATACCTCCCGCAACGCCTTTTCCAGATGAACGAGATCCTCCTGCGTCTTGTCGACAAACCCGACCGCGCCTGAATCGAGGACGCGACTCAAGGTATAGGCATCGGTCTGGGCGGAGATTGCAAGCACCCGCAGATGGGGATCTCTCAACGTGAAGTCGCGCGCCAGCTCTAGCCCATCCCCGTCCGGAAGATCCAGATCGAGCACCGCCAGATCAAAGCGATCCGGGACGAAAACCTCGCGTGCCGCGGCACAACTGGCCCCTGTCGTCACCTCTTTGCAGCCAAGACGTTCCCTCAACAACGATACGACGACGTCGCGGAACATCATCTGGTCTTCGATCACAAGTGCCTTCATCGCTCCGATGGGATTCAAGCTGAATCATTTGGAGGTATTGGCTACCAAAATTTGGGTACTCGGGACGAGAGACTTCACACGCGCTCTGTGCTATCCTCGAGTCTTTGGGTAGGGAATGCGGCACGAATTGAGTGCTCTCCCTCACCAAACCTTCCCTGATGCGCTCGCCCAATCCAGAACCTGGACGTGTCCTTGTCGTCGACCATGACGCCGTCTCGCGCTTTCTCTTGCGCAGCTGGTTTCAGCGCTGGGAGGTGCAGTGCGCGCTTTTTGCGGAGGCCCATCAGGCTCTCATCCATTTCAATCCCTCCGAGTATTCGCTCGTCATTCTGGATTACTACCTCCGCGGGACGACGGCGCTGGAGTTCGCCGCACAGGTACGGGAGCAGACCACGCAGGAGCAGCTTCCCTTGCCCTATTTCGCCCTCCATACGAGCGATGACTCCGTGCGCTCGGTCGCCCGCCATAACGGCTTCGACTATTTTCTCCAGAAGCCCCTCAAAGCGGCTGATCTCCTGCATGTCCTGCGAGCCTCCGGATGCACCCCACCCCCGGCTGAACAATCCCGGGAAATACAGACAGACGCCATTGAATGGCGCGTCAGTCTCCATTAATTGTGATGAACCCGAGCGAGAGGGTGTAGCGAAACCGATCGAGATTTTCAGGTAACATCATCCCAGCCGTCGCCCTCAATGAGTAAGATCTTGGTTCCCCGGGCGGCGGCTTCATTTTGTACGCAGTTTACCCGTCGAGAGGGATCCATTTTCCACTCACCGTGCTGTAGATCCCGCTCTCGCCCCGGCGTCCGAGGGAGGTTGTGAGGACGTCGCGGTAAACGGCGATCTGGGGCCCGTAGGTGTGGAGGAGAGTGGTCTCCGGCGCCTCACCAGCGAGGCGATCGGTCTTCCAGTCGATCATCATCCAGTGGCCTTCCCGAAGATGGCGGGCGAGGAGATCGATATACCCTTCGTACCCGATTTTCTCCGGAACGTTCCCCGAAAGGAAAGGCAGTTCGACATGCACCTCCCATTCCGGAGCGCACAGGCGGCGGGCGACTTCTCCGGCCGCAAACAGCTCCAGCTCGTGCAGGCCCCGGCCCGGGTCCGGACATTCCGGGAGGCGATTGAAGAGATGGAGGCGAACGGCGTCATCCCCGCAGGACCAAGGGGCCGTTTCCATGAGGTCATGCCACCAGTTTCCGTAGGCCGCCGGATCCGCCCGCATGACCGGGCGGATTTCTCCGGAAAACACCGGAAAAAGGGCCTGCTCCGGCTCGGATCGGGCAGGTTGGCTGGCTGGCTCGTGCCGCTGAAGACTGCTCGGCGTGATGTGCTTCCAGAATTTCGGAGGCGCCGGGGGCGGCATCGTGCGATCCGGTTGGCCCCGCGGGGCGATCGGGGCCTCTTTGTCCCCCTGCAGAGATGCTGTTTCGGATTCGTCCTCACGCGCCGCAAGTGCCTGCGGGAGTGCCTTCCAGGCTGGCCACCCGGGGGCGTTCTCCTCCACCTGCAACAAACCCCCAAAAGAATCTCCCACCATGCGCAAAGGTTGCCACCACGCCTCGTCAGCAAGCAGGACAAGGGACTGCTTCACGCGGGTCAGCGCGACATAGAGAAGCCTCTCTGCTTCTTCCCGCTTCCGCTGCTTCTCCCGCTCGGCCTCTTCGTCGTCGCGATCCAGTTTGTCGAAGAGGATGCGGGGTGGTCCCGTCCCGGAAAATGTACAGCGGGGATAGGACTCTGATCGGGATAGAAAACGCCGAAAGAACGCGGGGATCACGACGGTTTGGAAGCCAAGGCCCTTTGCCTTGTGGGCAGTCAGCAATACGACCGCGTTGCCCGAGGGCGCGCTTTCTTCCTGGGTCTCTCCGAGAGCTCGGCGGAGGGCCTCCGCCCAGCTCACGAAGGTGTGCCGATCGGCCTCCGCCGCGGCCGTCTCATGCCGGAGCAAGCGGAGGGTGGCCTCTGCCCGGCATCGATCGACGACTCCGGCGGCCTCCAATCGCCCTGCGAATTCAAGCCCCTCCACGAGATAGTCCACCGCGTCGAGGAGCGGCAGCTCACGGACCGTGCGCCAGATGTCGTGCAGCCCCTGCAGAGACGCCCCGACCGGAGAGCTCGTCTCTGCCGGGGGCAGGTCGATCCGCAAGGGATGTGTTCTTTTCCGCACAAACTGCGGGCGGATGAAGGTGACCAGCTCATCGTCGGAATGCCCGAAGACATCGCGGAGCAGACCGTAGATTTCGAAGGCATCCCGCGGATGAGCAAAGGAAACGAGCACCGCCGTGAACCACGCATAGACCGGATCATCCGCTTTCTTTCCCCGCCGCGAGAGGAGTTGCACGGGAATGTTCCTCGCTTGCAGCGCGGCGCCAATCCTCTCGAGCCAGTCGTTCCGGGGGCAGAGGATCGCCACCTCGTTCCAACGGGTTGCGCGCAGTTCGTCCAGCGTCCGCTGTGCCCACCAGTCGGCGAAGGTGCGGGCATACGCGGAGATCCGGACGGGTGCCTTGCGCGGAAGATCGTCGGGCGGGGGCGGTAGCTTCATGCAGACGACCTGGCCCGCGGCGGCAGCGGGCGGATTCTTCAGGGGCACGTATGCAACCTGTCCCCCGCCCGGGGCAGATCTCTTCAAGACGCGCGGAAAGAGCTCGTTCAACGCTTCCACGGCGGCAACCGGACAGCGCATCGTGACCGAGAAGGTGGCTTCTTCCCCACCGTCAGCGAGGAGTCGTCGATGGATCGCGAGGTAGCGCGAGAGATCCGCCCGGTCACTGTAGATGGACTGCTGGGGGTCGCCCACCATGCAAAAATGGCCGTCCCGCGGACCCGGGGAAGCGCCGTCGATCCAGATACCGTCATCCCCCGGTTTCCGCGTCAATTCGCTGAGCACCACGAACTGCGTGGGGTCGGTATCCTGTGCTTCATCGAGGATGATCCGCCAGCCGCGCGCCCGCAGGAGATCCCGCGCCTCCGGTTGTCGCAAGAGGCGTGCCGCGAGCTGCACGAGATCGTCGAATGTCAGTTGCGCGGTGCGACGGCGGTATTTGGCGAAGGACTCCGCCACCGATGCCGCAAGCCAAGCCGATGCGTCGCGCCGCCACTGGCGAAGGGGACCGAAAACCTCTCTCCAGACGACCGCAAACTCCCGGGCCGTCCCGACTCGTTCCGGTTCCGGACAGGGAAGCGGATCGGAAGCCTCCCCTTGTGCGTCCAGCTGTTCCTGCCATGCGCGCAGGTTTGCCTGGGACGCCTCGATGTTGGCCTTTCCGTTCCCCGTGCCCTTGATGGAGAGGATCTCGCCGGGATCGATCACCGGCGGACGACCGGGCATCGGAAACAGATGCGACAACGGGTCCGTGGGCCACTGCCGGGCGAGCGTGAACACGTCGCTCCAGCGGCCGTGGATGGAGAATGCGCGCCGGAAATCCTCCGGCATGGACGGCAGTGGATCGGCTTCGTCGAGGAGGAACTGCCGCCAGAG
The DNA here is from genome assembly GCA_964629165.1 of uncultured Puniceicoccaceae bacterium. Taxonomy (GTDB): domain Bacteria; phylum Verrucomicrobiota; class Verrucomicrobiia; order Opitutales; family Oceanipulchritudinaceae; genus CAWVVV01. Next base: position 12,826 of record CAZVQJ010000006.1, read on the forward strand.
GCGTTCCGTGTCCGTCGCGACGGCGGCTTCACCCGGGAACCCGCAGAGAGGCCCTGCGAGAACCAGCAAGCGCTGGCAAAAGCTGTGAATGGTTCCAAAAAACGCCTGTGCAAGATGGGTGTGAACCTGCGCATGTGGGCGCGCTTCATCGAGCCGTTGCCGCACCCGTGTGAGCATTTCATCGGCTGCTTTCCTCGTGTAGGTAACGACCACGAGACGGGGAAGGAGAGGATCATCGAGCCGTGTGCTGTCCGCCTCCGCGACCGCGAGCACCCGCTCCACGATACTCGTCGTCTTCCCCACGCCGGCGGGAGCAATGACGGAAAAATTGCGCGCCAGCTCGTTCCGGAAGCGATCGCGCTCGGCCTGATCGGGCAGCGGTGGTCGGGATGCCTTCATTCGCCCGACCCTTTCGGCACGGGTAGATCGGGATGGGTCCGCACCCATTTGGATTCCACGACGTCGGGGCGCGGCGGGACAAATGCGAGGGGATATTCGCCGACAAACCGAAATTCGTTTCGCACCTCGCCGCCGAACCCGAACACGCCGGATCGCCCGATCCTCGCGAGGGAAGCGATGAGCCCTGAGGGATCATTCCCCGGTTCCACAACTAGCTGGGCGGTCGGCATTCCGCCCGGCTTGAGCAGGCAGATACCGATCGGAATCGACCAGTCACGGGCCAGCGCTCCCGCGTAAAGAACGAGTTGCAGAGCCTTTCCTTCCTTGGCGCGTGTCGCCATGATTTCCTTGTCCGCCCCCGTCTTGAAGTCGACTACAAGCGCCGTCTGCGGCCGTTCCGGATCGTTCACAAGAAGCGCGTCGATCCTGCCCCGCAGTTGCAGTTCTTCCCCGCTCCCGGTCTCCACACGCGCCCCTGCGGGCAGCCACATTTCGCTCGCGAGCCAACAGAGTTCATCCTCCCGCGAACACGCTGCCGCCAGTCGTCGGGCCACCGAAAGCGCGAGCCCCCACGATTGTTTCCAGACCGGCGAGACGGCGCGATCCGCGATCAAATAGGCGGATTCCACGGCATGGCGCCACGCTTGCGCACGGCGTGTAATCCCTCCAGTCCAGTCCACCTTCCCCAGGTGATGCCAGGTTTCATCGGAGGGCAGACCGAGGAGGCGATGAACGGCCGAGCCGAACTGGAGATTTGCCTGCACCGGCTCCGCGAGATCCATTCGCGGGCGAACGTGCGCGATTGCCGAGAGCCAGACGGTCGCCGGGCGTTGCAGCACGGCCTCCCAGTCGCGGGCCCCCAGCTCCATGGCTTCGAGGGGGGGATGGGCGAATCCGAAGGAGTGTTCATCGAAGGGCACAGAAGGATCATTGCGGGTAAGGTGCGCCCGACGGGTGGCTTCGAGGGGGGGCAATGCGGTTGACCCGGTTGGTCCCGCCTCCTCGCCGACTGGAAACGATTCGACCGGCGGTAACGCGGCATCCGCCCCGCGGGCGGCCCGGTGTAGACGCAGATACAGCTCGCTCAGAACGGTAGCCGTCCGGTCCTGTCCTTGCGGTGCGTAGGTCGCAAAAAGTTCCACGCGCTGGACCGCTTCCGCGACGGCATCGAGAATGGCTCCGCTCAACGAGGCCCGACGATCCGCGCCGTCGAAGAAGAACCCCCGGCCCGGACGAAGGACGAGGTGCCCCTCACCGTGGGAGCCGGTCATGATCGATTTCCGAAGATGCCGCTCAGCACCGTCGGCAACAAGAAAGGCAGACTCCTGATCGGCCACCGGAACGAGACCTTCATTCAGCCCGGCGAGGATAAGGTGGTCCCAGCGGCTGCTTCGGATCGATTCATATCGAACCAGTTGCACGGGCGCAAAAGCATTGCGCCCACTTTCGTGGCGGGCGCGTCCCGGACGCGTCAGGCCACTCAGCCATTCGAGAAACGATTCGCGGTCGATCACCTCCGGCGACTTCATCCAGGGGCTCTCGTGCACCTTTGCGAAGAGGCTGCCGCCTTCCCACCGCTGGACCGACAGCATCGTCACCTCGACAAAATGGGCCACCGTGCCGGACGAGGGGAGGCGTGGCCACTGTGCCTGCCAGTATGCTTGCTCATCCGCACGAGACCACCCAGGGCGGTAGGCCGTCAGCACCGCGAGGTCGTCACTTCCCGTCGACTCACGCGCGGCAGTCCAGGACTCCTCGATCCGGAGCGCGGCATCGGCGGTCACGAAGGAGGCTTCAACGAGTTCCTCGAGAAAGGCTTGGCCCGCGGGTGCGTGGTGCTTGCGCTGATACTCAATCCATGCGCTCAAAAGCCGTTCAGAACCGCCGGGAGCGGCCATGAATCCAAACGTGTCGTAGAGCGGGATGCGGCGGGCGATGAGTTCCGAAGCCAGCGTGCGGACAAGGAGAGGTTCTGCGGGAAGCACCACTCCGATCGTGATATCCTCCCCTCCGCGTCTCCAGAGTGTCTCCACCCGGTCGGCCAGCGCCTCCACTTCGAAACCGCGTTGAGAGAACAGGCGAAAGTCCACCGCTGGCGGTGATTCCGCAGCCGAACCGCCCTCTTCGGCGAGCCGCGCCCATCGGGTAAAGACACTCTCGGAGAAATTCACGGAAACCGCCGGTTCGGCGATCGACCCGCAGACCTCCTCAAGGGTGCCCAACCACAATTCCTCGACGCGTCGCGCACGGGGCAGGGGGACGCTGCACAAGGATTCACGGGCGTGGCTGATCGCGGCGATGAGCAATGGATACAACACGCAATGCGCGGCGGTGAAACCATCGATCAGGATCTGGTCGAAAAGTGGGCGCTCGGGCCGCGGCAGGCGCGCAAGCCGCCAGTCAGCCTGGCGCTCACTCGAGAAGCCGGACACGGAGAGACGTTTTTCCAATGCCTCCGGCAAGGATCGCCAGGGCCCCGCAATCACCTCCCGGTCGGCTTGAGCGGATATCCTTGCTTCCCAGGCCGCAAGGAAGGGACCCGGATTGCGGGCAACGACCGTCTCTGCGGTTTCCTCTTCATCGGCCCCGACAGCGAGCTTCACCGCAAGCGACAGGTCCTCCTGCGTCGCGATCCGCGCCCCCGGAAAATGATGCCCGACGAGAAAATGCCGCAATCGCTCCGGGCTCCAGAACTGCGTCCCAAGAAGAGCGCCGCCTCCGGAGGCAAGCCAATGCCGCTTCAATGCCCCCAGCCGCACCCCATCCGGTGCCACGACGACTCTGAGCTTCGCTCCGTCGGTGGGAAACCCGGCCGATCGGGCAAACCAGGGTGCCAGTTCCGCCTCCCAAAGGTCCGAAAGACGTTCATAGGTAACGATACGATGAGCAGTAGCCATGGGCACCCTCGTTGCGCTCACCGCGGGCCTGCCCGAAAACCCGCGCGGAAGCCTGCTTTTTCGCAGGAGGCGGCGCGCTTACTTCTTGAGCGATTCAAGATATTTCCAGAACGAACTCTGCTGTTCCGCCATCGTCTCTTCGCTCACCGGCAGCTTGTTGCGATAGATGAAATCGGTGAGCGAATTCTTATGGAGAATGTAATGGCTGTAGAGGATGTCGCCCTTGATCTCGAAGTAGCACCGCAGCTCCCCTACCCGGACCCGATAGAAGGTGGTCCCCCCGCGATGGAACTGGCCGAAGGCATCGGACGGATTGGCGAGCTGCTCGGACGTGATGTTACTGATGCGGTCAACCAGCTTCAGCTGCTGCTCGACCGGAAGCTTGTTCAGCTCCGCCATGCTCTGATCACTGAAAGTGACCTGAAACATCCTCTGGGCACGCCGGCCAAGCGGATGATAGGAGGGCTGTTCGGGAGATGAAACCTCGGGATCCATAAATGCGCTCAGGCTATTCCCCTTCCTGGTGGGCGCGCAAGACATCCGTCCACTTCGGTTCGTTAAAATTAGATGAATGTCCGGTGTTCAAAGAAAAATGAATGCATTCCGCTTGCGGCTGCCGAGGACGGTCCCACGTTGCGCCTTCCTCTCTCTGAAGCTTTGTCCCGGTACTTTCTCTCCCCGAACGAGAATCGAATCCGATGTTGAACCTGTCCCTGTCCAGAATTCTCCGACCGCTCGCCCGCACGTTTGTGGCGACCGCGGCGGGTGCGATGGCGGTCGGCGCAGCCGAAAAGCCTGCACCGTTCACGGATTACGAGCGCCAGATCCTCGCCGCCGTCCTCGTCCTTGAAGCGGCTAATCAGGGGGAAAGCGGGATGCGCGCGGTCCTCCATGTGATCAACAACCGTGCGGGGAATGATCCGTTTCGGGCGATCGGCGTGGTCGCCAAGCGCAAGGCGTTTTCCTGCCTCAATTCCGTCACGGGCCAGAAACGGCCGGATTATGGACCTCTCCTCCGGCGCGCCATGCAGGATCGCACCTGGCCACTCGCGATGCAGCTCATTCGCGCCTACGAAGCGGGGAACCTCGGTCCTGATCCGACCGGCGGAGCGACTCACTATTGCATCCATCCGCCCGCCTCCTGGCAGGAGCAGTTTACGTTTCTGACGCAGGTGGGAGAACATCGCTTTTACAAGTAGGGGTGCTGGACGGGTTTACGCCCCCTCAGAGGCTGGGCGAAAACTGACATTGCAGTCTGCATGGCAGGTTCTTCAACTTCGCCGCCATGGATCCCGAGAATTCTGTTCCTGCCGATCTTCCCACCTGGCTCCCGGAGTCGCTCATGCGATTCTTCGCGGTCGAGGTCGGCATCTTCCGGGTGGGCGACCTAGTCGTCTCCTTCGGCATTGTTCTGCTCACGCTGTTTCTCCGGCGCTTTCTCACGCGCGTCTTGTTTGCCCGGCTCAAACGCTACGCGAAACGCACCGAGTTCGAACATGATGATCGGCTCCTTGAGGGCCTCGAAAAGCCGATGGAGTTCTTCATTCTCGTTGTCGGGCTGTTTCTCGCGTTTGTCGCCCTTCCGGTTTCGTCCGAATGGGAACACCTCGTGTGGATGATTTTCCGCGGAATCGTCATGTTGATCGTTTTCTGGGGTCTCCTCCGGGCGGTTGATGTGCTCATTGATGCGGCCACATCTGCTTTTCGGGTTCGCGAAGGAAGCACCGCCCTCGAGGGTTTCGCCCCGCTGATCAAGAAAACAACCCGGATCTTCCTCATCATCGTGGCCGCTGTGATGGTCGTCGACAATCTCGGGTTCGACATCGGTGGCGTCCTTGCGGCCCTCGGCGTGGGTGGTCTTGCGTTCGCGATCGCGGCTCAGGACACCGTGGCGAACCTCTACGGCTCCGTCGCGCTCCTCCTCGACCGGCCCTTCAAAGTCGGCGACTGGATCCAGGTCGGCAACGACGTCGATGGGGATGTCGAGGCAATCGGCCTTCGCTCAACGAAGGTGCGGACCTGGCCCAAAACGATCATCTCGATTCCCAACGCGGTTCTCGCCAACGAGAAGATCAACAATTGGTCGCGGATGCCGAAACGCCGCATCAAACAGGTCATTGGGATCGCCTACGGTACTCCCCCGGAAACGATGGAGGCGATCGTGCGGGATATTGAGGAACTCCTTCTCGCGGATGAAGGCGTCGATCACGACTTCATCCTCGTGAAATGGACCGATTTTGGTGAAAGCTCGCTCGAGATTCTCGTCTACTACTTCAGCAAAAGCATCAAATGGCTGGAGCACATGGACGTCCGGCAGCGGATCAATGCAAAGATCGCCAACGCGGTCATCGCCCGCGGTGCCTCCCTCGCACTCCCCACACGCAAGCTATATCTGGAAAACGACACCGCCCTCGCCGGCGCTGGCAGCCTTCCGGGCGGCTCCGGGCCGGACTCGCCGCCGTGAGTTTTCGGCCAGGCAGGGACGATTGACAGGGGCGGTGTGCTCTGCCAAACCGTGCAGGCTATCGGTTTGTCACACTAACTCTGAACCTCTCTCTCTTATGTCCCTGTCCTTTTCCCGCTTCGCCGGGCTCACCGTTCTCGCTCTCTCTGCCTCCAGCCTCTGCGCCGCACCGGCAGTTGCCTTTCTCGGCAACATCCTCCAGAAGGAAACCAAGACCACCGATGAATCGGCCCAGGCCGCGGCAACGATTTCGGAGTACACCGGCGTCAAACATGCCCTCGGTGTAATCGACTTCGAAAATGAAGCCGGCTGGAGCAGCCAATGGAGCCTCGGTGAGAGCCTCGCGATGATGCTCGAGTCTGCGCTCTATGAGACGAATCGGTTTGTCATCGTGGAACGGGAGTCTCTCGGGGACGTGCTCATGGAGCAGGATTTGCAAACCAGCGGGCGTTCGGCGAGTGCCGGTTCCGTCGCCCAGAGCGGGCTTGTCCGGAGCGCAAAATATCTGGCAACCGGCTCCGTTACCCGCGTCGAACACAACACCGCGGGGAGTGACGGGGGCATCTCCATTCGCGGGATCCGCGTCGGGGCAGGTTCGAACAAGGCCCAGATTGAAGTCGTCGTGAAGCTTATCGACACTACCACGAGCCAGGTCGTGGCGAGCAAACGCATCTCCGGCGAAGCGGGCGGGCGACGCCTCAGTCTTGGGGTCTCGCGGAGAGGTTTCGGCGGCAACCTGAGCGGATTCGCGGAAACCCCGGTGGGCGAGGCGGCCCAGGACTGCATCTCCCAGGCGGCCCAGTTCATCGCAAGCGAGATGGAGGATTATGCGGTCACCGCGAACGTCGTCATGGCGCAGTCACCCGAGCAGATCGTCATCAACCGGGGCGACACCTATGGCATCCAGGTCGGTCAGATCTTTTCCGTCCGCGAGGAAGGCGAGGTTCTTACCGATCCCGCCACCGGCGAAATTCTCGATGTCTTCGAGGGAGCCACCACCGCCACAATCGAAGTGACGCGGGTCTCGGAAAGAGTGGCCTACTGCAAGTTGGTGGACGGCACCCTGCCGAGCCGCGGTGACAGCCTCGTCTTCAATCGCTTTTGAGGGTGCTGAGGGGCATGGATCATCGTCCAGGGGTCGCCGTTTCGGCGGCGTAACCTTGTCAAACGGGAGCCGTCCAGCGACATTGGCCGCCCTATGCCCACTCCTCCGGACGAAACGCATCCCCCGGTGACCGGTAGTACCCCGGAGAACGATCCCGCCCGGATCTATCTCCTGCCGAACCTGATGACGGCAGGGAACCTCTTTTGCGGGTTTGTGGCCGTCATCCGGTGCATCCAGGCTCTCTTTGTCAGCCGCGTCGGCGAGGCACAATTCCTCGAAACCGCCGCCAGCCAGCCAACGGAGCTCTATGAACAGGCCGTCTGGTTCATTCTCGCGGCGGTGGCCTTTGATGCACTCGACGGGCGGATGGCCCGCCTCACCGGCAAGGAGTCGCTCTTCGGCAAGGAATTCGACTCTCTCGCCGATGTCGTTTCTTTCGGGGTCGCCCCGGCCCTCCTCGTCTTTTTCTTCCTCCTCAACCCGGGTCAGCAATTCCCGCTTGTACGGACTCTCGGGGGCTTGGTCGGCTTTGTCTATCTGCTCTGTGCAGCGGTCCGCCTCGCCCGGTTCAACATCATCTCGATGTTTCCGTCCACGGACCCTTCAAAGTCTGCCAAGGATTTTCTCGGACTCCCCGTGCCCGCCGCCGCCGGGATGGTTTCATCGCTCGTCCTGATGATCAATCGGATGGAACAGGAACTCAGTTTTCTGGCCCTCTTTCTCCCGGTCCTTCTCGTTATCATCTCGCTCCTCATGATCAGCGGTATCCGGTATCCGAGCTTCAAGACAATCGGGGCACGCACACATCTTGGCTTTCGTACCTTCATCCTCCTCTTCGCCGTCGGGACGGCCGTCTTTCTCTTCCATTACATCGCGGTCGCAGCTCTCTTTTTCGGCTATATCGTCTATGGCATTGTGGCTTCGCTCCGAGACCGGCGCAAGAACCGGCGGGAGGCGACGGGATCTGCTTGAATCGACCGGACTTGAATCGCGGGCGGAGACACTGTGATCATCTTCAGGGCAGGCTGTGAACAGGCGGAGAATAAGCCCCGGGTTGTTCGCTTGCGCCCAATCCCGGCCGGTCGCAGGCGGGCGAATGGGAATAGCCCGGAAGCCGTATCCTCCGAGACCCCAGCGGCTTGGGCATCCATTCACAAATTCCCAGACTATAAGAAGAAGATGATAGTTTTTATAGATTATATATCTATATAGATAATCATTGTCAGCAGTTCGCCCGCTGGCCTTGATTTGGGCCCTTCCCGGACAACTTCTGGCGGAAAAGGATTTGCCCCACCCTGCCGATCGCCTACAACCCCTTCTGGCTCCATGAAATTCAAGATCAACCGCGATCACTTCTCCAGCGGCCTGCAGCAAGTCCTCAACGTGGTTGGGACGCGGGCCACCATGCCCATCCTCAGCAACGTCCTGATCGAGGCTGGTGACGACCAGATCTCCCTCACGACGACCAATCTTGATCTCGGCATCCGTTGCCGGATTCAGGCGGACGTGGCAGAAAAAGGAACGTTGACCCTGCCGGTCCGGAAACTGGCGAGCATCGTGCGGGAACTGCCGTCGCTCGACGTCGATGTCGAGACCTACAGCAACAACCAGGCGAAGATTACTTCCGGCCAGTCGCTCTTTCGTGTCATGGGGATCGGTGCGGATGAGTTTCCCCCCCTGCCGACCTTCAACGATCAACACAGTTTTGTCCTTCGTCAGGATGAGCTGGGGCGCATGCTCAAGAGCGTTTCCTACGCTCAGTCGAGCGACGAGACCCGTTACATCATGAACGGCGTGTATTTCAACTTCGAGAACAACGCCCTCACCCTCGCTGCCACGGACGGCCGTCGTCTGGCCGTCATCAGCAAGGAAGTGGATGTGAGCGAGGACAATGCGGGCCACCTCATCCTGCCCGCCAAGACGGTCGCGGAGGTTCAGCGGCTGCTCGGCCAAGGTGATAGCGTGCGAATCGCCTTCAACGACCGCCAAGTGGCTTTCGAGATCAATTCAGAAGCGGACTCCGCCGCCGAATCCGGCCTCCTCGACAGCATCTACCTCGTTTCCAAGGTGGTTGAGGGCAACTACCCGAACTACCGGCAGGTGATCCCCAAGGAGAACGACCAGCACATCAAGGTGAACCGCGAATCGTTCGCGAAGTGCATCAGCCGGGCCGCCCTGGTGGCGAGCGACAAGAACAATTCGATCAAGGTCAACGTCTCGGAAAACCTCCTCGAGGTAACCGGATCGAGCCCGGAATTTGGTGAATCGAATGTGTCCCTCAATGTGGAATACAGCGGTCCCGACGTGACGGTTTCCTTCAACCCGCACTTCCTTCTGGATCCGCTCAAGGCGCTTCCCCGTGACGAAGTTATTTTCGAGTTCAAGGACGAGCTGAGCCCGGGCGTCATCCGAACCCCGGAGAGTTTCCTTTGCGTGGTCATGCCGCTTCGGCTGAATTGACGCCGGTTCCCCGGGAGACTATCCTGGTCCGGAACCTTGGCCCTTTTCCTTCTGGATCCGGGCGCGGCGCACGGAGAGGAAAAGGGAGGCATCTTCCGGCCTTCCGCTCAGATCATGTTTGAACAATCGCTCGAATTTGTCGTTTTGCAGTTCACCCTCCTCGGCAGCGGCATCCTCATGTTGCTGTTGCAGTGGGCGGCTTCGCGCACCGCCTCCCCCAACCTCGGCATTTTTGCGCGTTGGATGCGGTGGGTCTTCATCGCGCTGACGATGACCAGCGTGCTCGTCTTTTTCGGCTATCAGGGGCACGACGTATGGGTGATTGCGCTAGCCGCCTTCCTCGGCTGGTTCCTCCTCGAGAGTGGATATACCTGGCTGGCGGTCTCCGCCCTCAGTCGAAGTCGTCTTCCACTCTTTCCACGGTATGAGAAGAGTCCCGACGGGGGTCTTGAATGGCCCAATGACGATCGCTTTATCCGATTGCGTGGCTGGCTCCGAAAGAACGGCTTCAAGCGCTCTGAGACCCTCCTCGCGCGCTATGAGGGCCAGGTCCTCATGCGTATGGCGGTGTTTGATCTGGAGGATGGCAAGACGCGGGCGAGTTTTCTCTTTTTTCCTTCCGATCGAGGCAGTGTAGCCCTCGCCTGCTCCTTCCAGTCGGAGGCGGCGGACGGGGTGCGTCTCGTGACGGACAATCTGTTTATCCCCTTCGGAGGCTTCTATCCGGAGCAATGGCTCGTCGAACGTCGCCCCCGGACACGCTCGACCGAGAAACTTTATCAACGGCATCTGGCGCGGTGCGATGCCTATGGGCAGGATCTCGTCCGGATCGGGGCCGATCCGCTCGAGGAAATCAACCACTTCAGCCGCGAAGTCGAAAAACTCAATCGGGAGCTGGGGTTTCTGACCGAACCGCACGAAGTCGAAGATGTCGGCCGGATCACCTCGGCCGGTCGCTTTCGCGTTTGGCTTGAGATCTGGACGTTGAGCTACCTCGGTCAGGCACGGCGGTACTGAGGGCTCTTCGGCGGAGGCTCCCTTCGCGGTCGCGTTCCCTTGACGGCGGTCAGTCCTCGGCAAGAAGCTGATACTGATCAACCGCTTCGCGAAGACTTGCGGAGACGAAGGCGCCTGTTTTTTCTAGCCGTTCCCGACTCTGATGCCCACGCGTCACGAGAAGACAGGAAACCCCGATGGCGCGGGCCACTTCGGCATCATGATCGGTGTCTCCGATCAGCAGGGTCGTCTCCCGATCCCAGCCAATCGTTCGCATCAATTCGGCCCCGCGCGCTGACTTGCCGGCCGCGTAAATATCGTCCGTTCCGGCCAGCACTTCGAAGAGCTCTTCGATCCCGAAGGTCCGAACCGTCCGTTCGAGATGATCCTGGCGGGAGGCGGAAAGGATCACCTGTCTTCGGCCCGCCCCAGACCACTGCCGCGCAAAGGCGATCGCTTCTGCGTGGAGGACGCAGCTTTCGACCTGTTCATGGTAACGGGTGATGAAAAGATCGGAAAGCCTCTGAAATGATTCCGACGAGGTATCGAATCCCAGCCCCGCGTAATAGTTTACGACGGGAAAGCCGAACCGCTCGCGATAGTGATCCGCGGTAATCGCGGGCCGGGCGATTTCTGCGAGCATCCGACCAACCACTTCGACACAGAGATCGGTGTCATCAAGGAGCGTTCCGTTCCAATCCCAGATGAGGTGTCGGACGGACCGGAGATCCCGCGACCGCTTCGAATCTTCAGGAATCATTTTCAAGTTGCTCGATGACGTCTTCGATCGAACTGAGACTGGCCGCCGGAAATTGTCGGTTCATGCGTGCGATGATCTGCTGGATGATGCCGTCGGGGCAGCTCGCCCCGCCCGTCACGAGCACCCGCATGGGCCGATCCCAGGGAATTGTGTATGGCCGTTTCTCGGTCGTTCCGCCACGGGGATCCTCGAGGTGTTGGGCGAAGTGATAATGTTCGATCACGTTTTCCCCGAGGATGTTAGCCTCGCTCTGGATGTAGGCGGCCCGGTCCCCAAGCGCTTCCTGGCAGACTCGGTAAAGCTGATAGGTGTTGCTGGAGTTCCGACCCCCCGCGACAAGGGCGAGGTCCAGCGGCGTGGCGAGCGCCTTCTGGAGGGCATCCTGATTGACCTGGGTAGCGTAACAGAGCGTATCACCGCGACTCTGTGGGTGCAGGTTCGTCGCCGCCGATTCGCCAAAACGCGACCGGAGGGCATCCTCGAGCGTTTCAATGATGCGGATCGTCTCGTTTCGAAGGAGCGTTGTCTGGTTCACGACGGCGATGCGCCGGAGGTTCCGTGCGGGATCAAAACCGGGGGTCATTTTCCCCGCAAAATGGTCGCCGAGGAGCGCTTGCTGGCGGGCCGCGTCCGGTTCCCCAATGATCTCGCTCAAGATCCCGGCCTCCCGCTGATCACGGATGACGAGAGCGGGGCCATGACGGGCGGTGTTTGAAAAAGTCGCCTTCGTTTCCTCGTGTTCCGCTTTACCGTGAATGACGACGGTGTATCCATCTTCCGCGAAACGCCGGGCGGCCTTCCATACTTTTTCCACCAACATGCAGGTGGCATCAAACTCGTTCAACGGGAGTCCCTTCTCGAGAAGGCGGACCTTGTCCTCGTCGGTCGCCCCAAAGGCCGGAATGATGACGACATCTTCCTCATTGAGCGAGTCCCAGAACGCCGCCCCGGTCACTGGATCGATGATCGGCACCCCTTTGTCGGTCTGTAGATAGCGGAGTCCACGGCGCTGCAGATCCTCGTTCACAAAGGGGTTGTGAATCAGCTCGCTGAGCATGAAGACGCGCCGGTCAGGATACTGGGAAATGACTTCGTAGGCGCGCTCAATCGCATTCTGGACGCCAAGGCAGAATCCGAAATGGCTCGGGAGCACATACTGAACTGGACCAAAATCGAGAACCGCAGATTCCCCACTCCGGTTTTCCTTGAGACGCCGCACGGCCTTCACCGCCGCGCAGAGTTTGCTCTGATACAAATCCTGGGAGACCGGATGGGACTGGTAGATCGCCCGGTTGCGCTGTTTGTCCGTCCGGAAGCGATAGATAAACTCGTTCGGGTTGAAGTTCAGGTAGGGAATTTCGATCGCCCGCTGGAGGATGGGAGGCAGGAGTTTCGCCCAGAGGGGGTCGAAGTCGCCCGGCGAGGCGGCGTGTTGCTCGCGCAAAGCTGCGAGAGAGAACCATTTTCCAGGCCCTCCAGGAATAGGACGATGGTGGAGCGGATGGCCCCAGCGCAGCCACCAGACAGCCACTTCGCGGTTTCCGCGATCGAGCGAAAATGCGGGCCGGGGATCCCCCGCTTCCGGCCATCCGCGGCGAATCAACTCGCCGATCTCGTCCCCGGTGGCGGCCTCGATCGTGTCGCTCGGTCCCCAGGGATTTTCACGGGTTCCCAATCCGCTGACCCAAAGCTGGTTGTGGGCATTGAAGACAAGAAGGATGACCGCGGAATGGCCGGTGAGGGCATTGACTGGCTGCGATGCTGGCATCATCTGACCCAACAATTCACTCCCCGGACCGGTTCATGGCAACACCCACTTCCCCCGGGGACCGGCCTGCCCGCACCACGATGACGGCTCCGGAGAAGATAAGGACGGCGGCCGCATAAAGGTTCCATCCCGGGTATTCTCTCAGAATGATCGCAGCCATGATCGACGCGAAAAAGACCTGCCCGAGATTCACGATCGAGACGGCCTGCCCGCGGATATGCCGAAAAGCCCAGTTGACGGTACTGTGACCGATCACCGTGGGCACAATCGCCATGCCCGCAATGACGACCCATTCCCGCCCTCGATTCGAACCGATCAACTGAAACTCCTCCGCCGTGAAAGCGCGCCCGAGCCCGATCAGCAGACAGATCGCTCCCGCCACAAAATAAAGAGGAACAACGTAGAGGTAGATCGAAGGTATTTCCCGGTTTCGCCGGGCAAAGGCGAGATACATCGTGTAGATCACCATCGAGAAAAAACAGACGAGATCCCCGGTGAAATAGGTCTGGTTGTAATGGAGGTCAGAATACAGCAGAAGAACCACCCCGAGAAGGGCCACGGCTGTTCCGGCGCCCTCCCCCCTCGTGATGAATTCACGCGCGATCAGAAGGAGCATGAACGGCATCACGACGGGAGTCATGTTCACAAGCAGCGTGGCGTTTCCCGCCGGTGTCAGCCGCGCCCCGTAGATCCATGAAATGAAATGGGCGGCAAGAAGGACCCCCGGGATGAGAACGTCCCGGCCCTTCCAGCGGATCCGATACCCGGGATACCGGCGCGCCGCCTTCCAGGCCGCCGGGGCCAGCAGCGCCGCCGCCAGCAGCAACCGATAGGCCGAGAGCATGACGGGATCCGTCTCGCTCAAGCGGATGAAAATGACCGAGGTCGAGCAGGCGAAGACACCAAAAATGAGGATGAGGAAGGGCATGGCCGCCATCGTCGGGAAGCTGTCCGGGGGACGCATCCGACGCAAGTCTCCCGCCCGGAAGGTGAACATATTAACACTTTAGGCTTGCTCGCGGCCATCCGGACCCCAACTTCACCACTGGCACGGGCGACCTGCCCTTGCCACAGGTTCAAACCTTTTCCACCTTTTCCTCATGGCACGCCCTTCCGCCCGCACCTCCACCGCCGTCACGACACCGGCTGGCGGTACCAAAGCTCTCGATTTTGCCCTCTCCGCGATCAACAAACAGTTCGGAGCCGGCGCGATCATGAAACTCGGCGACTCCACCAAGATGGACGTCAAGGTGATCCCGACAGGGTGTCCTTCAATCGACCTCGCCCTCGGGGTCGGCGGATTACCCCGCGGCCGGATCGCGGAGATCTATGGGCCGGAATCATCCGGAAAAACCACCTTGTGCCTCGCCCTCATCGCCCATGCCCAGCGCGAGGGTGGCAACGCCGTCTTTATCGATGTGGAGCACGCACTCGACCCGCGCTATGCCCGCATTGTGGGAGTGGATATCGATAATCTCATGGTGGCACAGCCCGAATCGGGCGAAGATGCTCTCAATATCACGGAAACGCTGATCCGTTCAGGCGCGATCGATATCATCGTGATCGACTCGGTTGCGGCCCTCGTTTCGAAAAATGAGCTCGATGGTCAATTTGGTGACAGCACGGTGGGCCTCCAGGCCCGCATGATGAGCCAGGCAATGCGCCGCCTGACGGCTGCGATCAGCCGCACCCAATGCGTCTGTCTCTTCACCAACCAGATCCGGGAGAAAATCGGCGTAATGTTTGGCAGCCCGGAAACCCAACCAGGTGGACGGGCCCTCAAGTTTTTCGCCTCCGTCCGGATGGATATCCGCCGGATCGGTCAGATCAAGGAAACCAGTGGCAAAGTCGTCGGAAACCGAACCCGGATCAAAGTCGTCAAGAACAAGGTCGCTCCCCCCTTCACGGAATGCGAGTTCGATATCATGTACAACGAGGGCATCTCTCGCTCCGGTTCCGTCCTCGATCTCGGGATCGAACACAAGATCCTTGAGAAGAAGGGGTCATGGATTTCCTATGACGGCAATCTGATCGGGCAAGGCCGTGAAGCCGCAAAGCAATATCTTGCTGATAATGAGGAGATTGCGAAGAAAATCACGCAGGCGATCTACGAGAAAGTCGAGGTCGTCGGCGGCGTTTCCCTCGGCGTCTCGAGCCGTGATGAAGAAGAGACGGCAGATGGCGCAGTAGAATAATGCGTAGTTGGAAAACTAATACATCAGCGTGAGTGAAACGATCGCAGCCTTGGCAACCCCGCCCGGGGAAGGAGCCCTCGCTGTCATCCGGGTCTCCGGGCCAGCCTCTGCGGACATTGCGCGCGCAGCCCTCCACCCGCCCGGCAGCTCCCCCACCCTCTTCGACCGGCGGGTTCAGCTCGCCCACTACCAAGGATCGGATCGGGTCCGCATCGATCAGCTTGTCTGGATCTATTACAAGGCCCCCCGTTCATTCACCGGTGAAGACATGCTGGAACTCATTCCCCACGGCAGCCCCTTCATTGTCCAGCGCATCCTCGAGGACCTCGTCGCCCGAGGATGCCGCCTCGCCCACCCCGGTGAGTTCAGCCGTACCGCTTTTCTCAACGGAAAAATCGATCTGGCACAGGCGGAAGCGATTATCGATGTCATTCGCGCCCGCAGTGATCGTGCCCTCGCGATTGCGCACAAGCAGCTGTCAGGCGCGCTGGGGGCACATGTCAATGGGCTCGTTGAAGAGCTTCTGACAATTACCGCTTACCTGGAGGCGTACATCGACTTTCCGGATGAGGACCTCCCGGCGGAGAACCAGGCAGGCCCCCTGCGCGATCTCCTTCACTTGCAGAGCGGTATTGAGCGCCTCATGATTACGGAGCGATACCGGGATCGCCTGCAGGATGGCATCCGGGTGGTGCTGATCGGGGAGCCCAATGCGGGTAAAAGCTCGCTTCTCAATTGCCTTGTCGATGAAGACCGGGCGATCGTGAGTGAGGAGGCTGGAACCACCCGCGATTTTATTGAAGCGCGCGTGCAGATCGGTGGCCACCTGGTACGCTTGTATGATACCGCTGGGCTGCGCGAGAGCGACTCCCGGATAGAACGGGCAGGTGTCGAGAAAACCCTGGAAGTGGCTTCCAGAGCAGATCTTCTGGTCTTCGTTCATGATTGCACGGTGGCCGAGCCGGAGATTCCGGAGTCTGTGCGAGAGATCCTCCGGGACCGGCCGGTATTGCATCTTCTCAACAAGGCGGACCGGCTGACGGAGGATATGCGCGCGAGGTTCGACTACACCCTGGCTGGTGGCGAGGGCCTGTGGGTCTCTACGGCGACGCGGGAAGGCCTGCCATCGCTGCACGACAGGATGCTTCAGTTCCTGGACCGGGATTTCCGCGTGCCC
Source organism: uncultured Puniceicoccaceae bacterium (assembly GCA_964629165.1). Taxonomy (GTDB): domain Bacteria; phylum Verrucomicrobiota; class Verrucomicrobiia; order Opitutales; family Oceanipulchritudinaceae; genus CAWVVV01. Next base: position 29,047 of record CAZVQJ010000006.1, read on the forward strand.
GAAGACGCGGATGTTGCGATCTCGGCTCGCCACGCGAGTGCGCTGCAGGAAGCCAAGGCGTGTCTCCTCCATGCGGCTACCTTGCTGCAAGCCGGTGAACCGGCTGAACTCGCGGCCACCGAACTGCACCTGGCGCTGGAGGCGATGGCCCGGATCGTCGGGAGAATTGACAATGAACGGGTGCTCGATGAGCTATTCGGCTCATTCTGCATCGGTAAATGAATAGGAGCGAACAATCTCAATTTGACGTGATCGTATGCGGGGCGGGTCACGCTGGATGTGAAGCGGCCCTCGTGGCCGCCCGTATGGGGGCAAACACACTCCTGTTAAGCGGCAATCTGGACACCGTCGCCCAGATGAGCTGCAATCCGGCGATCGGAGGACTGGCCAAGGGCCATATTGTCCGGGAAATTGATGCGCTCGGGGGTGAAATGGGCTTGAACACTGATCTGACGGGGATTCAGTTCCGGTTGCTGAATGCGTCGAAGGGACCGGCGGTGCAGGCGCCGCGCACACAATGTGACAAGAAAGCCTATCAGTTTCGAATGAAACATGTGCTGGAACGGCAACCAAACCTGCGTCTGTTCCAAGCCGTCGTGACCGGACTGATCTTCGAGAAGGATCATGTGGTTGGGGTGAAGACCAATCTCGACATCGAATTTCGAAGCCGGACCGTCGTGGTGACCACCGGCACGTTCCTTCGTGCCCTGATGCATGTCGGAAAAAACAAGACGGCCGGGGGGCGGATGGGCGATTTCAGCGCGCAGACCCTGTCCAACAGCTTCCTGGAGGCGGGGATTGAGCTGGAGCGGCTGAAAACGGGCACACCGTGCCGGCTTTTGGGGGCCAGTATTGATTTCCGTGGCATGGAGGTTCAGGCGGGCGATGCATTGCCGACGCTTTTCAGCTACTATGATACCCGCTGGGAGGCGCGATTGTTCCACGTGGAACACGGGCAGCGACAGTTTTTGCCGGCCTTCGACACCACGATGTTCCACGTGGAACCCTCCGGTCAACGCATGCAGGGTTGGCGGCCGGGCACGGACCAGCTCTCCTGTTGGATGACCCACACGACGCCGGAGACGGCGGCGATCATCTCCCGGAACCTGCACCGCTCGCCCTTGTTTGACGGCGAGATCGAAGGCACCGGCCCGCGTTATTGCCCCAGTATCGAGGACAAGTGTGTGCGATTCCCCGAGAAGGCGGGGCATCGACTGTATCTCGAGCCTGAGGGCCGCCATACCGATGAGTGGTATGTCAATGGGCTGTCCACCAGCCTGCCTTTTGATGTCCAGGAAGCGATGTTGCGCACCATACCCGGCTTGGAGGCGGCTCATATCCTCCGTCCCGCCTATGCGGTTGAGTACGACTTCGCGCCCCCGACCCAGCTGTTGCCGAGTCTCGAATCGAAAAAAGTGGAAGGGCTCTTCTTCGCGGGGCAAATCAACGGCACGTCGGGCTACGAAGAAGCTGCCGGACAAGGATTGATCGCGGGCGTGAACGCGGTGCAAAAGGGAAGGGGAGAGGCGCCCATGATTATCGGCCGGCACGAAGGCTATCTGGGCGTCCTTGTAGATGATCTGGTGACGAAAGGCACCCGGGAACCCTATCGGATGTTCACAAGCCGCGCCGAACACCGGTTGCTCTTCAATCATGGGAGCGCTGAACTGCGTTTGCTGGCGCATGCGAAAGCTTTTGGGCTGGTGCCTCCGGATCGGCTGGACCGGATGACCCGCAAGGCAGCCGAAGTCGAGAAGCTGGTGGCACGGGTGGAGTCTACGCGACAGGAGGGGGTGCTCATGGGTGATGCCATTCGCCGGGGCGCGGCGTGGGAATCCCTCGCCGCCGACGGCACCAACCAGGCCCCGGAGGTCATCGAAGAAATGTTGTATCGTGTTCGTTATCAAGGGTACCTGAAACGAGAGCAACGGTTGATTGCCCGTCTCGGGAAGGCCGACGCGATGAAAATTCCGCTTGATTTCGATTACGGGTCCATCCAGGGCTTGCGCGCAGAAAGCCGTGCGAAGCTGGAGGCCATCCGTCCCCTGACGATTGCTCAAGCCGGCCGGATTAGCGGGGTGAACCCCACCGATTTGACGATTCTGATGGTGGCGTTGCAGGCGCGGGGTGGATGATGGGCGAGGCCCCCCGGATTGTCACCGTTTTGTGACAGAGATTTCCATTGCCGCCGAGGTTTCGGTGGCCTTCGCTTGTCTTGTCATGACGAACTCTCTGAACGGTGACCGCCGACGGATTCTCGTTGTCGATGACGAGCCTGATGTGACGGAACTGCTCGATTACCGACTGACCAGCGCCGGTTACGACGTGGCCGTGATCAACAATCCGCTCGAGATCCTGGGAAAGGCGCGCGAATTTGAGCCGGACCTTTTTGTGCTCGATATCATGATGCCGGATCTGGATGGCTTGAAGATTTGCCGGATGATCCGTGCGGATAAGAAATTCAACGACGTACCCGTGATTTTTTTGACCGCCCGGGGAGAGACGGAAGAGCGCATTGAGGGCCTCGAGACGGGAGCGGATGACTATTTATCGAAACCGTTTGATGCGAAAGAGCTGGTCCTGCGGATCGGGTTGATCCTGAACCGCGCCCGGCCGAGCCGGGAGGCGGCGAAAGGACGCCTGCAGGTTCAGGATCTGGTTCTCAACGAGGCGTTACATGAGGTGACCCTGGGAGGAGAGGTGATTGTATTGACGACGACCGAATTCAAACTTCTGCGTTTGCTCATGGAACGGAAGGGCAGGGTGCAAAGCCGCGAAGACCTTCTTGTCAATGTCTGGAATTACACGACGGAAACGGAGACGCGCACCATCGACACGCACATCCGCCGGCTTCGTGAAAAGCTGGGGGATCGGGCCGATATGATTGAAACGGTTCGGGGTGTCGGCTACCGGATCACGGCTTGACGCCGCGAGATTGAGGTAATGGGAGAATGGATACATTGGTTGCTCGCGCTGGTCGCGGGTGTATTGCTTTTCCAACTACTTTCTCTGAGACGCCGGTGTCGCTTGCTGAGGGAAGCGGTGATTGCGCGGAAGCCGATGTTGCTGGATCGAAGACGGGGCGGATGGGGTCACCCGCAAGTCGATGCACTTCAGCAGGCGGTGAGTGGACTTCTTCGGGAGGGAGAGTGTGGAATGACTCCATCGGCTGGGTTTCGTCATCAGTTGGAACAGGTTTTCGGGCAGGTCGACGAGGCGGTGCTCATTGTGGATATTCACCACGTTGTCGTTTTTGCGAACGGTGCATTGCGGAAGCTGCTGGGGTCGTCGCTGGATCCGATTGGGCGGAAGGTAGAATCGATTTTCCACGCCGCCGTATTTCTGGAGTTCATCCAGGCGAGATGGGCAGGGGAGGGCGCGGAAGCGATGATTCTGCAGGCCGGGGACTCATCGCGTGAATGCTGGTTGGGGTTGAATGGGAGTGTCCTTTTGAGTGGAAATGAGCGGGAGGAAGGGTTCCTGCTCCTGTTTGTGCGCGACATTACCCAGCAGAAGCGCCTGGAGCGACTGCGGACGGAGTTTCTGGCAAATATTTCCCACGAATTGCGGACGCCGGTGACGGTCATGAAAGGGTTTGCGGATGCCCTTGTGGAAGATGATGAGCGGATTGATCGGAAAGAGCGCCTGCGATTCCTGAACAAGATTCGCAAGAACGGGGATCGTTTGCACAGCATGTTGGAGGAACTGCTCACGTTGACCCGACTGGAGACCGATCCGGAGTCTGTGCGTCTCGAACGAACCTCGCTGAATCGAATCGTGCTGGCGGCAGCGGAGAATTTTCAGATGCGGCTGACGGAGGGACAGATTCTTTCCGTGAACGTTTCTGAAGAGGACTGCGCGCTGCTCATCGACTCTCTGAGGATTTCGCAGGTGGTCGAGAACCTGCTGGAAAATGTTCTGCGGCACGCCGCTGGTTTCACGAGGATCGAGGTCTCCACGGCGGTGGAGGAAGGCGGCGTCGTCTGCCGGGTGACAGACAATGGTCCGGGCATTGCGGAACGGGATCTTCCGCACCTTTTCGAGCGCTTTTACCGCGTGGACCGGGGGCGATCGCGGGAATCCGGAGGGAGTGGGCTGGGCCTCAGTATCGTGAAGCATATTGTGCAACAGCATGGAGGCGATGTGCGGGCTCGAAGTCGGGTAGGGGAGGGAACGGAGATGTCCTTTAAGATTCCGTTTCCGGAGGGAATGCGCGAGAAAGCCGCCCTTCGTTTCGCCCGGCCGGAAAGCGTTCGGAATCGAGGCGATGAAATTTGATTGAAATGAATGAGAGACCCATCGAGATAGCTGGACTGAGGCCAGCCACCGGGAAGAGCCGGGGTATCCCGCTTGAGGTGGCCGCCCGAAGGGACGCCCGGATGCGCGATCTGGGGGAGAGCCTATGCCAGGCCCTTCCACCTGATGGTGCGATCACCCTCGAGTTTGGTTGTGGGCATGGCCACTGGTTGACGGGTTACGCGGAGGCCCATCCGGATCGGTTCTGTCTCGGGATCGATCTGCTCTCGGCGCGGGTGCGCAAGGCGGAGGCCAAGCGAGTCCGGCGGGCACTGACAAATCTGCTCTTCCTCAAGGCGGACGCCCGTGAACTCCTCGCGGTATGGCCGACGGATCGGTCGATTGCGGAGGTGTTCATGCTGTTTCCCGACCCCTGGCCGAAAAAGCGCCACTACAAGAATAGAATGGTGCAATCAGACTTTCTCAGCCGCCTTGCCGCGCATATGGGCAGCGGCGCGAGATTTCATTTTCGGACAGATCACGATGGCTATCTTGCCTGGTCACGTGATCTCGTCAAAGAGCACCCGGACTGGGAGCTGACGACAGATCGCTGGCCGTGGGAAGCCCCCACCTTTTTTCAGGCCATGATGGACTCCTGGGACTCGTTGATCGCCAGCCGGGTCTCACCACATCCAGAAGATGAGGGCAAATTCGACGACCAGCGCGACCCCTATCAGGATGATCGTGAACCCCAGAAGAGGATCCATTGTCATCTCTCGGGGGGGGGCTGAGGGTTCCGGTGCGGGCACCTCCCGCCCAGCGACGGGACGATGGCCAGGGCGGAGGGAACCCTTGCGAAGTCGGGGGAGATCCTTCGTGACATCACGTGGGCTGGGCATGGATCGAATCAAGTCGCCACCCGGCGAGATCGCAAGAATGGATCTGACAGTCCGCCGTAGCTGGGGGAGCAGAAGAAGAAATGAGAGGTTGACGCTTTTGGCGGGGAACTGCATCCACGGAGTTTTCTTTTCGGCTAAAACCCGTTGCCGAGAGACAAACCATGCGGAAATCATATCTCAGCCTGGCCGGATTTGGCCTCTTATGCAGCGCGGTGGGCACCGCGGCGGCGGACGGTGTTTCGCCCGCCCCTTACCGTCTGATTGAGGGTCCCATCCCGGTCACCAACTCGATGGTGATGGCGTGGGTGATTTCGGCCGTCGTGATTGTGGGCATTCGCCTGATGGTGGGTCGTCCGCAACTGATTCCGGGCCGGGGTCAGGCGATCATCGAAGCCGCCATCAACGGGGTGGCTGAAATCGTGGAACCGATTGTCGGCAAACGCATGTTTCGTCCTACTTTCCCGCTTCTCGTGGGTCTTTTCTTTTTTGTCCTGCTTCACAACTGGAGTGGTCTCCTCCCGGGTGTCGGGGCCTTTGGACACTACGACGAGAGCGGCCATTTCATGTATTGGGCGCGCCCAGGCAATGCGGACCTCAACATGACGGTTGCGCTCGGGCTGATCGCAGCTGTCGGAGGCTGGTTTTATTTTGTCCTGCGCTACGCGGGCGGCCGCACGCTTTACGCCGACCTGTTTGGGAACAAGGCGGATCGGAAGGATGTCGGCACGGTAATCTGGATTGGTCTTTTTCCCATCTTTTTCCTCGTGGGATTGATCGAGATGGTGTCGATCGCGTTTCGGCCGGTGTCCCTTTCCTTCCGGCTCTTCGGCAATGTGTTTGGCGGTGAGAACCTCCTCTCCTACATGACGGGGCTCGCGCCTTACCTTGTGCCGGTGCCTTTCTATATGCTCGAGACGCTCATCGGGCTGGTGCAGGCTCTGGTTTTCACGCTTTTGACGGCTGTTTACATCGGACTCATTTGCAATCACGGAGACGAACATCCCGACGCTCCCGCCCATTGATAGAATTTCCCGACTGGGACCGGTGCCAGAGGTAGCCAACCCTCACTGCGTGCCGGACAGTCGAGAGAACACTAATACAAATATCCAACCAATATATTCATGATCGAAGTTCTTGCAGCACTTGAGCCAGGGGAAATTCAGGGAGCCGTGGGTTGTGCCGCCGCCGCCATCGGCGTGGGCCTCATCGGGACCAAGGCCGTGGAGTCTGTCGGGCGTAATCCCGGAGCTTCCGGCAAGATTCTTGTCCAGTCGATTCTCGGGATGGCCCTTGCGGAAGCGGTGGCGTTCTACGCGCTCTTCCTCTAGGCAGAAATCGAATTGCCGGTCGCGGAGACGTCTCCGCGACCTTCTTCCTTTTTCATCCCCTTTTGCGAACCATGTTCGAGTCATTCCAACTCCTTGCGGCCACGGACGCTGCGGCCGCCGACGGTCTCATCTCTGCCTTCGGGCTCGACTGGAGGCTGATCCTTGCCCAAGGCGTCAATTTCCTCCTCGTCGCAGGGCTCTTGTGGAAGTTTGCGTTCAAACCCGTCATGACAACGATGGACGAGCGAAAGAGCGCGATCGCGCAAGGTCTCGCCGACGCTGAGCGGGCGAAGCAACAGCTTGAGAGCGCAGAAGTCGAAAAGGCGGCCAAGCTTCAGGAAGCGAATGTCTCCGCGCAGGCGATTGTACAGGAAGCCCGCACGCAAGCGGAAGAATACGCCGCCCGCCAGAAGGGCATCGTGGAATCGGAACTGACCGAGAAGCGCCGGCGCGCGGACGAGGCCATCGCACTCGAACGCGACAAGGTCCTGAATGAAGCCCGGGGGGAGATCGCCCGTCTCGTCGTGCTCACCTCCGGCAAGGTTTTGCACAAGGAACTTTCTGATGAGGAGAAGAGCCGGCTGAATGCGGCGGCCGCCCGGGAAATGGCCTCGGTCAGCAATTAGTCATGGAGGCACTCGATCCCAAATCAAGGAAGCTCGCGAGGCGACTCGCGGTGATGGTGGCGGAGCGTGGTGATTCCATGCAGGGAGAGGTGGAACCGGCGTTGCGCCGTCTGATCGGAGACAAGCCGTTGGCCGCCCGGCGTGCCTTTACGCGGAGCTTTCTTCGCTATCTCGCACAAGAAGTGCGCGCACGGCGCGTCCTTGTGGAGCACGCTGGCCCACTCGAAAACTCTGCGCTCGAAGAGATCGCCCGCAGCTTTGGCGTTGAGTCCGCGGGGCGGCGACTCGAGCATCTTTCCAATCCAGCTCTCATTGGTGGCGTGCGCGTCACCCAGGGAGACAATGTATATGACGCTTCCATCGCGGGTCGATTAGGAAGACTTTCCGTCAGCACACGCTGAGAATCCATTATTTTACAGACCACAGATGAGCACCCTTCTTGAACAGATTGAACAGGAGATCGCCGGCCTCACGACAGGCGTTGCGAAGACGAACACGGGCACGATCGTTTCAGTTGCCGACGGCGTGGCGCGGGTCGAAGGCCTCTCCGAGGTGATGTACAATGAGATGGTCGCCTTTCCGGGGGGTGTGATGGGGATCGCCCTGAACCTGGGGCTGGACGATGTCGGTGTCGTGGCGCTGGGCGACGTTTCCGCTCTGAAGGAGGGCGATGAAGTGCAGACGACGGGTCGGCTCCTCTCTGTGCCGGTCGGCATGGGCTTGCTCGGCCGTGTGGTCGATGCCCTTGGCAACCCGATCGACGGGAAGGGACCGGTCCAGTCATCGGAGCGCTTTCCGGTGGAGAAGATTGCCCCCGGGATCATTCCCCGTAAATCGGTCGATCAGCCGCTCCTGACCGGGATCATGGCGATCGATTCAATGATTCCCATCGGCCGGGGTCAGCGTGAGCTGATCATTGGCGACCGCCAGACCGGCAAGACGACGATCGCGATCGATACGATCAT
>CAZVQJ010000007.1:0-34764 GCA_964629165.1 uncultured Puniceicoccaceae bacterium
GTGTTGTCTGCCGCGTGGACCATCTTGGCACCGGTGTCCTGGTGCTGCCCGTCGTGGGCCAGGGCGATGGAAAGGACCTCGCCCCGGGCGCCTTCCCCGCGCATCACCACGCCGGGATACTTCATCGTGAGTCGCGAGCCGATGTTGCAGTCGATCCATTTCACTTCGGCGTCCTCCATCGCGAGTCCTCGTTTCGTCACGAGATTGAAGACGTTGGAGGACCAGTTCTGGACGGTGATGTACTGGATCTTCGCCCCTTTCAGGGCGACAAGTTCGACGACCGCGCTGTGCAGGGTGCTGGATTCGAATTTCGGTGCCGTGCACCCTTCCATATAGGTGACTTCCGCTCCTTCGTCCGCAATAATGAGGGTTCGCTCGAACTGCCCGAAATTCTCCGCATTGATGCGGAAATAGGCCTGCAGCGGCTGCTTCACCTTGACCCCGGGAGGCACGTAGATGAACGATCCGCCGGAGAATACGGCACTGTTGAGAGCAGAATATTTATTGTCTCCGATCGGGACGACCTTTCCGAACCACTTGCGGAAAACGTCTTGATGTTCCTTCAGACCTTCGGTCGGACCGACAAAGATGACGCCCTGTTTGCTGAGCTCTTCCTTCATGTTGGAATAGCTCGCTTCGCTGTCGAACTGCGCCTCGACGCCCGCGAGGTAGGCCCGTTCCTTCTCCGGGATCCCGAGGCGCTCGAAGGTTTCCTTCACCTCCTGCGGCACTTCGTCCCACGATCGGCTCGGCCGCTGCCCCTGGGCAAGATAGTAACGGATCTTGTCAAAATCGATTGTATTGAGGTCTTCCGACGCCCAATGGGTGGGCTGCGGCTTGTCGCGGAAGATCTTTAGGGCGCGTTTGCGGAAATCGCGGATCCATTCGTCTTCACCCTTCACATCGACGATGTAATCGATCGTCTTTTCGTTCAGGCCGACGCCGGCATCATACGCATAATCGATGTCGTATGAAAAATTACCGCTATCACGATCAATATTGAGATCTGGTGTGGTAGCCATGGTGTTTCCTCCTGGTTGGTGGTGTTGAAATTCTGGTTACGCGACCGAGCCAGCCAGTTCCTTGACCCAGTCATAGCCCCGGGCTTCGAGGTCATGGGCAAGTTCAGGGCCGCCGGTCTGGATGATGCGACCGTCATACATGACGTGCACCTTGTCCGGAACGATGTAGTTCAGCAGGCGCTGGTAGTGGGTGATCACGAGGATGCCGAGTTCCTCTCCGCGCATCCGATTCACGCCATCCGCGACGATTTTCAGAGCGTCGATATCGAGGCCGGAATCGGTTTCGTCCATGATGGCGTATTTAGGCTTCAGCATCGCCATCTGGAGAATCTCGCAGCGCTTCTTTTCACCGCCTGAGAACCCTTCGTTGACGGCACGGCTGGTGAAATCCCTCGGGATCTGTAACTCGTCCATCTTCGCGTAGAGATCCTTGTAATAGGCCGGTGCATTCAGGGTCTGACCATCTTCAAGGCGCGCATTGAGGGCCGCCCGGAGAAAGTTGGCGATGCTCACCCCCGGAATTTCGCTGGGATACTGGAAGGCCATGAACAGGCCCGTCCGCGAAATATCATCCGGCTCCATGCCGACAATGTTCTCGCCGTCGAGGAGGACTTCGCCGCTCTCGATCTCATAGTCTTCGTGGCCCGCAAGGGCCTTCGCGAGGGTGCTCTTGCCGGTGCCGTTCGGCCCCATGATTGCGTGGACTTCACCTTTCGGGATCGTCAGCGAAAAGTCCTTGAGGATGGCGTTGCCAGCGATGGATACGTTGAGGTTCTTGATTTCGAGCGTGCTCATGATGATTGTACAGAAAACGAGGTTGATTCAGGAATTTTGCAGATGAACGGGCCCGTTTGGCAGTCGCCCGTGGAAATAAAGTTCGATCGCCTCGGCCTCATAGCCGTCGGGGAGGAGTTCCCGGAGCTGGTCCATGACGGGCGCAGGCAGATCGATATCGTAGATCCGCCCCGAGCTCTTGTCGTGAAAATGGGCGTGCGGCCGAATGTTGGGACAGAAACGCGTCGGTTCGCGCTCGTAGTTCACGGCGCGCACAAGGCTACAGGTGACGAGGGTCTCGAGGCAGTTATAGACGGTCGCAAGCGAGATCGAAGGCATTTCCCGGCGCGCCCGCGCATACACCTCGTCCGCCGTCGGGTGGTCCCGCTTGTGCAAGAGCACCGTGAAGACCAGCTCGCGCTGCCGCGTCGGCCGCAAACCGTGGCGGGCGAGGGCATCGGCAAGGGCTTGCCGGGCGATGGACGGGAGAGCTTTCATGGGATCTGCAAACTATCTTTAATTGGAATAATTCCAAATCTCAACAAACTCCCTCGGGACGGGGCAAGTCTTTTTTTACGGGAGCGCAGGGGAAGGCGCCTCTTTTCCCGTGGAGTCTTGGGAATGGAAGATCATGCACCCTCTCCCGTGGCGGTTCCTTTCCGGAAGTTCCGGAGGAGTCGGGGGGCGAAAGGCGCGAAAGAGTCGGCGACAGCCGGTGAAACCGCCACGACTTCAGGAGATCCGGTCGGCGCCGGTACCGGGGTCCCGCGTATTCTGCAGGAAGGGGCTCAGGCCGTGAAATGCAGCAGATGCCCGTGTGCCCGGTCGGCGTTTGTCTCGACGGCTTCGAGCGACTTGGCGGCATCGAGCAATTGGAGGACGGCGGCGTCGCTGCGTTTTGCCTCACGAACGAGGTTCGCGTTGAACTGGAGTTGCTGTCCCTGGCGGTCTATCGCGATTGAGAGCACGGCTGAGGTGGCGGCATCCATGAAAAGGAATATCGACCGGAGAAACGATCGTTGCAGTGGAAATGGAGGGAAACATCGTAAGGGTTTTGCGGAGCGCCCGGAGTTGCGTCATGAATAAGGACCTGCCACCTCCCGTATGGACAGCATCTGGACCCTTGCATTTCTCGTCTTCAACGCCTTGGGCTGGCTCAGCGCGCTCCATGTGCTGGGTTCGGGACGCACGGCGGAGGCGACCATAGCGTGGGTCCTCGGATTGATATTTCTCTCTCCGTTGGTCGTTCCATATTACTGGGTCTTTGGTGCGCGCCGCTACGAGGGGTATACATCCGCTCTCCGCGAGGCGATGACGCAGCATCACCGCTCGACGGAGGCGATGTTTGATCGGCTCGCAGAGCGCTCGGTGACGGAAGACCGCCCGGCGGTGGAGGCTCTCCGGCGGCTGACTCCGTTTCCCTTGACCGAGGGTAATGAGACGCGGCTGCTGGTGACGGGGGAGGAGACATTCGACGCCATTTTCGAGGCGATCGGAAAGGCGCGGAAATACATTCTCATCGAGTTGTTCACGATCGAGGTGGACACGCTGGGGCGGCGTTTCCTGGATGCGCTTGCCGCGCGGGCGCGAGAGGGGGTGCAGGTGTGTGTGCTCTACGACATCCTGGGTTCGATGACCTTGCATCACCGCGATATCGCGCAGTGGAAAAAGGCGGGCGTCTGTATCCAGGCCTTTCGGAACGCCGGGCGTCGTCCTTCCCGCCTGCGGCTGAACTTTCGCAATCACCGGAAGATCTGCGTGATGGACGGAGAGGTCGCCTTCATCGGAGGGAACAACGTGGGCGATCTGTATCTTCGACCGCAAGGACGCATCAAAATGTGGCGGGACACTCATCTGGAGCTGCGCGGGCCGGCAGTGACCATGCTGCAGGCGGTTTTTGTCGCGGATTGGTACTGGTCGACGGCTGAAGTGATGGCAGATCTCCGTTGGGAAACCACCGTCAACCGCACCGCTTCGGGGGAGGTCATGATCATCGCGACGGGACCGGCGGATCATCGGCCCCATTGCGTCCTGATGTGGTTGGAGATGTGCCGGTTGGCGCGCAATCGCCTGTGGATTGCGACGCCCTATCTGGTGCCGAGTGATGCCGTTGCGATGGCGTTGGAGGCGGCCGCCCGCCGCGGGGTGGATGTGCGGATCCTGACAACCTCGGTCCGGGATCATTTCCTCACCTTCATGGCGGGGTGGTATTTTGCGGAACAGATTCGGAAATCGGGCGTCCGGGTGTATCGTTACAAGGATGCCTTCATGCACCAGAAGGTCATCCTTGTCGACGACACGCTCGCGGCGGTCAGCACCGTCAACCTCGACATGCGCAGTCTCCTCCTAAACTTTGAAGTGACGGCATTGTTGACGGATGAAACGTCGATCCGTGCGATCGACACGATGCTGGCGGCAGATTTTGAGAATAGCGTTGAGGATGTATGGGAATGGAATCACCTCGGACTTTTCCGGAGAACGGCCGCGCGCGTTTGCCGTCTCTTCGCCCCGCTGCTCTAAGTGCTCAAGGATATGATGAAGGTGGGTGATCACGGCAGCGAACATGAGCGGGGCGGGGCGATGCGGGGCGTCACCATGTCGGACTTGCACCTCTTTGCCGATCGCGTGCCCCTTTCGAGCTGGGAGACGCCCAAGCAGATCTGGCGCGAACATTTCGATCTGTGTGTGCTCAATGGGGACATTTTTGATTTTCGCTGGGCCGCCCAGCGCGAGCTGACGATGGCGTTGCGGGCGGCTCGGACGTGGTTGGAAGACCTTGTGGGGCCTTCGGAGCGGTGCCGGTTTGTCGTCCTGATGGGGAATCACGACGCGCATTCCTCCTACGGAGACATGCTCGATGAGCTCGCTGCGCAATATGACAACTTCTGTTGGGGGGCGCACTGGTTCGTGCTCGGGCCGAAGGTATTTTGCCACGGGGACATGCCGGATCTGACAGGCGAGCTGGACCGACTACGGGACTACCGGCGGAAACACGCCGCGCATCCACCTGCGAAACGGATGGGTCGCGTCCTCTACGCGAGTGCGACCCGGATGGGCGTAGCGGGTGCCTTGCCCCGCGTCCTCCCATGGCGTCGTCAGTGCGCCCGGATCGACGTCTTGCTCAGAACCCAGCTTGGCGAGGCGTATCAGAATATCACGGACGTCTATGTCGGCCACACGCATGTGCACTTTCAGAACCGGGAATGTCGGGGGAAACGTTTTCACAACGGAGGAGCGCCCCTTCCCGGCGCGCGCTTTGTTCCTCTCGCATTCACTTTCGGCGCGACCGAACTGGAGAACGCTTGGTCGGTCGGTGCGATGTAGTGGGCTCGAGTCTGCCTGCCCCGGCAGCGGCCCCCCTCTCTGAATCCGTTCCGGAACAAGGGACCGGTCGCCGCCTTGCCTGCGGTCAAGGAGGTGCGCGAGGGAGCGGTCGTCGTGGTTGAGCGGTCCGTCGGAGGGCATATGCGGTATTTTTCGTAAAGAAGTATAGAAAATCCTTTAAGTGAAGGGCTGCCGTGCCGAAATATAGGGCGTGCAGTCTTCATCGACGAAGATTCGCGCCCGGAGACGCCCCTGAAACCCCTGGAAGTGCTGACGAAACGTTCATTCCTCATTCTGCTGCTATTCGCCTGCGGTGTGCTGGCGCCGCAGGTCGGCGCTCAGGGGACATGGGACGAGCGGACCAAAGCCAGCTTCCTGCTCGGGTTGGTGGATTTCGTGCGCTGGGAACTACCGCGCACGGGGGCACCTACCTTCGGTATTGTCGGGTCCGACGAGGTCTTCGAGGAGGCCCGGGCGCTTGCCGCAGAAAAGCGCGCCAAAGGACGGGAAATGGAGGTCATCCGGTTCGACGACCTCGTCTTGATCGAGGAGGTGGATGTGCTCTTTGTCGGGATCGGGCAGCGGGAGGAATGGGAATCGATCCTCGCTGCGGTGAATGATGAATCGATCCTTCTGGTGGGCGAAGAACCCGGCTTTCTGGAGGCCGGGGGGCTTGTGGAGTTTGTCATGCGGCCCGACCGGTTGCGTTTTTCGATCAACCTGCAGGCGGCCGCGAATTGTGGAATTCGGGTAAGCTCTAAGCTGGCGCAGCTCGCGATCGATAACTAAAGCCGTTTGGGATGGGCAGATGGCAGACACATTTCGAAGGGGCTACGATCTCGAAGAAGATCGTCTTCATCACTGCGTTCTCGAGCTTCGTCACACTCGCTCTGCTCAGCACTTTCAGTATTGCCCGTGAATCACGTGCCTACTCGGCCAGCCGGGTAGCCCAGTTGGCGACGATGGCAACGATCGTCGCCAGCAATGCGGAAGGCGCACTGCGCTTTGGGGATCCGGTGGCAGGCGCGGAGTATCTGGAATCACTCCGGCATGAAGCGGATGTGACACGCGCCGTTCTCTACGATGCTGACGGGGCGGTTTTCGCAGAATTCGCCCGTGAACCCGGGCCTACCCCGGTCTTGCCGTCAGCAACCGGAGGATTCAACCGCGGCAAGTTGCTCTGTTATGCGCAGACGGTGGAGCTGGCGGGGGAGCCGCTCGGCACCATCCTCATCGAGTCGAGCAAGCGTCCGATGTGGAGGAATTTCTGGGAAAGTGTCGTTGTCGCGCTGTCGCTCTTCGCGGGTGGGATGGCGGTGTCGATCGTGCTCGCGATGCGTTTGAAACGGATGATTACGCGCCCCCTTGGAGAGCTTGCCGGACTGGCTCACCGGGTGTCACAGGAACGCAACTACAGGTTGCGCGCGAGGAAGCGTTACAGCGATGAGGTCGGCTCGCTCGTGGACAGCGTAAACTTCATGCTCGCAAGTGTCCAGGAGCGGGACGAAGCCCTCGAGCGCAGTCACGAATACCTTGAATATCAGGTAGCCGAACGGACGGCCGACCTGCAGGTGGCGATGGAGGAGGCCCAGGCGGCGTCCCGGGCGAAGAGCCTGTTTCTGGCGAACATGAGCCATGAACTGCGGACCCCCATGAATGCGATCGTGGGCATGACGAGCTTGCTCCGCGACTCTGGGCTCGATGATGAACGTCGCGGTTTCATCGACATTATCCGCCAGAGTTCGGATACGCTCCTTGGGCTTATCAGCAACGTCCTGGACTATTCGAAGATCGAGTCCGGGCGGATGGAACTGGAGGAGCGCTCCTTCGATCTCGTGGCCTGTGTGGAAGGCGCGATGGAGCTTGTGGCGGCCCAGAGTCGCTGCCGCTCGCTCCTCTTTGTGACGAGTATTGGATCCCGTCTGCCGCGGTCGATCAATGGCGATGTAACCCGTTTTCGGCAAATCGTCGTAAACCTCCTGAGCAACGCGGTGAAGTTCACTGAGCGCGGGCATGTGCACCTTTCCGTGGGCAGTGTGCGGGAGGACGATCAGGATTGGCTTGAAGTCACGATCGAGGATACCGGAATCGGCATTCCAGCGGACCGTCAGCACCGGCTCTTTCAGTCGTTTACCCAGGTGGATTCCTCGACGACACGCAAATTCGGTGGAACCGGGCTCGGCCTGGCCATCAGTGATCGGCTCGCCCATGCGATGGGCGGGACGATCGATGTGAGCAGCGAGGTCGGTGAAGGCAGTACGTTCCGGCTGCGAATCCCGCTGCACGTGGCACCCGATACGCGGAAGCAGGAGGACCATCTTCGCTTTCTGGAGGCGGTGGCGGCCGAGGCGCCGGAGATCCGCCTGCATGCAATTCCCGAACCTCTGATGAGCTCCCTTGGTCGACAGCTGAAATCCTGGGGCTGCCGGGTGCGAACGGTCGAGGGCGTCACGCCGGATCCCGGCGGTTTGAATATAGTCGCAGCGATTGCGGACAGTGAAGACGAAGCGCGGAAGCTGACACTGGCGAGGACCCATCGTTCCTCAGCCGGGAACACGGCCATCGTTTGCCGTGCGGCGCACGTTCCGGTGCTGAAGAAAGTTCACGCGGGCCCGTTGTTGCCGATGCCCGTGCACTCGCGAAGCCTGCGCCTTCTCCTCAGACCTATTCTCAAGTCTGAAGACCGTGCCGTCGCCAAGAACAGCGAGGGGAGTGAGCTGGCTGTCCACCAGCATCTCCGGGTGCTGGTAGCCGAAGACAACCTTGTGAACCAGAAGGTCTTCTGCCTCATGATGAGTCGCCTGGGTATTCAGGTTGACGTAGCGGCGAATGGACTGGAGGCGCTCGAGGCGGTCCGTCGTAAGGCTTACGACATCATCTTCATGGATCTGCAAATGCCCGAAATGGATGGGATCGAAGCGGCCGAACGGATCCGCGAACTACTCGATATCGAGCAGCCATGGATCGTGGGGTTCACGGCCAACGTGGAGTCCGACGCAGCTCCGGCGATGCGGAAGGCGGGGATGAATAATTATTTACTGAAGCCGGTGCGCTTCGCAGACGTTCGCCGTATCCTCGACCATTATGGGGATCAGCACCAGGTGGCCGAGTCGGCCGGTTGATGTGGAGCGGAAGGTTGCCGCGGCGGAGAGTTGCCGCCCTGCGATCAGACCTGTTCGGCGAGCCAGCGCTCCACTTCGATGGCGGCCTGACAACCCATTCCGGCAGCCGTAATCGCCTGGCGGTAAACGTGATCCGCACAGTCGCCCGCGACGTAAACGCCGGGCACGCGGGTGCGGACCATGCTTCCGGGAGAAGGAATGAAGTATCCATTCTCATCGAGATCGAGGTCGCTCCTGAAGGGGGCCGTGTTCGGAATATGTCCAATCGCGATAAAGAAGCCGCGGCAGGGGATTTCACCCACGTCGCCGGTTTCCAGGTGCTTCACGCGCACTGCCCGCGTGTTACCGTTTTCGTCCGCGAGGACCTCCTCGGGAACGGTGAACCAGCGCACATCGATTTTTTCGTTCTGCAGGACGCGGTCCGACATGATCTTGGAGGCGCGCAACGTGTCCCGCCGGTGGAGCAGGGTGACCCTGGATGCAAAGCGGGTGAGGAAAAGGGCTTCTTCGGCGGCACTGTCGCCCCCCCCGACGACGACGATTTCCTCTCCGCGGTAAAACGCCCCATCGCAGGTTGCACAGGTACTCACTCCCTTGCCGCCCCACATTTCCTTTTCCCCGGGAATACCGAGGGTGCGGGGACTGGCACCCGTCGCAATGATGACCGCCCGCGCTTCGAAAACCTTGCCGTCCTCCCCGTAGAGCCGCTTCACCTCTCCGCCAAGTTCGGCTCGCGCAACCTGGGCATACGCATAGCGAGTGCCGAAACGAGTCGCCTGTTTGCGCAGGTTGTCCATCAGTTCGAAACCATCGATGCCGGAAGGAAACCCGGGGAAGTTCTCAACCTCGCTGGTCGTGGTGAGCTGACCTCCGGGCTGCCCGCCTTCGAGAACAAGCGGTTCCAGATTGGCGCGCGCGGTATAGATGGCGGCGGTGAGACCGGCGCAGCCCGTGCCGAGAATGATGACATTTTCCATTGCGGGGGAGCTTGGGTCCCCGGCGATCGAGAATCGAGGCAAATCCCCTCGCATTCATCGGTCGCTGTGGCACCGTGCGGACCCGAAAACAGATGAAAACCGTTGGGTCCCGATGTCGGGATAACGTAATTTCTGCCGGGAAAACACCTAGTCGAATCTAGGGATATTGCCCCTTGATGATCAATTGCTTATGAAAATCGGCCGTTGTTGTCAAACGTTGTAAAGGGCATCGTCAAAGATCCACTTATCGGTTGATCGAGAAGCCAAACGGAGCTTGTTTGGAAGGCTTGTGTCGGAAATGCAGGTAGGTCCCCTGCATTCCACTCCTGTCACTGTCATGGAACGATTATCGAGGGTTGGGTTTGCGGTCGAACGCCGGAACTCGGGCGCCTTTGTCCTGCTGGCCGAGTTGCTTCGGGGCGCGGACGACGCGTTGCGGCTGGACTGGCTTCCGACGCCGGGAGCAGGCCTCGGCGAGGGTGTTTCCGGGGCGCCTGAGTCAACGGCAGCGGAGGCCCGTGCTCATGAACGCTACCTGCAAGCGGTGCGTTTCGTGGGGCAAGGTCGCATGCGCGAGGTGGAGGAGACGCTTGCTCCGCTTCTTGAGGCGCCGGTGCAGGACCTGCCTCTGGGCTTGGAGGCACGCGTGATCAATCTGCGAGGCGTTGTGCAACGCCATTCCGGCGAGCTTCCCGGTGCTTATGACTCCTTCCGCCGGGCGGAGCGGTGCTTTTCCCGGCTGGGAGACACCCTGGGGGTGGGGAGGACCCTGATCAACCAGGCTGACATCCATGGCGACCTTGGCGACTACGCCTCCGCAGCGGTATTGCATGAGCATGCGCTCGAATACCTATCCGCGAGCACGCATCCGGAATTGTACGCACGGGTCCTTCTGAGTATCGCTTACGACCGGGGTGCACTTGAGGATTTCGACGGCGCCCTGGAATTCACGGAACGGGCGGCGTCGATGCTGGAGGGCAGGGAGGTCAGCGCCCGTTTTGTGGCGGTGAAGGGAATTATCATCGGGAGCATACACCTCGACCGCGGCCGATGTGACGATTCGTTTCAGTCCTTCACGCAGGCGATTCCGGCGGCGAGGGCCAGCGGTGACCGGTTGGCGCTCGGGCACGCCCTCGTGGGGTTGGGAAGAACGCACATGCTGGAGGCGATGCACGCAAAGGCGTCTGCCTGTTTCATGGAAGCCGAGGCCGTCTTCGAAGATGCGGGCAGCGTTTCGGCGCAGCTCAATCTGCTCTTGGTGCGCGCGGAATCTCTCCTTGCGGAGCGCCGATCAGAAGAGGCGCGGACGATGCTGGCGAATGCTCTCGAGCGGGCGTCCCGTTTGGGAAATACGGAATTTGGCTGCCGTGCACACGGTTTGATGAGCCAGGTGGCGGAGGCTGCGGATGATCTGAAAGGCGCTCTCGGGCATCATCGCGAGTCCTTTGCCCTGCATGTGCGAGGCTGTGTCGATCGTGCCCTGTGCCAGATGAACGTGCTGCGGTTGCGGCTGGAGTCGTTGGAGGAACGTCAGGCGCACGCCGTAGCGAAAATTCAATATGAGCAGTTGGAGCGGCAGAATACGGCGCTCGCCGTCTCGAACACGGACCTTGAACAGCTTGTGGAAGAACGCCGCCGTCTGCTGGCTCTGGTGGCGCATGATCTGCGAAGTCCCCTCTCCACCGTCATCACGACGGCCGACCTGGCGAGGACGGACCGAAACCTCAGCGGCCCAGAGTTGAAAGGGCTCCTCCAGGGGCTGGGAGAGACCGCCTCCCATGCGCTTTCTCTGCTTGACCGGCTCCTCTCGATTGAGCGGATGGAAACCGGTGGGGTGGAGTCGGAACCGGAATCCATCGTCGTCGATCGGCTTATTCGCACGGTGGTCTCGGCACATTCTGCCGCCGCGCGGCAAAAGAAGATCGAGATTCATGCGAACATACGGCCGCCTGGCCTGCACCTTTACAGCGACCCGGAGCTGGTCCGGCAGGCCCTCGACAACCTGCTTTCGAATGCGATCAAGTATTCTCCGCACGGGCGGAAGGTATATGTCGACGCCAAGGCGACGAAGGGAAACAGGGTGGAATTCACGGTCGCAGACGAAGGGCCGGGAATATCCGCCGAGGACGGCCGCCGGCTGTTCACTAGATTTCACCGGACGGAGAACCTGCCGACGGGAGGCGAGCCGAGCACGGGCCTGGGACTCTACCTCGTCCGGGGATATGCCCGCATGCTCGGGGGCGATGTCACGTTTTCTCCGCGCTCTCCTCGCGGATCCATCTTCAGCCTGCAGATTCCCGCCGGCGAAGACGACCTCGGCACTGGGTAAAGGGCGGGTCTTGCGCCGCCTGTTTTCTCATGCTTGCGTCTGATCGGAGTTGGGTTCCGGATGGTTGCATGCTGATCGATACCCATTGCCATCTCGAAAGGTTCGTTCGTGACGGCACCCTTGATGCGATCCTCGCACGTTCGTCGGCAGCGGGAGTGGAGCGGGTCATCACCGTCGGCACGCGTCTTGGAGACTGGCCGCTCTATCACAAGCTGGCGGCATCCCACCCGGGTCGGATCGACTTCACGGTGGGGCTGCATCCGGTGGCTGTCGAAGACGACTGGGAGGACGCCCTGAAGGCGCTGCCGACGTATTTTGCGACGGATCCCCAGCCGGTTGCTCTGGGCGAAATCGGACTCGATTATTTTCACTTGCCGAAGTTTCCAGACGAGGCGGCGGAGGTGAGAGTGCGGCAGCTGCGAGCCTTTCAGGCGCAACTGGGGCTCGCCTACCAGCTCGACTGCCCGGTGGTGATTCATTCGCGCAATGCGTTTGACGACTGTGTCGCGGCCATCGATGCCAGTGGGGTGGATTGGAAGAAAGTGGTCTTTCACTGTTTTTCGGAGGATGCCTCAGCAGTCCGGCGCTTGAACGAACGGGGTGGCCGGGCTTCTTTCACCGGTATCGTGACCTACGCGAACACATCCGCCGATCCGGTGCGGGCCTCGGTGGCTGCCCAAGGGATCGAAAACGTGATGGTGGAAACAGATTGCCCTTACCTGACCCCGGAACCTCATCGGGGACAGCCGAACGAACCCGCCTTCGTCGTTCATACGGCGGCGGCTTGTGCGCGAGCACTGGGGGTGCCGGTGGAAGAATTCTCTGCCCGCAGCACGGCGAATGCCCTCCAATTCTTCGGTTTGCATGCCTGAGGATCCGTCGAGAGCGGTGTTTGTTCCGGCATGGTGGGCGGGGCTCGTCCTCATCGGCTCGGCCATTGCGGCTTTTGCTTCGCTCGCTGCGTTTCCTGCGGTGGAGTGGACCGATCACCCGGTCTGGGTCGTTATCGTGGGTGGCGTGGCGCTGGGTCTCACATGGCTCGTGACGCAAGGGTTGTGGTCATTTTCCGACCAGTCCCACACGATCTTTCAGCTCGTTTTCCTTGGCATATGGGGGTCCCTTCTTGTGACGGGGCTGATTGTCGCGCGGGAGATTCAACTGGATCACGATCGCGCAATGGTCGAAGAGATCAACGAAGCCCGTCTCGCCATGCGGCGTCGGGCGATCGAACAGGCAAAGGAGACGCTCGCGGACGCAGAGAATCGGCGACGCCGGGTGGAAGAAGATCGCTTCGCCCGCTATGAAGGGCGGGTCGAGGCGGAGACGCTGGACCGCATGCGTGCGGCTGATGCGGAAATCTTGGCCTCCCTCGAAGAAGCGGCGGACCGTTATCGGAAGGTCCTTGCGGAGAACCCGACACAGGGTCCGGAGTCGTGGTTGCGCTTTGCTACACTGGAGGAAGTCGAGGAGGAGCGTGCACGGACGCGGCGGGTATATGAAGCCGCCCGGGCGTACAACGACTTCCTGGAGGGACTTTCCGCCCGCTATGAGGCGAAGCTGGCCGAGCTGGATTTGGCCCCTCCGGCAGACCGCTATGCGATTGCGGAGATGGAACGGGTGGTGCAGGGATGGGAGCGAAGTGGTGCCCGAGAGATCCGCCAGCTGGATGTGGCGATCTCTACGATCGCGATCCAGGCGCTCGATCTGTTGATCGACCGTTGGGGAGAGTGGCGGTTCGATCGGGCAAACTCGCGCGTCGTCTTCGATGATGGCGGCCTCGAACTGGCGTTTGTTCGACGGCTCCGGGAAGCCGGGCAGCTTGTGAGCGAACAGGACCGGTTGCGTCGCCGCCTGGAGCGGATGAGAGAAGACAGAAATCCCGCGGAATGACGCTGTGTGACCTTGCGATCGTCAGAATCCGATTGCACGGAGCCGATACTCACCGGTCTGGCGTTCGAGCGTGCTCGTGGCGCGAACGATGTAGAAAACTTCTGCTTTGGGTTGAAAGGTGATCGTTTCGAAGCGGCCGGCGACGGGACTGCTACTGGCCTGGATCACTTGCCCGGTCTTGCCATCGAGAAGCATGAGGTAGGCACCGAATCCATTCCCCGCCATGCGCACCTGCACGAGATCATGGTCCGCAATCCCCGTGAGGACATAGTCGTCATGAAAGAAGGTGCCGCGGTGGGCGGAATCAGCAGGGTCGGACGCCGTCAGGAATCCACTGAGGTTGCTGCCATCCACGATGAGTGCGGGCGCTGGGCGCAACGAAAGCGTGTAGTTGCCGGTTTCCCCGGGGCTGTACGAATCGACCCGGATGAAGTAGCGCTTCAGTTCAGTTTCCACCGGCAGGAAAAAAGCCAGCCATGGATCCAGTGAATGCGGGTTTCGGTCGTCATTGCGTTTGACGCTCTCACCGGTTTCCTGATCGAGAATCGATACGGCCGGGTCGAAGGAGCCGTCGGATTCAACCGTGAGGACGGCGTAGGTTTCGGGGGGAGCCTCGTGCAGCGCATGGAGATCGTAGTAAAACGGCTGGCCCCCGGGTTGCGGAATTTCACCGCTATCCTCACCGAGCGAGAAACTGCGAGCGGCATCCCATGGCATCGCGGGGGCCGAGAGAGGACGGAAGACGGCCAAGCGGAAGTCTCCTGTCACCGAAGGTTCCGGATCATCCACCCCCGCCTCGATCATCAGCGTCTGGCCCGCTACAGTGGAAAATGCGAGGAGACTGTGACCGGGAAGGGTCTCCAGCGCATCCACCTCTATCGAGGCCCCGGCCGTGTCGACGATTTGTAGGCGGGTTGAGATGGAAGGTGATCGCAGCGATGCCTGCCAGAGCCCGGCCGTTTCCTCGGTAATGAAGACTTTATACTGCTTGAGATGATTATCGAGAACGCTCATCCCCCCGAAGGTGACAGAGGGGAAGGAGATGTCCTGGACAAGCGGTAGATAGCGACCCGAGGGAACGGCACGGAGCCGGTAGAATTCCGTTTGGGCGGGCGGTGTGATTGTTGCCGTGAAACGGTTGTAGGCGAGAGTTCCGGAGGTGAAACTGTCCTTCACGCGAGTGACGCCCTCCATGGCGACCGTTTCCCAATGCAGGAGGTCGTCGCTTCGCTCCCATGTGTAGGCGACATCGCTCTCGTACGCTTGCGCCACCCATTCGAGGGCCGCATCCCCGCCCTCCGTCAGGACGAGATGCGACGGCCACCGCGTATCCGTCACCATGGGATCCAAGCCGTGGGCATATTCATACCAGTTGCTGAAGTTGTCGCCGTCAGGATTAGTGTGATCGGCGCGCATCCCGAAATGTTCTTCCCAGGCGGTCCTGGCGGGAGCGGTCTGACCGTCGATCCACGATTGAAAAGGAGCGAGGCGGGTATAGACACCGAGGTTGTCCGGGGCGTCGCAGTCGATAAAAGAACGGCCGAAGCTGGTGAGGCCGAGAAGAAGCCAGCGATCGTCTTTTCCGCGGGTCAGGACGGGTCCTCCGGAATCCCCCATGCAGGTATTCGCTCCGCCCTCCGTGAATCCGGCGAAAAAGACGGAATCTGGGGTCGGGCCGTAAAGTTGTTCACCCAGCTCGTCTTCCACCACCGGAACGTCCGCCCATTGGAGTGCGGTCGGAAACACCGTTTGTTTCGGATCATCTGCACCCCACCCAAGGATCCGGACGATGTCGCCGACCTCTGGTTGACCCGAATCGCTGCGCACCAGATCGATGGGCTCCGGAAAATGACTCTCGGTTCCTTCCCAATGATCGATCAGAAGCAGGCAGAGGTCGTTCTCAAGGGTGTTCCGGTCATATTCGGGATGCATCCGTATATCCAGGACCGGGACCCGCATGCCGGCTTCGGGATCAAGATCCCGCGCGGAAAGAAAGACGTCCAGCTCGGATGGGAAAAGCCCGTCGATGCAATGAGCGGCCGTCAGCACCCAGTGACGGCCGATGAGCACGCCCGTGCAGAACTGCGCCTGATGGGGGTCTCCAACAGTCGAATTCAGGACCGCCGCCATAAAGCGGATCTCGCCCTCCGGGACGGGCTCGCCGCCGATAACGAGAGGTCTGACGGGGGTCTCCGGAAAACCGGCTGAGGGCGCGTCCCGAGCGACCGCGGCGAACACAAGAGCCAGCTGTATGACCAGCGAAGCCCTCCACCATGAGGGGCCGTGGCGGCCGCCGGGGAATCGCGGGGCAGGCGGGAGCGGCGTTGACGATCCCGGAGGCCGCGGGCCACCCGCCCCGATCATCCAGGTCGCGTTGTTTGCTTCTGTCGAACTGAGGATGTTCATCTACCGCGATTTTTTCGTTTTTCGCGTTCACATCCTTATCCACCACAGGGATGCTCTCAACTTTCTGCCAACGAAGATCTTGCACGCTATCGTTGTTCAGGAGCGCGTGCGTTACCCTGGAGGAGGGCCGGAAGAGCTTCCGCAGATGCGTTGCGCTTGCATGGCAGGCGGAGCAGGATGCTCACGATGACACTTGAAGAACGATTTAAGCGGTACCTGGACTGTCGGCCGCGGATCGACTCCACGGCCTATGTCCACGCTTCAGCCGTGATCATCGGTGATGTGGCCGTCGGCCCGCATGCCTCCATCTGGCCCACTTGTGTGCTGCGCGGAGACATCAACTCGATCGAAGTCGGCGAAGGATCCAACGTGCAGGACGGCACGATCATTCACCTCGCGGACGAGTACGGCGTCAAGATCGGGAAATATGTCACAATCGGCCACAAGGCGATGATCCACGCCTGCACGATCGGGGATGAATGTCTGATTGGGATGAGCGCCACGATCCTCGACGGCGCCGTCATTGGGGCCCGTTCGATCGTCGGCGCGGGTGCTTTGGTGACGAAGGGAATGGAGGTGCCGCCCGGGTCACTGGTCCTCGGCATGCCTGCGAAGGTCGTGAAGGCGCTCGATGAACAAGAGCAGTCCGAGCTCCGGCACTGGGCGGAAAAGTACGTGCAGGTGGCAGAGGCGTTTCGGTATCGACGGCCCGGAAGTGTTCCTGGAGCCCTATAAGGAGGGGCGGGTGCTGGGGGATTACCAGAAGTAGTCTGACGAACTGGTGTCGCTCACGAGCCGTCCGAATCGAGCTGAGACTGCAAGCTCGGTTCTTCGACCGTGAGGGTCAATTCGAGCGGTTTCGATCCCACGTCCTGGAAAGCGGCCACATTTTCGCTTACGAGATCGATTTCGAGCAGGTAGGAGCCAGGCTTCTGCGGAGCCTCCAGTCGCACGAACGTGTTCCACGAGTCGCCGGGGGAATAATCTCTGTCGAGCGGACGGGACGGGAGTTCTTGTCCGAAGACCGGGTCCTCTTCGCTGAAAAGCTTGACCACCAACATAACGGCGCCTTCTCGCGTCTCTTCGCTGGCGCTTCGCCAAACCGCGTGTCCCGAGTTCAGGATCTCGAGTGGGATCTGCAAGCTCTCCCCGGGCCGGGCCCTCCATTGACCCTTTTTAGTACTCAGAGAGGCACGGAGATAGGCGGGGTAGCGGCTGTCGATGGGCTGCGTTGGCTTCCTTGCGGTGATCAGGCATCGGTTGAAAAAGACATCGGCAATCTGCACCTCGATGAATCCCACATCCTCTAGCATTGCCTTGAGTGAACCCGGAGTCGGGAAAAACCAGTTGAAGGCCGACTCCTTCACCCAAGGAGAATTTTTCGGGTAGGCCAAGAGGTAGAGTTGATCGGAACTTCGCAGGAAAGGTTCCTGCTCAATGATGCCAAAATCAACGGTAGCGATGACGGCTGACTCGACGATCAGGAGCTCCTCAGTGAGTGCGAAGAGGCGTTCAAGGCCGGCGACCAGGTGCTTGAGGTGATAGAGCAATCCGAGCGCCAGCACCACGTCAAAGGTCCCGTGAGTCTGCGGATCAAGTTCATAGAGGGAGGCCCGCTGAAAACGCGCATTCGAGACCGCCTTGGCCTTGGCCGCAAAACGGGCTTGTTGAACCTGCCACCGGACCGCGTCAACGCCCAGCACCGAATCGGCACCCCGTTCAAGCGCTGCAAACGAGTAGAAGCCAGCATTACAGCCTACATCGAGGACGGATTTTCCCGCCAGGTTCTCGGGGAACACCTGCTTGACGTGTTCCCAGGTCGGTCGGGGATGATCGGCATCCTCGCCGAAGTAGCTTTCTGTCTTGGTGAGGATTCCTCCCGGCAGTTCGATCTGGTGGAACCAAGGTCCGAGCTTCCTCACTCCTTCTTGAATGACTGACGGATTCGTTGAATGCTGGGATGCCACAAACGAGGAGCGGACAGGAGCAACGGCTTGAGTTCAAGCCGCAAACCGTATCGGCGCAGGCCCAGAGCGGCGAGCAGCCTGGCGAGAGGTGCTCCGAGAATCAGCGTCCGCGCTTGCGCAGGGCGGCGCCGAACCAGTCGTCCTGGAGGGTCTCGTTCTTCGGAGCGGGTTGGGAGCTGGACGGGTGCTTGCGTGCAGGATTACCGCGATTCTGCAGGGCTGAGGGTTCGCCTCGTTGCCTTCGGACCAGTCCCGGCTGGCTGCGCATGGAGAGGCCGATGCGGTTGCGTTCAAGATCGAGTTCAACGACGGTCACGCGAACGGGTTGGCCTGGTTTCACGACGGACGCTGGATCCGAGACAAATTTGTCGGCCAGCTGGCTGATGTGAACGAGACCATCCTGGTGCACACCGACGTCGACGAAGGCCCCGAACGCCGTCACATTGGTCACGATACCAGGTAGCTTCATTCCGACGGTCAGATCACCCGGTTTGTTTACGTTCTCGGCGAAGGCAAAAGCTTCAAAGGCCTGCCTGGGATCACGGCCGGGCTTCACCAGCTCCTCGAAAATGTCTTCGAGGGTGGGGATGCCGACCTCATCGCTCAGGTATCTCTGGGCGGGAATGCGCTGGATGAGAGCATGGTTGCGAACGAGATCTTTCACCGCGCAGCCGAGGTCCTCCGCCATCGTCTCGACAAGACGATATCGCTCTGGATGTACCGCACTCCCGTCGAGGGGATGTTCCCCATCTGAAATCCTGAGGAAACCGGCACATTGCTCGAACGCCTTCGGTCCCAGGCGCGGCACCTTGCGCAATTCAGAACGAGAACGGAAGGCGCCGTGTGTGTTTCGGTAGCTGATGATGTTTTCGGCGAGACTTGGTCCGAGCCCGGAAACGTAGGCGAGCAGTTCCTTCGAGGCGGTGTTCAGTTCCACGCCGACCCCGTTCACGCAGCTCACGACGGTGTCATCGAGTGACTTCCGCAGCGCTGACTGATCGACATCGTGTTGATACTGGCCCACGCCAATCGATTTCGCATCAATTTTAACCAGCTCAGCGAGCGGATCCATGAGTCGCCGGCCGATGGATACGGCTCCCCGGACGGTGATATCCTGATCGGGAAACTCTTCTCGGGCGACGTCTGACGCGGAGTAGATGGAGGCGCCGCTTTCGTTCACCATGACGATGACAATACGGGAAGGCAGGTCGATCGAACGGACGAATTTCTCGGTTTCGCGGCCGGCCGTTCCATTGCCGATCGCGACGGCTTCGACTGCGAACCGGGCGACCAGCCGGGAAAGGGTTTCCCTGGCTTCTTCGGCCCGGTGAGCGCCTTGGGTGAGATAGACGACATCGTCATGAAGCAGTTTTCCCTGCGGATCGAGAACGACTACTTTGCAGCCCGTGCGGAAACCAGGGTCGATCGCGAGGACGGTCCGGCGACCCAGCGGAGAGGCAAGGAGCAGTTCCCGCAGGTTTTCGGCGAACACCCGGATGGCCTCCGCGTCCGCGCGCTTTTTTGTCTCGAGGCGCAGTTCGGTCTCCATCGCAGGGGAGAGTAATCGCTTCCATGAGTCGTGAGCAGCCGTGCGCACCTCCTGGGCAGCAGGCGAATCGTTGCGGATGAAATGCCGTTCAAGAACGCGGTGAGCGCTCCCTTCGGGGAGATCGATCCGCATGAAAAGAATGCCTTCTTTTTCACCACGGCGCATCGCGAGGAGCCGATGCGAGGGTGCCTTCGCAAGGGGCTCCTTCCAATCGAAATAATCGCGAAACTTGGCCGCCTCGGGCTTGTCCTTGAGCGTGCTCAGGACCCGTGAGGAAACGACTCCCTCGCGCCAGTAGAGTTCGCGCAGTTCCGCCCGCACGGAGGCATCGTCGCTCATGCGTTCGGCAAGGATATCGCGGGCGCCGGCAAGGGCTTCGTCAGCATCTGCGATCGTCGCCATGCTTGCTTCGGTCGCATAAGTCGCCCCCGCGTAACCCGCCGCCTCCGCCGCGGGATCGGTGGTGGTCTCCTGTTCCCAGAGAAGGTCGGCGAGAGGTTCAAGGCCCTTTTCCTTCGCGATCGTCGCGCGCGTCCGGCGTTTCGGTCGATAGGGCAGGTAAAGATCCTCGAGAGCCGTCATTGTCGCGGCCGCGTGCAAGTCGTTACGGAGATTGTCGGTCAGCAGCTGTCGCTCGGTCAGCGAGGCAATCATGGTCGTTCGACGGGCATCGAGGGCCGCGAGTTCTTCCATGCGGTCGCGGATGGCAGCAATCGCAACCTCGTCGAGGTTGCCGGTTACCTCTTTGCGATAGCGTGCAATGAACGGCACCGTCGCTCCGGACGCGAGGAGCTCGGCCGTTGCGCCGACTGACTGCGGAGGAAGCGAAAGTTCTTCGCTGATGTGTTTGAGGTGTCGGGAGCTGACTGAATCCATGGGAAAAGCGACGCATCCTAGGAGGGTCTGCGCGGCCGCCAATCCCGAAGCAGCGGGCATCCTCCAAATCTTTGCATTTCAGGAGGAAATGAAGGCGCTGGCGGTTCCTGAAGACGTCTTGTCCCGGCGCCACTTCGGAGAGCGCTCGAGGCGTTCTCCGCATCCTTGTTCGGTCGATGGGCGGCCGGTCCCTAAAGGGTTTCCGGACCCTTGGCTTCCGTGTCGTTTGGGCTCAGCCCCTCGGTCGCCGTCTTCCCCGCTGCCTCAAGAACCTGCGCAAGAGCCGGATCGTCCTGCCGCACGGAAAGGATCCGCGTGGGAAGGGCAAACCGGATCCCCTGCTCCTCGAAATATTCATGGATCGCGAGGTTGATCGCCTGCTGCTTGTCCATGTAAATGTTGTAGTCTGCGGCGAGCACGTAGTAGACGATTTCGAAGTTGAGAAAGTGGGAGTCGTGCTTGAAAAAGTGTGCCCGGTCAAAGCGCGTCATCTCGAGGGAATCGATGATTTCCTTGATCTTCGGGGGGACCGCCCGGATCTTTTCCACCGGAGTGTCATAGGTAATGCCAATATTGAAGGCTACCCGGCGCTGCTTCATCGTCTTGTAATTACGGATACGGCTTTGGAGGAGATCATTGTTCGCAAAGACAAGTTCTTCACCCCAAAGACTGCGTATCCGCGTTGTCTTCAGCCCGATATGCTCAACCACTCCCAGTTGATCCCCGACGATGATGAAGTCACCGAGCACGAATGGCTTGTCGATCGTGATCGTGAGGGAGGCGAAAATGTCGGCGAGAAGGCTCTGCACGGCCAGCGCGACCGCGATACCGCCAATGCCGAGACCTGCGACGAGCGCGGTGATGTCGACCCCCGGCACATTATCGATGATGACGACAAGGCCGACGCTGAAGAAGACGATCCGGACAAAAAAGAGGAGCATCGTCATCGTCGTGACACGTGCCCCCGTTTCCGAAGCGTTTTCGAGTTGGTAGCGCTGGCCCCAAGTAAGAATCGCCCGATTCCCCCAGACCAGGACCTGAGCCATGAAGAACAGCATCAAGCCGAATTGCAGCCACGGATACGTCCGGTCGGCCCACTCGAGACGCTGGAAGGCAACACAGAGGATGAGCGGGAAAAGCAGGAGGAATTTTGTGCTGCAGAGGGCGCTTGTCACCAACTCGAACACGAGGCGGTCGGAAATCTTCCGCTGGCCGAGGCGCCAGCCGACGAAACGCAGTCCAATCCACAGTACGAAGGCAGCCAGAAGAGCTGATCCGATCGTGTAGGCGTAAGATTCAATCGTGTTTCCGCCGAATGTCTGGTTCCAGAATGGTGTCATGGCAATTTGAATACAAAGCGAATACCCCGGCTTGGTCGCGGTTCACCCACTCTAGCGGATATCTTTTGAAGCGCAAAAGCCTCGGGTAAAATTCACCGCGCGGCCGCCGGTGAGCCGAAAACTCCCGGCCACAGGCTCTCTGCAATCAGCTCCAGGGCCGTGACCATTTCAGGCCCGGGAACGGTCATGACGGCAGCGTCTATGATGACCACGCGCTCCTCCTGCACGGCGCGAAGGTGCTGCCAGACCGGGTGTTCCGGAAGCGAATCGATGGCTTTCCTGAGCCGAGCGGCAGTCGCCGCGCTTTCACCGTCGACGATGAGGATCACGTCGGGATCCGCGGCGAGAAGGCCCTCCAACGAGATCTGCCCCCAGGAGGGGCCCAGGCTTGCTGCGATATTTTCTCCGTGAGCTTCGCGGATCAACGAGTCTGGCCATGTGTTGTCCCCCGGAGACCATCCCGGTGTCAGGTTGTCCTCCAATCCGAGCAGGATGACGGCCGTGCGCGGCGGCTGATCCGCGACCGCCGCCAACTGCGCATGAACGGCCGCCCGCCTCTCCCGCAAGGGAACAACCGCGCGGAGGGCGCGGGTGGGAACGCCGAGGAGACGGCCCAGGGTGGGAAAATCGTTTTGCAGGAGGTCGTCGAGCGATTCTGGATCGAGCGCCAGAGCGAGGGGGGCAGGGGACCGCTGGATCCGGTCATAGACGTTCCTCGGGGTAAGTCTGGAACCGATCACGACATCTGCCCCCAGGCTATAGATGCGTTCCATGTCCGGAGAATCGATCCGCCCCACGTTCATCCCGTTGTCGCGAAGTTGCTGGGCGAAGGGATGCGCATCGATCTCGGAAACGGCGATCAGGTGGTCTTCCATCTCCATCGCCGCGAGCATCTCTGTCGTGCCCGGAGCCAGGCTCACAATCCAGCGTGGCTGCCGTTCAACCCGGATCGTGCGGCCATAGTCGTCTGTCACTTCGAGCGGATAGGTTCCCTCCGGCGCGGTCTGTGCGTGCCAGGGATGGAGATCCTCTCCGCGTTCTTTGCGAGGAACGACACGGAGGATCAGCACCCCGAGGACAACGCTCGCCAGGTAGATGCCGATTTTGCGCCAGAGAGACCGTTTCATGGGCCGGATTTAGCGGTTTTCGTCCCCCCGGAGGCAAGGAGCAAACGGGAGTGCACAACCCTCCCCGGCACGTTGTTTTGTGACAGCAAGGTTACGTCGGTGTCGTCCACGCAACAATACCGGCCTCAAACCAGAAAGCTGTTGCAGGCGGGAACCTGACCGGGGACGAGAACAGCGCAACATGACAACCATGTCCCGAAAAAGACTCATTCCTCTGCTTGCACTCGCCAGTCAGGTCATTCCCGCAGCGGCGGTGTACAGCGCAACCGATGCCACACTCGTGGATTTTCTCGTCCGCAATGGAGTGCTCTCGCAGGAGCAGGCCGCGCAGATCGAGACACAACCCGGCGCGGCGGTGGCCCCGGCGCTCCTCGATGCCCTCGTCTCGAGCGGGGCGATATCGTCGACCCAGGCGGCGGATCTGCGTGCCGCCCCGCGGGCTTCGCAACCTGCGCCCACACCGGCCGATCGGACGCCGGTCGTTCGCCCGAAAGAGAAGCTCGTGGACACCCTTACGGTAAGTGGACGCGTGCATCTGCAGGGCGACTTCCTCTCCACCGACTATGCGTTCGAAGACGATCCCAGGGACGAGAGGAACCTCTTCCTCCGTCGGGTTTACCTCGGCGCCACGGCAGATTTCACCGAGCGGGTTTCCGGAACGGTGAATGCCAATTTCGGAACCGATGCGAGCGGAACCGCACAGCTTGAAAAAGCGGTCGTGGACTTCGAGCTGACGGAGGACCTGACCCTGACGGGCGGTCTGCAGAAAGCACCTTTCGGTTTCGAAGAAACGACTTCGTCCTCCCGGATCCTCACCGTTGAACGATCCATTGCGACCCGCTACTTCACGGAGCAGATCGACTATGGCGCGCGTTTCACCGGGCTGTTCCTTTCCGGCGCATATGATTCCGGCCTCTACTTCGACGCGGCCGTGACAAACTCGGACCAGGGAAAGGTCGCTTCCAGTTCCACCAATAATGAGCTCGCTCTCTGGGGTCGTGCCGGCTGGAAAGGCGACGCCGGTCCCGGTACGTTGAATATCGGCGTCAACGGCGGTCGGCTGGAAGACCAGCGGGCCGACAACGTGACGGACTTCGTCTGGGGCGCCTATGCCAATTACAAAGTATCTGACTTTGATCTGACCTTCGAATACCTCGGAGGCAGCTTCGAGAACGCCGCTTTCGGCTCAGACGCCAATCCGGTTGGGCTCTACCTTACGGGCGGATGGCAGCTGAACCCGAGCATCCAGCTCGTTGGCCGCATCTCCACCCTCGAGGCCGACGGCGGTGTTGGAGCGGACATCAGCGATACGTTCCGGCGCGCACCGGAAGCGGGCAGCGCCAACTATGATGAAGCCCGCGCCTACTACATCGGCGTCAACTGGTTCATCGTCGGTAACACCGTGAAGCTCACCTCCGGATATGAGTTCGTCGAGTACGAGAAGAACCTGACGGGCGAGCAGGGAAATGCGGATGCGGAAGGATTCCGCACCCGGCTACAGCTCCTCTTTTAACACGATCGTCACAATTTAGTCACCAAATTGCAGCACGGACAGGTTACGCTCTTTCCCGTGTGCAGGCCAAACCAATCAAGCATGAAATCGATTACACGCATTGCGACTCTCGGACTGTTGGCGGGAAGTTCCTGGCTTCAGGCACAAACGCTCACCGTCGATCCGGATCTGCCCGCCTATAAACCCGTTTCGGGGATCTCGGGCAACCTCGACTCGATCGGGTCCGACACCCTGAACAATCTCATGACTCTCTGGGCTGAGTCATTCCGCGCGTTCTATCCGAACGTCAACATCCAGGTTGAGGGTAAAGGCTCTTCCACCGCACCGCCGGCCCTGATTGCGGGAACGGCACAGCTCGGACCGATGAGCCGCGCGATCAAGCCGACCGAGGCGGATGAGTTTGAAAAACGTTTCGGCTACAAACCGACCGAAATCCCCGTATCGATCGACGCTCTCGCCGTCTTCGTTCACAAGGACAATCCGATCGACGGGATGACGCTTCAGCAGATCGATCAGATTTTCTCCAACACCAACGCGCGCGGCGGAAGGCCGATCGAACGGTGGGGTCAGGTCGGTCTCAGGGGAAACTGGAGCCAGCATGGAATCTCCATCTATGGGCGTAACAGCGCTTCGGGCACCTACGGGTATTTCAAGGATGTCGCACTCTTGAAAGGCGACTACCGTCCCACTGTGAAGGAGCAGCCTGGTTCCTCCGCCGTCGTTCAGGGGGTCGCCAGCGATCTCTACGGCATCGGCTATTCCGGCATCGGCTACCGCACCTCCGGGGTGAAGATGCTCGCTCTCGGAGAGTCCGCGGACGCGCTCTACGAGCCCAGCTACGAGAACGCTCTCTCCCAGGATTACCCGATGGCGCGCTTCCTCTACATCTATGTCAACAAGTCGCCGGTCGAGGCGATGAACCCGCTGACCCTCGAGTTCCTGAAGTTCATTCTCTCGCGGGAGGGGCAGGAAATCGTCCTCAAGGACGGCTATTATCCGCTCCCGGCCGAATACGCGGAACAGCTCCGTTCCCAACTGGAATAGTCATCCACGGGTTCACCAGTGGTTCCCGAGTCTCGTAGATGATGGCATCAGCTGTCTCAGGAAGTGGCCGTACGCGGCCACTTCTTTCCTTTAATACGCGCCCGCTAAAAGTTCCTGCCCTGTCAGATGAAAACGCGATCACAGTCTGAAGTCACCGGCGACAACGGTGGCGGATTTCCACCGCCCGACCCGCATCGGTTCGAAGTGTCCAAGGGCACGCTCCGGCTCGACCGGTTCATGAACCGGTTCATTGCGCTCGGGGGCATCGCCGTCATCTGTGCGGTGTTTGGCATCCTCGTGTTCATCTTTCTCGAGATCGTTCCCCTCTTCCGCTCTGCCTCGGTGGAACCCCTCGAGAGTTTTGAGACCGGTGTCCCTGAACCCTTGGCGGTCGGGGCGGACGAATGGTCGGAGCTTCCCTTCATCCTCGGAGCGACCGGTGATCTCACCTTCGTTGACACGCACACCGGCAACCTGCGTGTCAAGGATGCCGGACTCCCTTCCGGGTTCACCGTCCGGAGCTGGGCCTATGATCAGCGCGCGCAGGAACTGATTCTGGCCAGCGATGACGCGCGCTTCTGTACCATCACAATCCGCTATGAACCGCGTTTCGACGCTGATGGCTCGCGCACCATCGAGGCGGTCGTCGAGCGCAGTAAGATCGCTTCGCTCGCGCAGAGTTCCGGGCCGATCGAAGCCGTCGATTTCTATACCGGCCGGGATGTCAAGTCGATCGCCCTCCTCGCTCGTGAGGCAGATGGTGAAGCCCGCCTCATTGTAAATACTCTCCGGCGAAAACGCACCCTCTTTGGCAGCGGCGAATTCACGCCTGATGCTTCTGAAGACCTGACGGCCCTCCTGCCTGGTGAACCGGTTGAACTGCTGGTCGGAGCGCGCGCGGAATCCCTTATTGTCCGGCTCGCCGATGAGCGGGTGGCGCGGCTTGTACGCGATCCTGCCGGTTGGCAATCGAGCGTCCTTTTTCGCCCGTTCGCCGAGGGTGAGCGGATTGCTTCGATGGATTTCCTCCAAGGCAAGGGTTCCCTCAACTTCACGTCGGAACGGGGTCACAACATCATTTACAGCCTGACACAGCTCCCTGACGCAGGGCTACAGTTTCTCCAGACAAGAGAGCTGCCTCCGCTCGGGGAGGGCGCCGGCCAGTTCGCGGCAAGTCCTCGGAACAAGGCGTTCCTGCTGAGCAACGGAAGCGAGATCTCCCTCCGCTTTGCGACCACCGAACGCGTCCGGTGGCAGTCCACCCTCGAGACCCCCCTGGTCGGGCTCGTTCTCAGTGAAAAATACGACCGCATCCTCCAGCTCGATGCGGGGGGCACCTTGACGCTCCTCCGTCTTCATGATCCGCATCCGGAGGCCGGCCTGAAGGCCTACTTCGGGAAAGTCTGGTACGAAGGCCAACCCGCCCCCGACTTTACATGGCAGTCCACCGGCGGAAGCGATGATTTCGAACCCAAGCTCTCGCTGATTCCTCTCATCGTGGGCTCGTTGAAGGGCACCTTCTATGCCCTCCTCGTTGCCATCCCGGTCGCGCTCCTTGCGGCCATCTACACATCCCAGTATCTCCGGCCTTCGCTTAAGCGTGTGCTCAAGCCGACGATGGAGATCATGGCGTCGCTGCCTTCCGTCGTGCTCGGATTTCTCGGCGCCCTCTGGCTGGCACCGATTCTAGAAGATCGTGTGCCCTCCCTCATGCTCGCCGTTCTGGCCATCCCGACGACGGCCGTTGTGGTGGGCCTGCTCTGGAACCGCCTGCCCCCCAACCTCCGGCAATGGATCCCGTCGGGGACCGAGTTTGTCGTCTTTGTTCCCCTCCTCCTTCTTGTCGGCTACGTTGGGTGGCAGCTTGGGCCGGCCTTCGAACGAGCATTCTTCACCGTCACCCATCCACAGACCGGCGCCATTTCCGCCGACTTCCGGCTCTGGTGGACAGAGCGTTCCGGAAGCGGATTCCAGCAACGCAACTCGCTCGTCGTTGGCATCATGATGGGCTTCGCGGTGATTCCCATCATCTTCACGATTGCGGAGGATGCGCTTTCGAACGTTCCCCGCAGTCTGACGTCTGCCTCGCTCGCCCTCGGAGCAAGCCGCTGGCAGACGACGCGGGATGTCGTCCTGCCAACGGCATCGGCCGGCATCTTTTCGGCGCTCATGATCGGGCTCGGGCGTGCCGTCGGTGAAACCATGATCGTCGTCATGGCGACCGGGAACACGCCCATCATGGATTTTGATATTTTCACGGGCATGCGGACGCTCTCGGCGAATATCGTCGTTGAACTCCCGGAAGCCCCCCATGGCGGCACGCTCTACCGCACGCTCTTCCTTGGAGCATTCCTCCTCTTCGCACTCACCTTTGTCATCAACACCGGCGCCGAGATCATGCGGCACCGCCTCCACAACCGCTACAAGGTGATCGGTTAACGCGGACTTACCGACCATGGCCACCGACCCATCCCAATTTGACTTGACCGCTCGACCCAAGGGCGAAGTGAACGTCTGGCTGACCGCCGCCGGTCTCGCCCTTGGCGTCCTCATGATTGTCGGCCTGCTCAGCCTCGTCCTCTGGGAGGGCGTGCGCGTTTTCTGGCCGGATCCCGTCGTGGAAATTCAATTACAAGAGGGCTCCACCGATCCTGCCGACCGCAACACCCTCGCCGGCGCCATCGTCCGGACCCGACCGAAGACTCAGTCCGAAGGTGAGGAATGGCAGCTCTTCCTCGGCAACAAGGACATTTATGGTCTCATGTTCCGCTATGTCGACGCCGACGACATTGTTTCCCTCGAAACTCCCGACGATATCGTTGTCGCCGAGCGCATGGAATACGGTGACGCCATCTTTTATCCGGTCGCCCTCTCGACGGAAGACGGCGAACGGATCGATGCGTCGCACGCGGAGTTCTTCGAGATTTTCGGATCCTCGCTTCACACGATCGCCGAGCGGCGGGAAACGATCCACGATATCGAGCGCAAAGCGATCGGCCGGATCAATCGCAAGATGGAGGCCCTTCGTCTTGAACAACGCCAACTGGCAGGGTCAACCGAACCCATCGATACCGACCGGCTCGCCGATATCGAGGAGCGTTTGGCTGATTTTCAGGAGCGATACGAGGTCCTTGCGAGCGAGGCCCGGGAACTGCGCACGCAACAAACCGCAGGATCCCTCGAATATCGGCTGTCGAGCGGAGAAATACGTGCCCTTCCCCTCGGGCAGTTTGTGCGCTTTCACCGGCCGAACCAAATGGGCTTCCTCGACAAGATCGGGTATTTTTTCGCTGAAATCTGGCGCTTTCTCTCTGAGAACCCCCGCGAAGCGAACACCGAAGGGGGCATCTTTCCCGCGCTCTTCGGAACCTTCGTGGTAACCATCATGATGAGCGCCGCCGTCATGCCGTTTGGCGTGCTGGCTGCGATCTATCTGCGCGAATACGCGAGACAGGGGCCGTTTGTCCGGATGGTTCGCACCGCCGTCAACAACCTCGCCGGCGTGCCCTCGATCGTTTTCGGCGTCTTCGGGCTCGGGTTCTTCGTTTATTTCCTCGGTGGTTCCATTGACGAGCTGCTATTCTCCGAACGCCTGCCCCAGGCGACCTTCGGCACGGGAGGGATACTCTGGGCTTCTCTCACTCTCGCGCTGATGACCGTTCCGGTCGTTGTGGTCTCAACGGAGGAAGCGCTCGCTGCGGTGCCCAGAGGGGTGCGCGAAGCCTCCATTGCATGCGGCGCCTCAAAATGGCAGACGATCCAGCATATTGTTCTTCCCCAATCGGCTCCCGGTATCCTGACCGGCCTGATTCTGGCCATGGCGCGCGGTGCCGGAGAGGTGGCTCCCCTTATGTTGATCGGAGTCGTCAAACTGGCCCCATCTCTGCCGCTGGACGGCGTGTATCCTTTCCTTCACCTCGATCGGAAATTCATGCACCTCGGCTTCCACATCTTTGACCTCGGCTTCCAGTCACCGGACTCGGAAGCCGCCCGTCCGATGGTCTTTGCCAGTACCCTCCTTCTCATCACACTTGTTGTCGTCCTCAATCTGGGCGCGATTCTTCTGCGCAATCACCTTCGTAAAAAGTACACCAGCAGCGCTTTCTGAACGACCTCGATGCAAGTCATCTCTCCAATGAAAGAAACGGCCCGCGAACAGCCACAAACAGATTCCGCCGCAAGTCCTCCCGGGGACGCGTTTATCTGTATCGAGAACTTTAATTTCCACTACGGTGACAATCAGGTTCTCTTCGACCTGAACATGGACATCCCAAAGGAGGAAGTGACCGCTTTCATCGGACCTTCGGGGTGTGGAAAATCCACTCTCCTACGCGGCATCAATCGGATGAACGACCTCATCGACGGTGCCCGGGCAGAGGGTGACATCCGGGTCAATGGAGAGAGCGTCTATCACCCGCACCTCGAGGTGATTTCGCTTCGCAAACGCATCGGCATGGTCTTCCAGAAGTCCAACCCGTTTCCCAAATCGGTTTACGACAATGTCGCCTACGGTTTGCGGGTGGCCGGACGGAAGAAGAAGGCTTTCCTCGACGAGATTGTGGAGGAAAGCCTGCAACGCGCCGCCCTCTGGGACGAAGTCAAGGATCGCCTGCATGAGAGTGCCCTCGGCCTCTCGGGAGGTCAGATGCAACGTCTCTGCATCGCCCGCGCAATTGCGAACCAGCCGGAGGTGATTCTCATGGATGAGCCCTGCTCAGCCCTCGATCCCATCGCCACCGGTCGGATCGAAGAACTGATCCATCGCCTCAAAAAACAGTTCACGATTATCATTGTGACCCACAACATGCAGCAGGCAGCGCGTGTCTCCGACCGGACAGCCTTCTTTTATCTCGGCAAGCTCATTGAATACGCGTCCACCGACGACATCTTCATCAACCCTTCTGATCCGCAGACCGAAGCCTATGTGACGGGCCGTTTCGGCTGATTCGCACGGGATTCCTGTTATCCTGCCTCACAAACAACCCAATCATCTCTGTGGAACGCTATTTTCATTCCGAACTCAATACTCTCCGCTCTCAGATTACCCTGATGGGGAGCAAGGCCGCCGAGGCCGCCCAACGGGCCGTGCAAAGCCTCCTTGAAAATGATCTCGAGCTGGCGGAGGCCGTCATCCGGGACGACGCCGCGATCGACGAACTCGAGATCGAGATCGACCGCGAGGCGACCCGTTATATTTCTCTTCGAGCCCCGGTCGCGAGTGATCTCCGCGTGCTGACAGTGGCCATCAAAGCCTCTCATGACCTTGAGCGGGTCGGTGACGAAGCCAAGATCATCGCCAAGAAGACACGCCGTATCCTCCGCCGGACCGGTGTTCATGGTGAACTCTTCGAAATCCCCGCGATGGCACGCCACAGTGACGCGATGATCCGCAAGGCATTGCAGTGTTTCGTTGAGGGTGATCACGAGAAGGCACGGGAAATTCTGCTTGAAGACGACGAGGTCGATCGCCTCGACAAGCATAACCTGAAGTCCCTTCTCCGAGCGTCCAAGAACCGGCCGGAGGCCATCGAGAATTATGTTGATCTCATCTTTGTGAGCAAATCCCTCGAACGCATCGCCGATCACGCCACCAATCTAGCGGAAGAGATCATCTACATGACCACCGCCGAAGAAATCCGGCACCTCCGATCGTAGCACCACAGCAGACCCCTTTCACCGATCGCCGCTGGTCGCCCTGGAGGCCCGACGGGGAACGGTCTCGGCGATTCTGAGAATACTTCTGAAAGGGTGTATTGGCAGAACGGTGCTAACCAGGCTCGCCCTCAAGGTTGCAGACGCTCAACCCTCCAGCTTCCGTCACCGGTCCTCGAATACAGGAATCGGTCGTGCAGGCGGCTTTGCCTGCCCTGCCAAAATTCGAAACTGTGTGGCTTTACGCGAAAGCCTCCCCAGAAAGAGGGCAGGGGAACTTCCCCGTCGGCAAACTTTCGTTTCATTTCCTCCATCTTCTCTTCGAGGAGAGCCCGCGAACGAATGACTTTGCTCTGTTCGCTCACCCAGGCTCCGAGGCGGCTGTGAAAGGGGCGGGTAGCAAAATAGGCGAGGGCTTCCGTCGCCGGGATTTTCTCGGCGGTTCCGTTGATGCTTACCTGGCGCTCGAGGTGTAACCAGTTGAAGAGAAGCGACACGCGAGCATTTTCACTGATCTGGCGGGCTTTCCGGCTTTCGAGGTTCGTGAAAAAGACGAGCCCGGTCGCGTCGAACTTTTTGAGGAGCACGATCCGGGTGAACGGCTGCCCCTCGGCATCGACCGTCGCCACCGTCATGGCGTTCGGCTCGGGCAGCTTTGCATCCTGCGCATTTTGCATCCAGGCGAGGAATTGATCAGTCGGTTCCGGCGCCAACTCGTCACGGCGGAGCCGGGCTCGTTTATACTCTTCGCGAAGGGAGGTAAGGTCCATCTTTCAGGGGGGAGGGGGCGGTGACTGCAACCGAGGAAAAGTCTGGCTGAGAGGCGACGGGTGCATTGTCCTATCAGAACCGTTGGAGGAAATGATGCAACTGGAGGAACTGCGACGCGAGTGGGAATTACACATTCGGGCTTCTGCGCGGCGACGCAGCGATCGGCAGTCTGCGGCTGACGGCGGGCAGGCGGAAGCCGAAAAGGGGCGCTGGCTGGCCAGGATGCTGGAGCTGGCCCGGTCCCCGCTGAAGAAGGAGGCGGCACTTCATCTCGGTTGTGGCACCGGAGAATGGACGCAGGGGCTGGCGCCGTTCTTCAACGAGGTGGTGGGCGCAGAAATCGCACCCTCCCTGCTGGAGTCCGCACGCGGGGTGAACGCTTACCCGGAGAGGGTTCAGTATCATCTCCTGGATGGGGAGGCGTGGCTGCGGTGTTTTTCGCACGACCGCTATGACTTCATCTGCTGCGGTGGGCTCTACAGTGTAATGGATCCGTTGTCCCGCGTTCCCTATGTTCGCGAGATCGTACGGATGCTCGCGCCGGGCGGCGTGGGAGTGATAGAAACGCCTTCAGAGCGAGATTCTCTAGCTGAGAATGCTTTGGTCCAGGCGGTGGTGTCGGCGGGTGCTCGCCTGCTTGCTGTGCCAGATGCCGCCGGGGAACGTCGTTGTTTCACCAAGGACCATCCTTACACGCCGAGCCTTTCGGTCGTGGTGCCGTTTTACAACGAGGGGGACGGGGTCGATCGCTTCTTCCAGGAGGTCACTCCCGTGCTTGAATCGATCGGGATGGATTTCGAGATCGTTTGCGTCAACGATGGTAGCCGTGATGACACACTGTCTCGACTCGAGAGCCGGAGAAAAGCCGATCGGCGCGTGCGCGTCATTGCTCTGACGAGAAACTTCGGCAAGGAATCGGCGTTGGCGGCGGCGCTCGACTGCAGCCGCGGAAGGGTTGTCGTTCCGATGGACGCGGACTTGCAGGACCCGCCCGAGGTGATCTCCCTGCTGGTGGAAAAATGGCGGGAGGGATTTCCGGTCGTCATCGCACGTCGACGAGAGCGGAAGGGTGAGAGTTGGCTCAAGCGGCAGAGCGCTGGTTGGTTCTATCGGTTCTACAACCGCCTGGCGGAGACGCCCATCCCGGCGAACACCGGGGATTTCCGTCTCCTCGACCGGCAGGTACTGAACTCCCTGCGATCGCTTCCGGAACGCAGCCGTTTCACCAAGGGGCTCTTCGCCTGGCTCGGCTATCCGACGGCGGAAGTCTCCTTCGACCGCTCTCCTCGATACGCGGGCACAACCAAATGGAACTACTGGAGGCTTTGGAACTTCGCACTCGACGGGATAGTCTCCTTTTCCACCGTGCCGCTCCGGGTGTGGACCTACCTCGGAGGGGTCATCGCCACGAGCTCGCTCCTCTACGCCCTCTACCTGGTGATGCGGACACTTTTCTTCTACAAAACCACTCCCGGATATGCGTCCCTCATGGTGGCCATGCTATTCCTCGGGGGGGTCCAGTTGATCGGATTGGGCGTTCTGGGCGAATACCTTGGGCGGGTCTTCAAGGAGTCCAAAGGCAGGCCACTCTATCTGATCCACAAAGAAATCGACTGAATTGGCCGATCCATAGAATTCTCCGAGGGTAGAGTCGAGAGGAGGATTTTTTTCAGAGAAGGACCGTGATTTTAAAGAAGTGTCGGCGAAGGCCGATTGACATCCTTCCGGTTGCCCAGTTAGATGCTGCCATCAATCAAATCTCGTTTGTCTCCAAAACCATTTCTGCTTCATGAAATTCGAGGAAATTAAAACGCTCTGCGTCGGCGCGTCGATTCTACTTCCCCTTTGTTCTCCTTCCTGGTCTGCGTCTGGCCAATTGAGTGGCAGCATAGAGACCTTTCTCGAAGCTCCGGAATTCGTGTTTGTGCCAGCGGTGGAAGACTTCCGCTTCGCGGAACTCGTGCCGTCACCCGCTTCCGCAAACACTTCGACCCATATCCTCATCGATGGCATCCGTGCCTTGCCAAATGGGGGCGATCTCGTCGAAAGTAATTACCGTGGGGTCAACCTGAGCGACCAGGGCGTCCATGACGTCGGTCGCGTCTACTTTACGATGCCGGAGGCGAGCGGGTCTTCTGCGGGTGTCGCGAGCCCGATCGTCGGAATTGTGCGACGGGACCAGCCGGCCAGTGGCAGCAGTGGCTGGTCAGCCTACGAAGCGAATCCTCTGTCCCCGACAACGCTGACACCGGCGACCCGGAGCATCAATTTCGACAACAGTGTCGGCACACTCGATATTATCCCCAACGGGAGCGGTACCGGGCCTACCGGCAGCCTCAATTATTCTTTCGATCTCCGTGAAGACGGCTTCCATGAAGTGACCCTCTTCGGGACGGGAGTAGAGGACAGGTTTACCCTCAGTGAAGGAGAAAGCACGTATGCGTTCGCCTCCACCATGTTAATTTTCAACCCGATCGAGGAAGAGTTCTACGGCATCTTGCAGTCCACCGATGAGGGCGTGTCGGCGAACTCGCGGATGTTTGCGCTACGCATCGACGGACGGGACGCCGATGCTGATGGCATTCCGGACCTTATCGACGTGGATACAGCAAATTTCACAGCGATCGACCGTGGCGTGTTGGCATGGATTTTCAGTAAGTTCCGCATTGAGACGAATCCGGCGGAGGATGATTTCGCTGCGTTCCTAGATCGGCACGAAGACTCTTCGTGGGCAGAGGTTCTGGAAGAGCTGCTGACGCCCAGCGTCTCCGCGTCGAGTGATGGCGAAGGTGAACTCGACTGGAACACCGTCAGCTTCGAGGAGAGAATCATCCGATTGTATGCTGCGTTCGGCGGCCGTGTCGCTGACGGCGCGGGACTCGATTATTGGACGAAAGACATTGCTTGGAATCAAGGCTGGGATCCGGTGGTGGATACCTTTGTCAGTGGCGCGGAATACGATGACATTTATGGCGACACGACCGACGAAGAGTTTCTCTGGATCCTCTACGACCACGTGTTCAATCGTGAACCGGATACGGCGGGCCTAAACTTCTGGCTCGGGGAACTCCAAGGTTCTGA